>JAAEZO010000032.1 GCA_018222825.1 Gammaproteobacteria bacterium
TGCTTTGTTCCCCGTAGCGATCCACCAGATAAATCAGCGAGCCGCCGATGCCCTCGATGGCCGGAATCTGCAACTCCATCGGGCCGGCACCGGACGCCACCACGGTGGCGCCCTGCGCCGCCAGCTGCCGAATGGCGGCAGCTGCATCTTTTACTCGAAACGCCATGGCGTTGGCACCCGGGCCGTGAACACGGGTAAAGCGTTCGGCATGGCTGTGGGGCTCGGCATTGAGGATGAAGTTGATATCGCCCTGTCGGTACAGGGTTACGTTCTTGCTGCGATGGCGGGCAATGGCCACAAAGCCCAACAGCTCGAACAGCTCTGCTAGCTGCTCCGGCTGGCGGGAGGCATATTCCACAAACTCGAAACCGTCGGTTCCCATGGGATTGTCCCAGATAGCCGGGGTGTCGGTATGACCGGTTTTAGACACCATGATGCCCCTCCTTCATCCATCGCAACAAAAACAGTGCAAGTGCTGCTGCCAGCCCTAAGTCTAGTTTTTAACCACCAGCTTGCGTATTGGAAGGAGCATTGCCGGCAGCCATCGGCGGCCGGGGTGAGGACGAAAGTAAAAGCCATGGCGCCGGCCAATCAGCCGGCGCTATGGTGACGGCGATGAATCAACCGACCTGATTGTCAATAGTAGAGCCCGTCGCCTTGTCCATCAGCGGGCCGGCCTTGGGTTCCAGCAGGCAGATCAGTGCCACCAGTACCAGACTGGGCAACATCACCAGGTTGAGCCCTTCCCAGCCAAAGGTGGTCAGTACCTTGCCGGAGAAAAGTCCGCACACCGCCACCACCATGAAGACGCAGAAATCGTTGAACGACTGCACCCGCGCCGCCTCATTCGGCTGGTAGTAACGGGTCAGCCAGCTGGTGGCACTGACGAACATCAGGCTCCAGGCCACGCCCACCAGCAGCAGGCCACTCAGGTAATGCCAGAATGACATGCCCTGCAGGTTGATGATGATCGCCAGCATAAAGACACTAATGCCGGCCAGGATCAATCGTTTGGGACCATAACGCTTGAGAAAGGGGCCGATAAAGAGCCCGGGCAGAAACATGCCCAGCGAATGAAACTGCACCACGGTATTGGAATCGCTGACATGAAAATCGGCATGACTCATCGACAAGGGCGTGGCGATCATCACAAAGGACATCATGGCAAAAGAGACTGCGGCCGCCACCATGGGGCGCCAGGCTCCCGCTTTCAGTATCTGGCCGAGAGAGCGCCCGCCACCGCTGGTGGCCGTTGCCTGACGAGCCGGAGGGCGCAAAAACAACACCCCGGTCATCACCAGCAGACACAGCGGAATAATGGCGGCAAAGCTGCCCACAAAAGGAACACCGTAGCCGAAGGACTCACCCCAGGTCGACAACCCGGGCCCGACGATGGACGCCACGACCGCCGCCCCGATCACCAGAGAAACCGCCTGTTCCTTCATCGACGCCGGCACCAGTTCGGCGGCGGCAAAGCGGATTTGCTGGGTCAGGCTGAAATAGATGCCGAACAGCACGCAGGCGGCAATCAGCAGCCAGAACTGGGACATCATCAGCGCCGCCACCGTCAGGCCGGCGCCTCCCATGCCGAACAACTGGCCCAGCACTATGCCCCACTTGCGGCCCAGCCAGGCCATCAGGTAGGCCACGGGAAAACTGGCGAGGGCAGAGAATACCGACTGAATGGCAAACGGCAGGGTAGCCAGCGCCGGTGACGGCGCAAGCTGAAAGCCGACCATGGAGATCAGACTCAGGTAAATCAGCATGCCCGACTGTGACAGTGCCATTCCATAAGACAGGAGGCCGATATTGAGCCAGTGCCGTGAAGGTGCAGACATAACAAACTCCGGGCCCGAACAGGCCATTGCAGCAAAATAAGGAAGGGAAAAGCACATCGTCTCGCCACCATGAGCGGTGGAGAGACGATTTATAGTAAATAACGGGCCCGAATGCTACCCATTCCGGCCATAACGCTGTCGGGCTCGCGGTTTGCTCAGCCGAGAGACAGAGGGTAGTGACAGGCCACCTGCTGGGTAGCACTCATGTTCTGCACCGCCGGTGTGGCCTGCTTGCACTGTTCGGTGGCAAAGGCACAACGAGGGTGAAATGCGCAGCCGGAAGGTGGCGATATGGGGTTGGGTACCTCGCCGGTAACCGGGGTGCGTTCCTTGTGAATCACGTCCATGCTGGGAATGGCATCCATCAGCATGCGGGTATAGGGGTGACGAGGCCGGTTGAATACCTCCTCTACCGTGCCCACTTCCACCAATCGTCCCAGATACATGATGCCGACCCGATCGGAGAAGTGGGACACCACCGACATGTCGTGACTGATAAACAAATAGGTCAGCCCCAGCTCGTCCTGCAGATCCTTCATCAGGTTGAGCACCTGGGCCTGCACCGACACATCCAATGCCGAGGTCGGCTCGTCACAGATCAGGAACTCGGGCTCGCCGGCCAATGCCCGGGCAATGGAAATACGTTGACGCTGGCCGCCCGAAAATTCGTGGGGAAACTTGTCCATGTCCGACGCCGCCAGCCCCACCTGCTCCAGCAACTTGCCGACCCGCTCGCGACCTTCATCCCGGTTGCTGATCATGTCGAACAGCACCAGCGGCTCGGCGACGATGCGCTCCACTTTCCAGCGCGGGTTCAGGCTGGCGAAGGGATCCTGAAAGATCATCTGGCAGCGGCGGCGAATATGCTGGCGCTGCTCACGAGTCGCCTCGGCCAGTATGGTGCCCTGATAGCTGATGTCGCCGTCGGTCGGCTGATACAAGCCCGACAACAGCCGTGCCACCGTTGATTTGCCGCAACCGGACTCTCCCACCAGGCTGAAGGTTTCGCCCTTGCGAATACTGAAGTCGATGCCGCGCACCGCATGCACATAGGTTTTTTCCGTCCGGTTCAGCAGCCGATGAATAAACGGCTTGGAGATATCGAACTTGATATGCAGGTTGCGTACTTCCAGCAGGCCACGGTCTTCAATCATCTCGCTCATCACACCAGCTCCTCTTGCATCACTTTCAGACAGGCAACCCGGGAGTCACCGACAGTTTTCAGCTCGGGCTCATGCTGTCGGCATTCAGCACTGCTGTTGGGGCAACGCGGATTAAAGGCGCAGCCCTGGGGAATGGCGTTGAGCCGGGGCATGGATCCGGGGATCTGCGACAAGCGCGGCTCGCGCACACCGATGCGCGGAATCGAACCCATCAGCCCCACCGTATAGGGATGACTGGGTGACTTGAGCACCGCCTCGACCGGGCCTATTTCTACCAGCCGCCCCGCATACATCACCGCCACCCGATCGCAGATCTCGGCGATCACTCCCATGTCGTGGGTGACCAGCATCACCGAGGCGTCGTGCTGTTTGCACAGCCGCCGCAGCAACTGCAGCACCTGGGCCTGCACCGACACATCCAGTGCCGTGGTCGGCTCGTCGGCGATGATCACCTTGGGCTCGACACACAGCGCCAGGGCGATCACGATGCGCTGACGCATGCCGCCGGAAAACTGGTGCGGGTATTGATCGATACGCTGCTCCGCCGCCGGAATGCCGACCTCTTTCATCAGATCCAGCGCCTTCTGTCGGGCCTGAGCGAGTGACAGCGGAAGATGGGTCTGAATGGTTTCGATCAGTTGCCGGCCAACGGTCAGCACCGGATTGAGGCTGGTCAGCGGATCCTGAAAGATGGCCCCGATTTCCTTGCCGCGCAGCAGCCGGCGCTGATCTTCCGGCAGGTTGTCGATGCGATTGCCGTAAAGGCTGATCTGGCCGCCGGCGATACGCCCCGGCGCCTCCAGCAGGCCGGTGATCGCCGAACCGGTCAGCGACTTGCCGGCACCCGACTCGCCCACCACGCCCAGGATCTCTCCCTTGCGCATTTCGAAGGACACATGCTGAATCGCCTTCAGATTTCCCTTGCGATGAGTGAACTCGATACAGAGATCGTCCACTGCCAGAACCACATCACCGCGATGATTGATGCCGTTTTCCATTGTCTTGCTCCTTAGCGCAGCTTGGGATTCAGGGCGTCACGTAACCAGTCACCCACCAGATTGACCGACAGCGCCAGCACCACCAGCACCAGCGAAGGGAACACCACCACCCACCACTGACCGGAGAACAGGTATTTGTTGCCTTCGTTGATCAGGGTGCCGAGTGACGGCTGGTGCGGCGGCATGCCGACCCCGAGAAACGACAGCGTCGCTTCGGTCAGTACCGCCAGCGCCAGATGCAGGGTGGCCAGCACCAGTACCGGGCTGAGCACGTTGGGCAGAATATGCAGAAACATGATGCGCATATTGCTGCTGCCCATCACCTTGGCGGCCTGCACGTATTCCCGATGCCCTTCCTGCAGGGTGCAGCCGCGTACGGTACGGGCATATTGCATCCAGCCGGTCAGGGTGATGGAGATAACGATGATGTATACCGCCATCTGATCATGCATTTCCTGAGGCAGCAAACCGCGGGCGGCACCGCTGACCAGCAGTGCAAACATGATGGTGGGGAAACTGAGCATGGCATCGGCCAGACGCATGATCAGCGCGTCGATCATGCCGCCGAAATAACCGCTGATCACCCCCAGTGTCACGCCCAGCGCCATGGCGCAGAGCACGCTGATAAAGCCGACGATCAGCGAAACCTGCAGGCCATGAAGGATCAGGGAATAGACATCCCTACCCTGAATATCGGTACCCAGCCAGAAGCGGGCTTCACCGCCTTCCACCCAGGAAGGCGGCAGTTCCGAGTCCATCAGGTCGAACACCGCCATATCAAAGGGATCATAATGCGCCAGCAAAGAGGCGCCGATACCGGCGAACAACAGCAGGACCAGCACAGTGCTGGCGAACACCGTCAGCCGGGAGCTGCGAAAGTTATAAGCAATATCGCTGTCGTAGGCGGCCAGCAGCTGCTGCCATATTGCCTTCATCCTGCTCGTTTCGGCACGGTTCTGCCCGGTCAGAGCGGTCTTGGTGGTATTGATAGCCATGCGTTACCTCATCCTTGTCATTAACGGTCAGGCCGTTCTCATGCGTGGATCGATCATTCGATAAAGGATGTCGACCAGGGTGTTGATACAGATAAATATCAGCGAGATGAACACCAGATAGGCGGAGATTACCGGTATATCGACGTAGTTGACCGCCTGAATAAACAGCAGCCCCATGCCCGGCCATTGAAAGACCGTTTCGGTGACGACCGCAAAGGCGATCAGGCCGCCGATCTGCAGGCCGATAATGGTGATCACCGGCAACAGCGAATTACGCAGCGCGTGACTGTAATTGATGCTGCGTTGCTTGATGCCCCGGGCCTTGGCGAACTTGATGTAATCGGTGCGCAGCACTTCCTGCATTTCACTGCGTACCAGGCGCATGATCATGGTGATCATGAACAGGGCCAACGACAGGGCCGGCAGTATGATGGAGGCCCAGCCCGACTGACTGAACAGGCCGCTGCTCCACCAGCCAAACTCCACGATATCGCCCCGCCCGTGGGACGGCAGCCAGCCAAGCCAGACCGAAAACACGATGATCAGCACGATGCCGGCAATAAAGCTCGGCAACGACACCCCAATCAGCGAGATGGTCTGCACCAGACTGGTCAGCCACTTGTTGCGCGACAGCGACACCCAGACCCCCGCCGGCAGTCCTACCGCCAGCGAAATGATCACCGCCACAAACACCAGCTCCAGGGTCGCCGGCAATCGCTCCATGATCAGACTGAGCACATCCATCTTGTTGTAATAGGAGATGCCGAAATCCCCCTGCGCTATGTTGCCGACAAACCGCCCGTACTGGGTGATCACGCTGTCGTTCAGGCCCAGCTTTTCACGCAGCTCATCGCGTTCAAACTGGGTTGCACTTTCCGGCAACATGCCGTCGATAGGATCACCGACAAACTGAAACATGGTGAAGGCGATCAACGCCACCGTCAGCATCAGCCCGCAGGCCTGCAACAGTCGCTGTATGGTAAAAGCCAACATAAATCACTCCCTTGATTAGCTATTACGAAAAAGAAGAGCCCGCAGGCTCGCTGCGTGTTAATTCATGTTGGCGTACCAGAGCCGCACCACGTTGTCGGAGTTCTGGGTGATGGTCAGCTGATTGGAGGTAACCCAGGCCACCGGCTCAAAATGCAACGGTATATAGGGCAAATCCTGCTGGGCCATGGCCAGCGCATCACTCATCAGCTGTATTCTGGTGGGTTTATCCAGCTCGAATACCGATTGCTCAATCAGGCTGTCCACGGTGTCATTCTGATAGCGGGGAATATTGAAGGCACCATAGATGCCGCCATCCCTGGAGTGCAGCAGTTGCTGGTTGATGCTGTAGGCGTCGATCAGCGGCAGGTTGGCCCAACCCAGCACCGCCACATCGGTACGGCCATTATCGCGGATCTGCGAATAGACGCTGCGGGAGTGCATGTTCAGATTGGACTGAATCCCGATTTTCGACCAGTAACGCTGCACCGCCTGACACCATTGCTCCGCATTCAGGTAGGCGCCCTGCACGCAGTCGAACGCCAGTTCAAAGCCATCGGGATAACCGGCCTCGGCCAGCAAGGCCTTGGCCTGAGCGGGATCGTAAGCCAGCTCGATGCTGCGTTCGGCGTCATAACCGGCAATGCCCGGCGCCACATAGGTATTGGCGACCTCGGTCATGCCACGCATGATTTTCTTGACGATGGCTTGCCGATCGATGGCCATGTACATGGCCTGACGCACCTTCAGATCTTTAAGCGGATTCTTGCCATCCACGTTGCCCGCATTCAGCTCGTCAGCCATGTTCAGCGACAGGTAATCCACCCGCAGCGAAGGCCGGACCTTGACCTTGATGTCCTTTTCTTTCTCCAGTCGGGGCAGATCCTGCAGTGGCACATCGTTCACCAGATCAAACTCGCCGGACAGCATGCCAGCCAGGCGAGTAGCATCGGAAGATACCGGCTGAAACACAATGCGATCGATATTGTGACTGGCCTTGTCGGCCTGCCACCAGCTGTCGTTTTTGGTCAGTATCATTTCGGCGTCGCGACGCCGGCTCTCCAGCTTGAACGGGCCGGTACCGTTGGTGTGGTTGGTGGCATAGCCTTCGGTGCCCTTGCTCATGCTGGTCGGCACCGATGCCTTGTTTGCTTCCAGCCACTCCTTGTCCATCATCAATACGCCGGACAATTCGTTGAGGGCAATGGGTGACTTGCCGTTGAGCAGAATATCCACGGTATAGTCGTCTATTTTGACCGCTTCACCGAGCGACGAGGCATTGCCGCGAATGCCCGAGTCCGGATGGGTCACCCGCTTGATGGAGGCCACCACGTCATCGGCATTGAAGTCATTGCCGTTGTGGAACTTGACGCCCTGGTGCAGATAAAAACGGATACGGGTATCGTCCATTTGCTCCCAGCGGCTGGCCAGCGTTGGCTCCAACTCCAGGCTATCGTTCCATTGCACCAGTCCTTCATAGATATGGTTTTGAAAACTCAAGGCGTGGGTAGACGCAAAGGCGTAAGGATCCAGCGTGGGAATGTCGGCCTGCTGCGCCCAGCGCACCACATTTTCGGCCTGGGCCTGCTGAGTGATCAAGCCACAACTGGCGAGCACCAGGCAGGCCGATATCGTCTTTAATTTCATCATTCATCATTCCTTTCGGTGAACAGACTGACGGTTGATAACAACCTCGTTATCCGGAACAGGCCTCGCTGCCTGTCGACGATTCTCCTCGGGGTTCGCGCTCACTCCTGCGTATCAGGGCCACCACTTTTCGGGTGGCCCCTTGCTGAATCAACCCTGCTTGATGCTGGCGTACCAGAGCCGTACCACGTTGTCCGGATTCTGGGTGATGCTCAGCTTGTCGGAGGTCGCCCAGGCCATGGGTTCAAAGTGCAGCGGCAGGAAGGGCAAGTCCTGATGCGCCTGCGCCAGCACATCTTCCATCTGCCTGGTACGGATAGATGAATCCAGCTCGAACGAGGATTGTTCGATCAGGGTATCGATGGTGTCATTCTGATAGCGGGGTATGTTGAAGGCGCCATAGATGCCGCCGTCCTTGGAGTGCAGCAACTGCTGATTGATGCTGTAGGCGTCATAGAGCGGCAGGTTGGCCCAGCCCAGTACCGCCACATCGGTGCGGCCATTGTCGCGGATCTGGGAATAGACACTGCGGGTGTGCATGTTCAGGTTGGTATCCACCCCCACCTTGGACCAGTAACGCTGCACCGCCTGACACCACTGCTCCGAGTTAAGGTAGTAACCCTGCTCGCAATCGAACGCCAGCTTGAAGCCATCGGGATAACCCGCCTCGGCCAGCAACGCCTTCGCCTGCTTGGGATCGTAGTTTGTGGTCACGCCTCGCTCTGCGTCAAAACCGGCGATGGCGGGTGCCACATAGGTGTTGGCCACCTCTGTCATGCCGCGCATGATTTTCTTGACGATGGCCTCCCGATCGATGGCCATGTGCAGAGCCTGACGTACCTTCTGATCCTGCAGAGGATTCTTGCCATCCACATTGCCCGCATTCAGCTCGTCATTCATGTTCAGGGTCAGAAACATCACGCGCAAAGAAGGCCGGACCTTAACCTCTATACCCTTTTCCTTTTCCAGGCGGGGCAGATCCTGCAGCGGCACATCGCTCACCAGATCAAATTCACCGGCCAGAATACCGGCCAGGCGAGTGGATTCAGATGCCACCGGTCGAAACACGATGCGATCGATATTGTGCTTGGCCTGATCGGCCTGCCACCAGCCGTCATTTTTTACCAGTACCATCTCTGCATCACGGCGCCGGCTTTCCAGCTTGAACGGACCGGTGCCGTTGGTGTGATTGGTGGCATAGCCTTCGGTGCCCTTGGTCATGCTGGTCGGTTCGGTGGCCTGGTGCTCTTCCAGCCACTCCTTGTCCATCATCAGAATACCGCTGAGCTCGTTGAGCGCGATGGGGGACTTACCGCTAAGCCGAATATCGACCGTGTAATCGTCCACTTTCACCGCATCCTTGATCGAGGACGCATTACCGCGAATACCCGAATCCGGGTGCGTTACCCGGGCAATGGATGCCACCACATCATCGGCATTGAAGCCGTTGCCGTTATGGAAGTTGACCCCTTCACGCAGATAAAAACGCAGGGTGGTATCGTCCAGCTGCTCCCAGCGTGTGGCCAGCGCCGGCGACATTTCCAGCTGCTCGTTCCACTGCACCAGACCTTCATAAATATGATTCTGAAACGCCAGCGCCGGCGTAGAGGCAAACGCATACGGATCCAGCGTCGGAATATCGCCCTGCTGAGCCCAGCGCACCACATTTTCGGCCAGCGCCTGCTGAGTTACCAGGCTGCAGGAAGCAGCTACCAGACACGCGGTTATCGTCTTTAGTTTCATCATTCATCATCCCTGTGAGTGAAAACATAACGGCCTCGTCATGACGACCGCCGCCGGCGCAGACTACCTGACACTGCAACCTTCGATTAACATTATTGGATCACAAGGGAAATAATAACAAAACAAAGTGCTAACAATTTAGCTTGTTTGTGATAGCAACCACAAAACACAAATTCAACTCTGGGTAGGATGATCGGCAAGTGATGAGGCGGGCTCTTGGATGGCCTTCGCCATCGTTAACACAGTCGAGCACAAGCCATTCAAGGCTAATAGAGCCAACAGGGAGCAATCATGGTAGCCACATTGATCAGACAAGTTCGTCTTGCAGCACAGCAAGGAAGCCAGGATGTATTGATTGAGCAGGGCCGAATCGTGCGTATTGAGCCGAATATACCCTTGCCGCACGGCGCCATCGTGCGGGAAGGACATCACCGCCTGGCACTACCCGGCTTTATCGACGGCCATGCGCATATCGACAAGTCTCTGTGGGGCATGGACTGGTACGAAAACCAGGTTCCCAGAGAGCTGCCCGCCATCATCGAAAACGAACGCAACTTTCGGCGCCAGCATGAGTTTGACGCGCAACAGCAGTCCGAACGCATCACCCGCCAGGCCATCAGCAAAGGCACCACCCATATCCGCACTCATATCGATGTAGATACCGAAATCGGCCTGCGCCATATGGAAGGCGTGCTGGCTACCAAGGCAAAACTGGCCGAGCAGATTTATATCGAAACCGTGTGTTTTCCCCAGAGTGGCCTGCTCGGTAGGCCCGGAACCCGGGCGCTGATGGAAGAGGCGCTCAAGCTGGGCGCCGATTATGTCGGCGGTATCGACCCCTCCTCTTTCGAACGCGACCCGGTAGCCCATATCGACGCGGTATTCGACATGGCCGTTAAATACGGCAAGGGCGTCGATCTGCACCTGCACGAAGCGGGAGAGCTCGGCGCCTTTTCGGTCGAGCTGATGATCGAACGCACCCTGGCGCTGGGTCTGCAGGGCAAGGTCACCATCAGCCATGCCTTCTGCCTGGGTGAGATAGACCCGGCTTATCAGGATCGGTTGATCGACGGGCTGGCCCGGGCCGATATTGCCATTGCGACCACGGCCCCGGCCAACCGCAATGTACCGCCCTATGAAAAACTGCGTGCCGCCGGCATCAAGGTGACCGCCGGTAACGACGGCATTCGCGACACCTGGAGCCCTTACGGCAACGGCGACATGCTGCAGCGGGCCATGCTGATGGGACTCAAGTATCGTTGGCGCCAGGATAAAGAGCTGGAACAGGCGCTGCATGCCATTACCCATGGCGGCGCCGGGGTGATGGGGCTGACCGACTATGGTCTGGCGGTGGGTTGCCAGGCCGATCTGGTGCTGCTTGATGCCCGAACACTGGCCGAAGCCATTGTCGAACCGCCTCAGGCTCGCACCGTATTCAAGGCCGGCAATCTGGTGGCCGCCCAGGGCGAATGTTTGTTCTGAGCAGACTCATTCGTTAGCAATCACGCCATTGAATGGCGCACAAGAGCAGGATGGGGAATCCTGCCTCATCAGGCACAGACGGAGCCAATCTTAATGAAAACCACCAAAATCACCGCCAAATACGTTATCGGCTTCAAGGACGGCGGCCATCATATCTATGAACAGGGTGAGCTGGTCTATCGCGGCGACACAGTGCTGTTTGTCGGCCACGGCTATCAGGGCCAGGTCGACGAGACCCTGGCCATGGGCAACGCCCTGGTCGGCCCCGGCTTTATCGACCTGGATGCGGTGGCCGATCTGGACTCCACCGTGCTCGCCTTCGACCATCAGCCCGGCTGGAAAAAAGGCCGCCTGCCCGCCAGCGACTGGCAACGGCGCGAAACTTACAGCGACGCCGAGCTGGACTTCAACAAGCGTTATGCCTTCAGCCAGCTGCTGCTAAACGGCATCACCACCATAGCGCCGATCACCTCCATTCTTTACCGGGAATGGGCCGAAACCGCCGACGAGTTCCGGCGTGCCGCCGATATTGCCGCAAGCCTGGGCGTACGCGCCTACCTGGGCCCCGCCTACATGTCGGGTTACGGCGTGGTCAACCCGGATACCAGTGTCGGAATGCGCTTCGATGAACAGCGCGGGCTGAAGGGGCTGGAAGAAGCGGTGCGTTATGTGGAGCAGCTCCACCAATATGGCGATACCATCCAGGGCATGCTGGCCCCGGATCGCATCGAAGGCTGTACCCCCGAGCTGCTGCGCCAGACCGCCAGGGCCATGCGTGCGCTGGACTGCCCGGTGCGGCTGCACAGCTGCCAGGGCGAGTTTGAAGTGGACATGATTCACGAGCTGCACCACGGCATGTCGTCGGTGGAGCTGATGGCCGAACATGATCTGCTCGACGCTCGCCTGCTGCTGCCCCACCTGCAATTGCTGGGCGGCAAGCACCCCAGTCCGGAGAAAATACAACGGGAACTGGCCCTGCTTGGCCAGAGTGGTGCCAGCGCCGTTATCTGTCCGCTGGTGGCCGGCCGCCATGCCAAATACTTCAACGGCGTCAGCCGCTTTCGGGATGCGGGCATCAACATCAGCCTGGGCACCGATACCTACCCGCCGGACATGATCCAGAACATGCACGTCGGCGCCATGCTCAGCCGGGTCACGACCGGCAATATCACCGAAGCCTCGGCGGCGGATTATTACAATATGGCCACTCTGGGCGGCGCCAGGGCGCTGGGCCGGGAAGATATCGGCCGCCTCTGTGCGGGCGCCAGGGCGGACATCATGGTGTTCGACTTTGACGGCATTCATACCGGTCAGGTATTCGACCCCATCACCGCTATGGTGATCAACGGCAACGGTCGCGACGTCAAGGGAGTCATCGTCAATGGCGACAAGGTGGTGTGGGACGGACAACTGGTAAAACCGGGCCTGGATCTGCAGCAACTGCATCATCAGGCCCAGCACCAGTTCGACGGCTTTATTGCCAGCTATCCGGAACGCAGCCACCTGCATCCGCCGGTGGCAGAGATTTTCCCGCCTTCCTTTCCCACCAGCCGACCTTAACGAAAACGCCGACCGGTTTATGCCGGTCGGCGTTTTGACATTTCTCTGACTGATGCGGAAACGCTTCGGCAAGCGGCACCGCCCTGATGATCAGTAAACGATACTGCCCAGCTGACTGCCGCTTTCGGCCATCGGATTCTGGATAACCTGTATCACCACGCCGTCGTTCGGGCTGGTGTAACGCTTCACTTCATGACCGAAGGCATCGTACTGCACGAACATCAGGTCACCTTTTGTGACCTTGTCCAGCAGCTTGACCCGGGGCACGACAAAACCGCCAAATTCGGCACGAACATCTTCCCAGTGCTCGGTCTCGACAGCCGCTGTTGACGTCTCAACCGCACCCTCGATTACCTTGATATGACGAAGAAAGTTCATTGAACCCCACACGGCACGGTCAACCAGTTCGGGCTCGTAAACATCCCTTGAACCGATTTCCAGCGTAAACGCCGGTACTCCGATAGCGCTATAGGCACCGTCTACCGTGACGTTACTCTTGCTGCTGAACGCCACATCGATATCAAACTGTCGGGTCATTTCTTTTACTGCCG
This sequence comes from Gammaproteobacteria bacterium, assembly GCA_018222825.1. Lineage (GTDB taxonomy): Bacteria > Pseudomonadota > Gammaproteobacteria > Enterobacterales > Aeromonadaceae > Oceanimonas. Next base: position 12,968 of record JAAEZO010000032.1, read on the forward strand.
GATCGGACAGATCCGTGTAGGCAAACAGCGGAAAGGTAGTGGGATTGGCCGTATGCATATCCACCGCATAGTCCGCATTATCCTTCAGCAGATCGTTCCAGATACTGTGCGAGTATATCTGCCCCGAGGTTTTGGCCTGCTCGATACTTGCCTGGCGATTGAGGTTTTCATTCACCTTGACCGGCCCGGAGGGCACAAATTCACGCACATTGGCAATCAGGCCGGGAATGTTGAACTGATGCACTATGGTCACGGTGCCACTCAATGGCTGCTCAGCCAGCTGTTGCTTGATCTGGTGTACGGTGAGATAGGGATTCATTTCATTGGCATGGACACCGGCGGTAAACATCACTTTCTTGCCGGTTTTTTCGCCCTTCAGCACGCTGACCGGTAAGTAATAATGCTGACCGGCATTGTTCTGACCGGCCACCCGAAAGTAAAACTCATGATTTTTACCCGGCGCCAGTGACTCGACATCCAGCTTGGTGATAACCGGCTTGCCCTGAATCTGGTCGCCGTTAAACACCGTCTCGGCCATAACCGACGCACTCAAGGTCAGGGAGCTCATGGCTGTAGCTAAAATAAGCGGTTTTATTTTCATCAATCTATCCCTAAGTGAACAACAGTAACCATTTATCCCTAGCTATATAACCAACAATTGTTATCAATATAGCGAATATGTATATTATTTTATTGTCAGCAAACAATAAAGTAATAACTTGGATACAACTGGGCTTTAATTCGGCAAAAACCAATGATTGCGGAATGTTTACCCAGCTTGTTCACTTAATGCAGATAGATAACCGAATAACGTCGTATTCGATCATCAGTGATTCAGTTCCTGTGCTCATCGGCAAACAGCGCCATAAAGTCGGTCACCGGCTCTTCTTCCTGGGTCAGGTCCAGGCTGGATTCCAGATTTTCAAGGTGTTGTCGCATCAGGCGAACCGCCCCGTCACCGTCACCGGTCGCCAGCAATTCAACCAGCCGAGTATGTTCGTCACAATGGCATTGATGCGCATGTCGCTCTTTCTGATACATGCTGACGATCAGAGAACAGCGGGCCATGAGCCGCTCCAGTATATCGGACAGCACCTGGTTGCCGGCCATGCGCGCCAGCTCGATATGAAAACGGCCCGCCAGCTCCACGGCGGCGGGGCGCATTCCCTGCTCTACCGCGTTTTTCTCTTCACTGATCAAGGTGTTGAGCATCAATAGATCGCTTTGCTCGACTCGAGTGGCTGCCAAAGCAATGGCTTCCGCTTCCAGCAACTGGCGCACCGCAAAAACATCGGTCGCTTCCTGCTGGCTGGGGCAGGAAACCATGGCGCCCTTGTTGACGGTGATGCTGACCAGTCCCTGATGGCTTAACTCCAGCAAGGCGGCCCGTATATGGTTACGGTTCGCCCCCAGGGCATCGACCAGTTTCAGCTCTACCAGGCGGGTGCCCGGCACCAATCGCTGCTCGACAATGGCACGACCGATGGCCGCCACGATACGGCTGATTTCTTTTTTCTTTACAGATGGCAATCGTCGCTCCAGGCCCCAAAAATGTATTAATGAGATGTTAACAAATGCTTACACCCCGAACCAGAACAAGCTCTCAGCTCCAGCGGCTGACGCCCGGATAGCCGCCTTCGAGCAGTTCCTTGATAAACACCGAGGGAATCTGGTTGTCGGCCAGCAGAAATACCTGATGTCGGGCACGGGTCAGACCCACGTAGAACAGCCGGCGCTCTTCGGCGTGGGGGAAGGCTTCGGCGTCGGGCAGCAGTAATTCCAGCAGAGCGGCGCCACTCTTCTCGGGAGGAAAACCGTACTTGCCCCGGCACAGCCCAAGCATGATCACGTGATCCGCTTCCTTGCCCTTGGCCCCGTGCAGGGTCTGGGCCTCCAGCCTGAGCCCGGGAAAGCGCCGGCGCCAGCCGGCCAGCTGTGACTCGTCCGGCAGGCTGAAACGAAAGCGGGCCAGCAGATACACGGAGGCATCGGCCTGCTCGGCGGCAATCAGCCCCAGTAGTCGGGTCACCGCATCCATCTGGCTGTCGCCGGCCGCCGGCAGCACATGCACGCGCGGCCCGTCACTGTGGTGATGGGTGGCGAGCGCTTTCGGCAACTGGCCGGGGTTGCGAGTGACGAACCGGCTGGCCACCTTTTCAATCTGATTGTTGAACCGGAAGGTCTTGTCGAGACAGGTCATGCGGCTGGCACCGAAATGTTCGGCAAAGCCGGTGGTCAGCGACACATCGGCCCCGCTGAAGCGATAGATGGCCTGCCAGTCGTCGCCCACGCAAAACAGCGACAGCCCGGGAGCCGCATCGCGCAGGGCCTGCAACAGGGCGGCCCGGGGCGCGGAGATATCCTGGAATTCGTCCACCAGAATATGCCGCCAGGGCACCGAAAATCGCCCGCGACGCACCAGTTCCGTGGCCTGCTCTATCATGTCGTCGAAATCGATCTCGCCCAGCTTGGCCAGATGTTGCTGGTAGCGCTGCAACAGCGGGCGCACCAGATCCAGTTGCTCAACCAGCGCCGGCGTCAGCTCATTTGGCTCCGGCTCGCCGTAGAGCTTGAGCGCCGCCACCAGCGGTGCCCAGTCACGCGCCAGCCGCCGATAGTCCGGCTGCGGCAGTACCTGAAAACGATGTCGGCGCAGCCAGTCATGCAGCCGATTGCCGTAGTTTTCATCCTGCTGACAGTTCTGCTCCAGCCAGTGGGCGAAGATATTGATGCGAGCGCTTTCCTGCTGGGCCAGCGGGCTGAGTGACGGGCTTCTGCCGGCTACCCGCGCCAGTATCATCAGGCCCAGGGCATGAAAGGTGCTGGCCTTTACGGTTGCGGTGCTCGGCTGGCGCGCCAGCCGCTCACTCATTTCCGTGGCCGCCTCGTTACCAAACGCCAGCAACAGTACTTCATCGGCCCGGGCCTGATTTGATGCCAGCAAGAAGGCCGCCCGCGCCGCCATGACACTGGTTTTGCCGCAACCGGCACCGGCCAGCACCAGATTGTGATCTTCATCCACCACGCAGGCCAGCCGCTGGGCCTCGGTCAGCGGGTGCGCCTCAATGCTGTCAAACAGGGCGCCGTATTCGGCCAGCGCCTGGGTGCAGTAATCCTGACAGCATTGCTCGCGCCAGCGCTCATCCGCCGCCGTCAGGGTCGCCACCAGCTCGAAGGCCGCCCGCGCTCTGTCGCCCAGCGCCTTCGGCGGCACATGCTGACCCCAGTCTATCGACTCTTGCCGCAATAGCTGCTTCAGTTGTTGCCAGCGGGAATGGCGCAGATAGCCCTGTTCCAGCAATGCCAGGCAGGATTCGGCCAAGGGCACCACCCGAGTGGCATGGTGTTGATACCAGCCCAGGGTAATGGCCTCGCACAGCGGCTCGGCGACCGACTGCGGCAACCAACCCAGCTCGATATCACCCTGGGTGCAAAACAGCCGCAATCGATACAGTATCCGTGACGGCTCCAGACTGGGCGGTGCACTCAGCTCGGCCCAGTTCAGGGCATGACGTTCTCGCCGCAGGTGCAGCACCAGACCCTCCACCGTGGGTTCGGTGGCAAGAAAGGGATGATTGAACCAGGGCGCCAGCCAGTGCGCGCGAAAGATCTGCATGCTGTCGCCTCAGGAAAGGGTGTTGATCACCTCACCCAGTATCATGTGCGTGCGCACCGTCTTGATATGGGGGGTGTGTTCAATGATGTGCCGAATGGCGTCCAGCCGCTCCATGGAGGCAGCCTCCACATAAACCAGCATGTCGGTTTCGCCGCTGATGGTATAGCAGAGTTTTACTTCGGGCACCGCACGCAAGGCCTCGGCATACTGCTCGCACTGGCGCACGTGGTAACAGAGGGCGAAATAGGCGCGCACCAGAGGCTGTGCGTTGCCGAGCCGGGCGTGATAACCGCGGATCACGCCCCGCTCTTCCAGACTCTTGATGCGTTCGGAAACCGCCGAGCGTGACAGGTTCACCTCTCGAGCGATACTGGCCACCGCCAGACGGGCATTTTCCGTCAGTAAAGAGACGATTTTCTGATCAAACTTGTCCACTGCAGCCTCGTTTTAAACATCCCCGACCAAACGTCGGCCAAAAGCGACGTTTCGCCGTGCTCAAGCATCAAAGTGCCAGGCCTTATTATTGTTAGCGGGCGTTAATATATCAGAATTCTTGCATACGGATTTGAAACAACATGGGGCGTTTACATAAAGATCTGGGGCTGGGCTACGGTACCGGCATGATGGCTACTTCTCTGCTGGGCAGCGGCATTTTTGTGGTGCCGGCGGTAGCCGCCAGCCTGGCGGGAGCAGACTCGTTGTGGGCCTGGCTGGCGCTGATGGTGCTGGTACTGCCGGTGGCTTTTACCTTTGCTCGTCTGGGCCGAGCCTTTCCCCATGCCGGTGGCGCGCCACACCTGATCGGCCGGGCGCTGGGCGCACCAATGGAAAAGCTGGCGGCGTTTATGTTTCTGGCGGTGCTGCCGGTGGGCCTGCCCGCCATGCTGACCCTGACTGCCGGCTTCTGGCATGCGCTGTTCGATTTGTCCGACGGCGGCGATCTGCTGGTGCAGCTCGGCACGCTTGGCATGATCCTGTTGCTGGGCAGCCGTAAAAGCGGTGCTTCGGGCCTGATCCAGCTGCTGATTGCGGTGGCCATTATCGGGCTGCTGATCCTGGTATGGATACGGGGTGATCTGCTGGCCGAGCCGCTCGCCACCCTGCCCGCCATCGAGCAGGTGCAATGGAGCGCCCTGCCCGCCGCCTTGGCGGTGATGTTCTGGTGCTTTGTAGGGCTGGAAGCCTTTACCCACATGGGCGAGGAATTCAAGAATCCGGAGCGCGATTTTCCGTTGGCGCTGCTGTTTGGCGTGCTGCTGGCCGGCTTCATCTATCTGGCCTGCGCCATGGCGGTGATCAAGTTCGGGGTATTCGGCGACGAGCTGACCAACACCACCTCCTTTCCGGTGCTGGTGGCTGGTCTGCTGGGCGAGCCGGGCCGCTGGGCCGCCGCTCTGGTGGGATATCTGGCCTGCTTTGCCAGCCTCAATCTTTATATCCAGGGCTTTGCCCGCCTGCTGTGGAGCATGGCGGAGGAAGGCAAGCTGCCCGCGCCTCTGGCCCGGCTAAACCGCAACGGGGCACCCTTTCACGCCCTAAGCTGGGTGGTCGGCGCCAGCCTGCTGTGTGTACTGGCCGCCTGGCTGTTTTCATTGCCGCTGGAGGTGCTGATCCGCTATGCCAACGGCAACTTTATTCTGGTTTACCTGCTGGCGATGGTGGCGGGGGTGAAACTGTTGCGCGGCGGCTGGCGCTGGCTGGCGCTACTGGCCAGCCTGCTGTGTCTGGGCGTGTTTGTCTCGCTGGGGCTCGAAGCCGGCTATGCACTGGTACTGGGGGCCGCCTTTATCGGCTGGCGCGCCTGGCGGGCTGGCAGCAAGTCCGGAGATACCGGTCAGGCGAATCAGCCAGCTGGCGAACAGACGACAGACACGCCATAGTCTTTACCAGACCGCAGCAGTATCACTTAACATCGCCAATACTGCTGCGGTCACTTCCAACGATTTCTTTTGTCCATCAGTATTGGTACCGTCAAAGCATCGCTATGCGGTTCCGCCATCAACAGCCCGTCAGCACTGCTCTTCCAGCATCAAAGGAGAATTATTCCTGAACACTAACGCTCAGTTACTCGCCATAGATGTCAAAATCAAAGTATTTAGCATTAATTTCCTGGTATTTCCCATTTTCTCTCAGCCCGGTAATAGCCTTGTTCAACATGGCTTTTAAGTCGCTATTCTGTTTTCTTAACGCAATACCGGAGCCTTCACCAAACCAACGGGAATCCGTAATGGTTGGCCCAACGAGACTGAAATTATTACCTCCCTCTTTTTTCAACAACCCTTCGCTGATAGCCAATACATCAGATAACACCGCATCGACACGGCCTGAACGTAAATCCAGATAGGCTTCATCCGTACTGCCGTAGCGCACAATGTTGACATCGTTACCAAAATTATCAGTGATGTACTTGTCGTGGGTCGTCGCCCGCTGCACGCCTATTTTTTTATCTTTCAACCCTTCGGGAGTAATGCTCAGAGGGGCACTGTTGGGTACAACAAACCGATTGGGAACCTTTGAATATTTATCGGTGAAATCCACGGCCCGCTTGCGTTCTTCAGTGATGGCCATCGCCGCGATAATAGCGTCATACTTTCTGGCTAGCAGGGCTGGAATAATGCCATCCCAATCTTGGGCGACCAGCTCACATTTCACCTGCATTTCCTCACATAAGGCGTAAGCCAGATCGATATCAAAGCCAGCTAGGGTGCCGTCTTGCAGGGTATAAGAAAACGGCGGATAAGCGCCTTCCACTCCAAAACGAACCGTTTCCCATTTTTGCGCCAGTGCGCCAGGTGCAGTGGCCAGTGCTGCAGTCAACAGCATGGCTTTGGTCATGCGTCCTTTCATGATGTACTCCGTCTTTAGTTTTTAGCGTTGATAGTAAGTTACACTGAAAAACCACATCATTCACAATAAAAAAACAAAAAGAACATAAAATTCGATATTATTGTTATCGATTTTGAGGGTATTTAGGGGATCAACATGGTAACAACCGGGCTGAGTGCCGCATATGTAGTAGGGTTTGATGGGACTAAACACGTACTGTGGCGTAACGGTCAGGTGGTCTTTAAGGGTGACACTATCGTATACGTGGGACGGGATTATCAGGGCCAGGTAGATCGCTGGCATCACTACGGCCAAGCCCTCATTGGGCCAGGCTTTATTGATCTGGACGCCTTGGGTGATCTGGACTCAACAATACTGACCTATGACGGCAGTGAAGGCTGGCGAATGGGCCGCCAGTGGAGCGCAGATTATCTGGCGTCGGGTCCGCAAGAAAGCTATACCCCCGAGCAGGAGCGCTTTAAATACCGGTATGCCTTTACCCAGCTCATTCGTAATGGCGTAACTACGGCGATGCCCATTACCTCCATGTACTATCGCCAGTGGGCCGAGAACTATGATGAATTTCGTGGTGTAGCCGAAGAAGCCACTACCCTGGGTATCAGAGCCTACCTTGGTCCCTGCTATATGAGCGGCATGACCTACTTTACTCGCCAAGGCGAACGTCGGGCTCACTGGGATGAACAGAAAGGCTTGGCTGGACTGGCCATGGCAGAGCGTTTTTTTCATGACTACCATAACAGCAGCAACGGCTTGATTCAGGGTGCTTTATTACCTGATCGCATTGAAACCTGTACGCCGGCTTTACTGTCACGCACTGCGGCACTGAGCAAAGAGCTTGATGCTCCGGTACGCTTACACTGCTGCCAGTCGGTAACCGAGTTTGAAACCGTACTTTCGTTACGCGGACATACACCATTAGGCTGGCTGGAGTCACTTTCCTTGCTTTCTCCCCGCGCTATCTTGCCTCATGGCATTTACATTAGCGGTCATCCGATGGTTAGCGTTAATAATCAGGATGATATTGCCCGTCTGCGAGATTATCAAAGCACCGTAGTACACTGTCCTATTGTATTTGCCCGAGATGGTGAAGCTCTGAACTCCTTTGGCCGGTACCTGAAACAGGGGGTGAGCCTTGCCATGGGAACAGATACTTTCCCGGCCGATCCCATCGATAATCTCCGCCAAGGTTACAATATCGCCCGTCTGCAGGAATTTCCCGAACATCATACCCATGTGCTGGACTTGTATAACGCAGCTACTCTAGGTGGCGCAAAAGCGCTGGGCCGGGAAGATCTGGGCCGGCTATCGCCAGGAGCAAAAGCCGATATTACCGTTTTTGATTTGGCCGGTTTTCACATTGGTCCCCTGTTTGATCCCATCAAGAACCTGATCTTGTCGGCTTCCGGAAGAGATTGTAAGGCCAGCTTTATCAATGGCCAATGCGTAATGAACGACTTTGTTGTGCAGGGAGTCAATGAAACAGAACTACAAAACCAGGCGTCCAAACAGTATCAGGTATTAATGCAGAGCCACAGCCAGCGGGCGTTCGATAATCCACCTTGGCGTTCTTTGATTACACCCACTCTGCCCTACGCCGATGAACAAGGTGCACAAATGCCACTGTTTGACTGATGCACCATGCAAACAAGAATGCCGGGGTCATAAAATAGGCGAAAACTAATAGCCGGTGATAACGCACCATCATTTATGGAGACCTGAAGGAAAGCTTACAGTACGGCCCCCAAGCTTTCCTTGAATTAATCCAGCCGCTTTCTGAAGCGCCGTGCGGCCACCACCAGTCCCACCAGGGTAAAGCCTGCCAGCCAGAGCGCATCGGGTGCCAATGCCAGCAGATCGGCATCGCGCAGCATAATGCCCCGAGACAGGCGCATGTAATGGGTGGCGGGCAGTCCCTCGGCCAGCCACTGGGCCGCCACCGGCATGCCTTCATAAGGAAACATGAAACCGGATAGCAGGATCGAGGGGATCAACACAAACACCGTCATCTGCATGGCCTGCAGCTGACTCTTGGCCAGGGTGGAAATCACCAGCCCCAGCACCAGGCTGGCGGCAATAAACAACAGGGTGGCCAGCAACAGCTGCAGCGGGCTGCCGTTGAACGGCACCGCGAAGATAAAGAAGCCGAGGCCGAGGATGATCACCAGCTGGAGCAGGCCGGCAAAGATATAGGGAATGATCTTGCCGATCATCAGCTCCATCGGCGTCACCGGCGTGGTAATCAACAGCTCCAGATTACCCCGTTCCCGTTCGCGAACGATGGCCGAGGCGGTAAACAGCACCATGGTCATGGTGAGGATCACGCCGATCAGCCCCGGAATGATATTGACCGCCGCCCGTCGTTCCGGATTGAAAAACAGGGCCACCTCAAAACCGGCCTGAGACGGGCTGCCCCTCGCATCGTCGGGCAGGCTGGCCAATTGCAGGATAGCGCTGGCAATCAGGGTGTCGGTGCCGTCCACCAGCCACTGGCCCTGAGGTCGACCGTCCTGCCGGCGCCGTTCCAGATCGGCCGGCAGGATCAAGGCCGCCCGCACCCGGCCGGCGATGATCGCGGCTTCTGCCTCGACCGGGTGAGTAAAGCGCTCGGTAAAGGTAACCAGCTGACTGGCCCCCAGCCGGGCCACCAGTTCCCGGCTCTGACTGCTGGCCGCCTGATCCACCAGTGCCACCGGAATATCCAGCACCTTGGTATTGATGGCGTAGCCGAACAGCAGCAGCTGGATCAGCGGCACCATCACCACCATGGCAAAGGTCAGTCGATCCCGGGATAGCTGACGGAACTCCTTGAGGGTGATGGCCTTGATACGCCGCAGGCTGCTCATGGCTTTTTCCGCCCGCTCATGGCTGCCGCCCGCCGGTACAGCTGACAAACACATCTTCCAGATTCGGCCGTACCCGGTTGATCTCAGCCGCCGACAACAGCTCAGGCAGACGCCGGCGCAACCAGCCAACAGGATCGGCGACCTGTCCGTCCACCAGCACCCGCAGCCGCAGACCCAGCTGGGCGGCGGAGCTTACTTCATCCAGCGCCAGCAGGCGGGTTTTCAGCTCGCGCAGAGCGGGCGCCGCCACTTCCAGTACACTCACGCCCATCTCATTCATCAGCTGCTCCGGCGAGCCATCGGCCCGCTTGATGCCGTTCTCCAGAATGGCCAGGCCATGACAGCGCTCGGCCTCGTCCATATAGTGGGTACTCACCAGAATGCTGGTGCCCGCCTCGCACAGGTCGAACAGTTTCTCCCAGAAATCGCGCCGGTTTTCCGGATCCACCGCCGAAGTCGGCTCATCGAGAAACAACAGATCCGGTTGATGCAGGGTGGCGGCGGCCAGTGCAAGCCGCTGGCGCTGGCCGCCACTCAGGGTGCCCGCATAACGGCCGGCAAAGGATTCCAGCTCGTAGGTGCCCAGCAGGGTTCTAAGCCGGTCACGGGCCTCTTTTGCGCCCAGGCCGTAGATCTGGCCGACAAACTCCAGGTTTTCGCGCACCGACAGATCCTCGTAGAGCGAGAATTTCTGGGTCATGTAGCCGACCCGCCGGCGCAGGGCCTCGGCCT
>JAAEZO010000033.1 GCA_018222825.1 Gammaproteobacteria bacterium
GCCTTTGCCGCCGAGGGTATCAACATCGCCGCCCAGTATCTGCAGACCTCACCCAGGATTGGTTATGTGGTCATAGAAGTGGAAACGGCACAAAGCGAGCAGGCGCTGGACAAGCTGAAGTCCATCGAAGGCACCATCCGTGCTCGAATTTTGCACTGATTCTATGTGCTAGATGTTAAAAAGGGGCCTGAGGCCCCTTTTTTTATAATGTTTGCGGATGCATATCGAGTTCATCCACGAAGCGTTCGACGCTGATTTCTGCCTGTTTCACCTCGTCAAAGCTGGCGATGTGGTAGACCGCATCCCCTTCATTCACCAGGGGCATGGTCAGACAACCAATCACTATGCCTCCCTTGGGGGCGACCACCTCACAGACTTCCGCTCCCAGTGGCGCGGTAATGGTTCCCAGGCACTGTCCCTTGCTCACCCGGTCACCCAGTCGGGCCTTGAGATGCAACAGACCGTCTTGCTCGGCACGGGTCCAGGCGCTGGACTTGGCGATCATCGGGTTCATTCGGGCTTTGCTGACCGTGGGCTTCAGCATGCCGAGGGTGCGCATGACGTTCAGTACGCCGCGGGTGCCGGCCTTGATGGCCACCGGATCGAAGCGCAGGGCCTCACCGGCTTCATACAGGATCACCGGAATGTCGCGACTCTCGGCGACCGAACGCAGCGAGCCATCGCGAATGCTGGAGTCCAGGATCACCGGTGCACCAAAACTCTCGGACATCTCGCGAGTCGTGCTGCAGTCCAGCTTGGCCCGGATCTGGGGCAGGTTGGAGCGGTGAATGGCGCCGGTGTGCAGATCGATGATGTGTGAGCATTTGCTGACGATTTCATCCACGAAAAAGTGCGCGACCCGCGAGCCAAGCGAGCCTTTTTCCGACCCCGGAAAACAGCGGTTCAGGTCCCGTCGATCGGGAAGATAACGGGATTTGTGGATAAAACCGAACACATTCACCACCGGTACCGCGATCAGGGTGCCTTTCAGTCGCGCCGGATTAATCCGGCTCAAGACCTGGTTGACGATCTCGATGCCGTTGAGTTCGTCACCATGAATGGCGGCGCAGATCAGCAGTACCGGCCCCGGCTGTTTGCCGTGCACCACTTCCAGCGGCACCGTCAGCGGTGACTGGGTATACAGTTGTGCCAATGCCAGCTGCAGTATCTTGCGCTGACCCGGTGCAACCTGATCTCCGGCGATGTGGAAAGGCACCACCATCAACCGCGTTCCCGGGTTTTGGTCTTCTTATGAGCGTTCTGTTCTATGTATTGGATCATCAGATCGGCCACGTCTTTACCGGTTGCCACCTCTATGCCCTGCAGACCCGGCGACGAGTTGACTTCCATCACCAGCGGACCACGTTTGGAGCGCAGCAGATCAACTCCGGCCACGCTCAGTCCCATGGCACGGGCCGAGGCGATGGCGGTTTTGCGCTCTTCCGGGCTGATACGGATCAGCTGAGCGGCACCGCCCCGGTGCAGGTTGGAGCGAAACTCGCCTTCTTTGGCCTGACGCTTCATGGCGGCGATGACCTTGTCACCCAGCACGAAGCAGCGAATGTCGGCACCGCCGGCTTCTTCGATAAATTCCTGCACCATGATGTTGGCCTTGAGCCCCATAAAGGCTTCCAGCACGCTTTCGGCGGCCTTGCGGGTTTCTGCCAGCACCACGCCAATGCCCTGAGTACCCTCCAGCAGCTTGATCACCAGCGGGGCACCGCCGACCATGTCGATAAGGTCGGGCACATCGTCGGGCTTGCAGGCAAAACCGGTTACCGGCATACCCACGCCCTGACCCGACAGCAATTGCAGCGAACGCAGCTTGTCGCGTGAACGGCTGATGGCGGCAGAATGGTTCAGCGAATAACCGTTCATCATTTCAAACTGACGCAACACGGCGGTGCCGTAGAAAGTCACGCTGGCACCGATACGCGGAATAATCGCATCGAAGTGCTCGAGCTCTTCGCCGTGATAGTGAATGGAAGGCTTGTTGTCGTTGATGTTCATGTAGCACTTGAGGGCATCGATGATGCGCACCTCATGGCCGCGGGCCTCGGCGGCTTCGCGCAGGCGGCGGGTGGAGTACAGGGATGCATTGCGTGAAAGAATGGCAATTTTCATGGGTGTGAGGCGGCTCTCTATCTGTTGATATTCAGGGGGAGAAAATTCAGGCCTCTATCTACGCTATCTTGCGAGCAAGCGCCAACAAGAAAAACCGGGTCTGAACTCAAAAATTTTTACTTGTACCTACAAGCTAGCAGTGTTGGCCTGTTTTTACGTTAATGAGCTCGTATTTTGTGTGCTTTGTGAACACGGGCTTTCTTTGTCGCCGATGTTGTGCCTAAATGTTGTACTGCTCGCGTCGGTTTTCTTTGTACCGGCCACTGCCCATCGATGAGGAGGAATCATGTCTTCCAGCCCGAATGCGTCTTTTACCGACACCCTGACTCTGGGTCCGCAATCCTTTCTTTATTACAGCCTGCAAAAACTGCCCCAGAGCCAGCAGCTGGCCCGGTTGCCCAAATCGCTGAAAGTACTGACCGAAAATCTGTTGCGTAACCTGGATGGTGACACCGTGACTCAGAATGATATTGCCGCCATGGCCGACTGGCTGCAAAAGGGCACTTCCAGCCGGGAAATTGCCTTTCGCCCGGTACGGGTGCTGATGCAGGATTTTACCGGGGTACCGGCGGTGGTGGATCTGGCGGCCATGCGCGATGCGGTTCAACGGCTCGGCGGCAAGGCCGAACAGGTCAATCCGTTGTCGGCGGTGGACCTGGTGATCGATCACTCGGTAATGGTGGATGCCTTCGCCAGCGATCAGGCCTTCACCACCAACGTCGACATGGAAATGGCCCGCAACGGCGAACGTTACGCCTTTCTGCGCTGGGGCCAGCACACCTTCGATAACTTTCGTGTGGTGCCGCCCGGCACCGGCATTTGTCACCAGGTCAATCTGGAATACCTGGGGCAGACGGTCTGGCAGCAGCAACAACAGGACGGCACCAACATCGTTTGTCCCGATACCCTGGTCGGTACCGACTCCCACACCACCATGATCAATGCCCTGGGCATTCTCGGCTGGGGCGTGGGCGGTATAGAGGCCGAGGCGGCGATGCTGGGCCAGCCGGTATCGATGCTGATCCCCGAAGTAGTGGGCTTCAAGCTTACCGGTCAGTTACGCGAAGGCATTACCGCTACCGATCTGGTGCTGACGGTGGTGCAGATGCTGCGTAACAAGGGGGTGGTCGGCAAATTCGTGGAATTCTATGGCGATGGCCTAGCGAGCCTGCCGCTGGCCGACCGCGCCACCATTGCCAACATGGCGCCGGAATACGGTGCCACTTGCGGCTTTTTCCCGGTAGATGAAGAAACGCTGCGTTATCTACGCCTTACCGATCGCAGTGAGAAGCAGGTGGAACTGGTCGAAGCCTACAGCAAGGCGCAGGGACTGTGGCGTCATGCGGGTGACGAGCCGGTGTTTACCGACACACTCAGCCTGGACATGAGCGAAGTGGAGGCCTGTCTGGCCGGACCGAAACGGCCCCAGGACCGAGTCGAATTGTCAAAGGTGCCGGCGGCCTTCAACCTGAGTCGAGAACTTAGCGTCGGCAGAAACCAGCAACAGCGGCTGGAAGGCGAGGGCGGGCAGACGGCGGTCGGTTGTGAACAGTCGCTGGCCGGCACCGAGTTTTCGCTCGATGGCCAGACCCACCGGCTGCACGACGGTGCCGTGGTGATTGCCGCCATTACCTCCTGTACCAACACGTCCAACCCGAGTGTGCTGATGGCCGCCGGACTGCTGGCCAAGGCGGCAGCAGAGCGGGGGCTGACCCGTGCGCCCTGGGTCAAAAGCTCGCTGGCGCCCGGCTCCAAGGTGGTAACCGACTATCTAGAGAAAGCGGGGCTGATGACCTATCTGGAACAACTGGGCTTTTATCTGGTGGGTTATGGTTGCACCACCTGTATCGGCAACTCGGGCCCTCTGCCCGAGCCCATCGAACAGGCGATTCGGCAGCATGACATTACCGTTGGCTCGGTATTGTCGGGCAACCGCAACTTCGAAGGGCGGATTCATCCGCTGGTGCAAACCAACTGGCTGGCGTCACCGCCGTTGGTGGTGGCCTATGCACTGGCCGGCAACATGAATATCGACCTGACCCGTGAGCCGTTGGGTAACGATAAAGAAGGCAACCCGGTTTACCTGAAGGATATCTGGCCGTCGCAGCAGGCCGTTGCCGAGGCGGTGGCGCTGGTCAACAGCGGCATGTTCCACAAGGAATACGCCCGGGTATTTGACGGTGATGAACGCTGGCAGGCCATCGAGGTGAAGGGCAGCAGCACCTTCAACTGGCAGGCGGACTCCAGCTACATTCAGCACCCACCGTTTTTCCAGACCATGGCCAAAGAGCCGGAGCCGGTGAAAGACATCGCCGAGGCCCGGCTGCTGGCGATACTGGGGGATTCGGTTACCACCGACCATATTTCACCGGCCGGCAATATCAAGGCCGACAGCCCGGCGGGTCGTTATCTGCAATCGTTGGGGGTAGAGCGGAAAGACTTCAACTCCTACGGCTCTCGCCGCGGTAATCACGAGGTAATGATGCGTGGCACCTTCGCCAATATCCGCATTCGCAACCGCATGCTGGAAAACGTGGAAGGCGGAGAAACCCGTCATTACTCCAGCGGCGAGCAACAGTCGATCTTTGACGCCGCCATGCGTTACCAACAGGAAGACGTGCCGCTGGTGGTAGTGGCCGGCAAGGAATACGGCACCGGCTCCAGCCGCGACTGGGCCGCCAAGGGGACCCGCTTGCTGGGCGTACGCGCCGTGATTGCCGAGTCGTTTGAGCGCATTCACCGCTCCAACCTGATTGGCATGGGCGTGGTACCGCTGGAGTTTATCGGTGACAGCATCGACAGCCTGGGGCTGAAAGGCGACGAGCTGATCAGCATCAAGGGGCTGAATGACCTGAGCCCCGGCAAGGAGCTGACCGTGGCCATTAAAGGCGCGGGCGGAAAGGCGCAGGAGATTAAGGTGCGCTGTCGTATCGACACCGGTAACGAGCTGACCTATTACCGGCACGGCGGCATACTGCACTACGTAATCCGGCGCATGCTGGGGTAACAAGCGATAAGCCATATCTGGAGGCAACAGGGTTGCCTCTTCCTGACGCATGAGTTAGCCGGTGGCATCCCTAAAAGGCGATGCCCTAGCTTCAAGGAGGGCAAAGGGATCTGCTCAGCCGACCTTCTGTTTCAGGGATGAAACAGAGAGCGTACATGGATGTATCCACAGCGTGTCGGCGGAGTGGGCCCTTTGGCCGATGTGCAAACATCGGACTGAAAACGATCTGATTACCGACACTTTATGTGTAACTAAGAGACATTCTTAAAGCTGACAGCCGTCCATTCACCCTAAGGTAGCCAGTATCACTTGAGAAGGAGCAAAGCAGGCTTGTACCCGGTCACCTGCTACCAGCTTCAACTGCCGGCTGTCTGTTTTTGACAGCAGGGCGCAGAGGGGTTCGCCCTGATCCAGCCGAAGTTCGTATTCATCGAATTCTTCCCCCGGCACCAGCTCGGTGATAATACCCGGCAGGCAGTTATCGTGGTCGTTAACGACGGTTCCTTCCGGCACCAGCCTCACCCAGGGTGCCTTTACCAAAGCCAGTACTTCCTTGCCTGGCGCGAGTCCCAGTCGATGGCTGCTACGTTCGGTAATATCCGCATAGAGTGGCGTGCCGTCGGTCATCTGCAGACAGATTTTGCGGTTGA
Organism: Gammaproteobacteria bacterium; assembly: GCA_018222825.1. Lineage (GTDB taxonomy): Bacteria > Pseudomonadota > Gammaproteobacteria > Enterobacterales > Aeromonadaceae > Oceanimonas. The sequence continues at coordinate 5,782 of JAAEZO010000033.1, forward strand.
GATGCGTCGGCTCCAGTTTCTGTACTCGGGTAAAAAACTGGTTGCGGGCGCTGGTTTGCAGTGAAAAACGGGCCACTACCGACAGCAGGCTGTCGAGCGAGGTGGACTCGTCCTGCAGGGCGTCGACCGCCATGCGTTCTATTTGATTCAGCAGGCCATATATTTTAAGCAAACGCTCGCCATAAGGCGTCAGTACAGCCCCACCACCGCCCTTGCCGCCGGTTTCACGCTCCACTACCGGACTGTCGGCCAGCTGGTTGATGTCGTTCACCGCATCCCAGGCCGATTTATAGCTGATGCCGGCAGCCCTGGCGCCCTGGCTGATCGAACCCTGGGCACGGATCTGCTCCAGCAGGCGGATGCGCTTGGGATTGACGAAGAGCTGCTTCTGGCTGTGCAGGCTCAGCAGTAGTTCCAGATCCATGATGGTTCCTCAGTATTACCGGCTGTCATTATGGCCACATTCACCCTTCTTCGCGGGCGGGGCTGTATCGTTGTATTTTTATTTATATAGCGATAGAGTGCCAGCGTTGTATCTATTTTTATATAGCCAGTGGATGGAGAGTAAAATGCAACACCGACTGAGATTCACCCTGTTGTGTGCCGTTCTGGGCTGCTCGGCGCCGTTAGCCGCCGATGAAATTCGAGTGGCGGTGGCCACCAACTTTATCGAGGTAATGGAGCGGCTGGGCGATGATTTTTCCAATCGAAGCGGTCACCAGGTACTCATTTCTTCCGGAGCCACCGGTAAGCTGTATGCACAAATCAAGAACGGGGCGCCTTATGATGTGTTTCTGGCGGCAGACGAACAGCGCCCGGCCCTGCTGGATCAAGAAGGGGTGGCCATTGCCGGCAGTCGTTTCACCTATGCGCTGGGTAAATTGGTGTTGTGGAGCCCGACGGCGGATTACATTGACGCTGAGCTACGGGTGCTGAAAGAGCAGAACTTTCGTTTTCTCTCCATCGCCAATCCCAAAACCGCGCCTTATGGCCGCGCCGCGCAGCAGGTGCTGGAAAAGCAGGGCCACTGGGCCGCGCTGCGGCACAAAATGGTGCGTGGTGAAAACATCGGTCAGGCCTATCAATATGTATACAGCCGGAATGCTCAGCTGGGTTTTGTCGCCAAGTCCCAGATTTTTAAAGATGGCGTCTTTGCCGATGGCTCGTACTGGCAGGTACCGGAAGCGTTATATGACCCCATAGTGCAGCAGGCGGTATTGCTGAAAGACAGTGGCGCGGCTCGCCAGTTGCTGGACTATATCCGCTCGCCAGCCACCGCCAGGGTAATTGAGTCCTACGGCTACGATGTGGCGGCGAGATAGCCCAACCGGGATAAGGGGAAGGCATGTTGCTATCTCAGGATGATCTGGCGGCGCTGCTGCTGACTCTGCGTCTGGCGGCGGTCACTGTGCTGGTGCTGCTGGTGATCGGCATGCCGCTGGCGTGGTGGTTGAGCCAGAGTCGTTGTCGGCTCAAGACGCTGGTAGAAGCGGTGGTGGCACTGCCGCTGGTATTGCCGCCGACGGTACTGGGTTTTTACCTGCTGCTGGCGCTGGGACCTAACGGCATTTTCGGCATCACCTCCCAAGCGCTGGGTGGTGGCACCCTGGCGTTCAGTTTCACCGGTCTGGTGATCGGTTCGGCCTTTTATTCGCTGCCCTTCGTGGTGCAGCCGTTGCAGGGCGCCTTCGCCAGTATCGGTCGGCGTCCGCTGGAGGTCGCGGCCACTCTGCGGGCCTCGCCGCTCGATCGATTTTTTACCGTGGTATTACCGCTGGCCCGCAATGGTTTTTTAACGGCGGTGGTACTCGGCTTTGCCCATACCTTAGGGGAATTTGGTGTGGTGCTGATGATTGGCGGTAATATTCCGGGAGCGACCCAGGTGATCTCCATCGCCATCTATGACCATGTCGAAACCCTGCAATATGCGAATGCTCACCTGCTGTCGGCGTTGCTGCTGGCGCTGTCGTTCAGCATTCTGTTGCTGGTCTATGCGCTTAACCGGCGCTTTGCGGTGGTGCACCCATGAGCATCAATGCCGCCTTTACCCTGCAGCGGGCCGACTTTCGGCTGGAGGTGGAGTTCGAGCTGCCCGCCACCGGTGTCACTGCGCTGTTTGGTTCTTCCGGCTGTGGCAAAACTACTCTGCTGCGCGCCATGGCGGGGCTGGAACGCTGCTCCGGGCATTTTCGCCTGGGCGAACAATGCTGGCAAAGCGATAAGGTATTTGTGCCGACGCATAAAAGACGGCTCGGCTACGTTTTTCAGGAGGCGAGCCTGTTTGCGCACCTGTCGGTGCTGGGCAATCTGGAATATGGCTGGCGCCGGTTACCGGCGGCGCTGCGTCGAACCGACAAGGCACAGTTGATCGACTGGCTGGGGCTGACGCCGCTGTTGCATCAGCGGGCGACCGAGCTGTCCGGCGGTCAGCGTCAGCGAGTCGCCATCGGCCGGGCCCTGCTTACTAGCCCCCGGCTGTTGTTGCTGGACGAGCCGTTGTCGGCGCTCGACACCCGTGCCAAGCGGGAAATTCTGCCGCTGCTGGAACGACTTTCGGCCCAGGCCGGGGTGCCGGTGGTGTATGTCACCCATGCCCCGGAAGAAGTGGAGCGGCTGGCCGATCGGGTGCTGTTGATGGAGCGAGGGCGCATCAGCCATAACGACAGCCTGCAGCAGGCACTGGCTCGTCCTTTGAGTCCCTTGTTTCGGGATGAAGACGCGGCGGGGGTGCTGGAAGGACGGCTCGGCGAGGTGCTGGTCGATGGTCGCTTGCCGTTCGACTGCGCGGCCGGTCGGCTGTGGCTGGCTGGGCATGATTCGGTCGGGGCGGGGACGGCCCGGCTGCGGGTGTTGGCCAGCGATGTCAGTGTGGCACTGGCGCCGGTGCCCGACATTTCGGTGCTGAACCAGTTACCGGCGTGGGTAGTGAGCCTGACGCCAACGTCAACCGGGCAGGTGTTGTTGATGCTGGATTTGGGTGCTGAACAGCAGATTCCGGCCCGGCTTTCGGCCTATTCGGTCGAACAGTTGAAGTTGATGCCGGGCAGCAGCTGCTATGCCCTGATCAAGGCGGCGGCACTGGTTTAAGAGGCGGCGTCCGGGCGGACGCCGCACAAGAAGATTATACGCCGTTGCGTACTACGCCACTCGGGCTGCCAATCAGCAGCACATCGGCGCCGCGCTCGGCGAACAGGCCGTTGGTCACCACGCCAACGATGGCATTGATGCGGTTTTCCAGCTCTTTGGGCGCGGTGATCTGCAGGCCATGAACATCCAGAATCTGGTTGCCGTTGTCGGTGATCACACCTTCGCGGTAGACCGGCTTGCCGCCGAGCTTGGCCAGTTCACGGGCCACGTATTCACGGGCCATGGGAATCACTTCCACCGGCAGCGGAAAAGCACCCAGTACTTCCACGGTCTTGGAACCGTCGACGATACAGATGAAACGGTCGGCCACGGCGGCCACGATTTTTTCCCGAGTCAGGGCCGCGCCGCCGCCCTTGATCATCGCCATGCTGCCGTCGATTTCATCGGCACCATCAACATAAACGGCCAGCTCGCTGACGTCATTCAGATCGAAAATGCGAATGCCGAGCTGTTCGAGGCGAGTGGTGGAGGCCTCGGAGCTGGAAACGGCACCCTTGATCTGATCCTTGATGGAGCCGAGGGCGTCGATAAAGTGATTAACGGTCGAGCCGGTTCCCACACCCACTATGGTGCCCGGCGTTACGTAGTCCAGCGCTGCCCAACCGGCGGCTTTTTTCATCTCATCTTGTGTCATGGCTTGTTTCTCTCGCTCAGGGCTGTGGTGCTTACGGCGGTCTGCTGCCCGCGGCCGCCTGCTGTAAAAGTGGCGGACATTATAGCAAAGCAGATTCGCCTTGCATGCGGCTTTTACCAGCGCCAGTGCTGGTCGGGAGTAATGAGTTCCGGCAAGGGAATGTCCCAGCTATCGGTAGGAATGGCGGGCAGTTGCTGGCAATTATGGGCCAGTCCCACCGGGCGTGGGCCCAGCCGCTGACGCCAGGCGGCCAGGGTTCGGTCGTAAAACCCACCGCCCATGCCGATGCGATTGCCTCGACTATCAAACGCGACCAGCGGAGTATAGATGACGTCCAGCTCCTGCTTGGGCAGCAACAGACGAATATCCAGTTTGGGCTCGGGAATACCGAAGCGGTTGGCAATCAGCCGGGTGTCGGGATCGTAGCGCAGAAACAGCAGATGACCGGGGCTGAAATGATGCAGCACCGGCAGGTAAACCTGGCTGCCCTGTGACCAGTACCAGTCAATCAGCGGCTGCGGATCCAGCTCGCCGTCGTTGGCCAGATACAGCGCCACCTTGCCGGCTTGCGCCAGGTGCTCGGCGCCGGCCACATGCTGAATGATCACCTCGGATGCCGCCTGCTGCTCGGCGCTGGTCAGCGCCCGGCGAGCCTGGCGGATCTGCTGTCGTATTTGATGTCTGTCGGTCATGAAAGCGTCCTGCTCATTACATCCGGTTTTGGCTGTTCTTGCTCGCCGTTACTCAGTGATTCCAGGGGCTGTTCTTCAGCCGAACATAGAGTTCTTCCACTTCGGTGCGGGCCCAGGGGGTGCGGCGCAGAAAGGTGAGGCTGGACTTGATGCTCGGATCTTTCTTGAAGCAGTTGATGTTGACCCGGCGGGCCAGCTCTTCCCAGCCGTAACGATCTACCAGTTCGGTCAGCAGATCCTTGAGGGTGATGCCATGCAGCGGGTTGTTGGGTTGTTCTGTCATCGGGGAGTACCAGACGTGATTAACGAAGTAAGCCGCGATTGTAGCAGTATTTGCGCCAATGGCGGGAGAGGCATGATCCAGAACAACCCCGCCGTCACAAAGTCGTGCTAGTTTGAGTCCCTTATCGATAACCCATAATAATAAAATGCCTCGAGTGGGCACGGGAGAGCAAGATGACAACAACAAGAACCCCCGCTGTGGTGACCTGCTTTATAGCAGGGATGGCAGTGGCCTGGTTCAGTCAGGGCACTGGCGTGGTGAAGTCGGATCCGGAACGCAATATCTGGATTCCGCCAGCACTGACCATGCCGCTGCAGGTACAGGCAGCCTATAACGACGAGCAAATCTTTTTTCGTTACCGCTGGCCGGCCGACAAGCCCCATGTTTATCACGACATGTTGCGCTATCAGGATGGTAACTGGGTTCGCCATGGTGCGTCGCGCACCGGGCCCGACCCCGAAGGCACCTATGAAGATCGGGTGAGCATGCTGGTGGACGATGGCCGGGTACCGGAGTTTGGCCGCTATGGCGGCTACATTACCGTTGGCGCCGAAATGCGCTTCTTCACCGATCAGGCCCGCAAGTCCGAGGTGGCCGCCGATCCTTATGTCGGCGGAAAAATGGACTCCAACGAGGTGCAGAAACACCTGCCCGCCACCCGTACCGACATGGCCGACTGGCGAAGCGTACAAGCGGAGTCCGATCTCGATGCACAACGCGTCAGTGGCTATTTTCTGGATCTCTGGCACTGGCGGGCCGGTCGCTCCAACGGGGTAAACATGTCTGACGACCAGCTGGTGGCCGGGCACCGGATCAGCGATGCCGGCAAGGGGCCTTTCAGCACCAACTGGGATGCAGAGCGCAATCAGCCGTTATTCATGTTTGATCGCGACAAGGCCGGCATGGATGCTTTGACCTGGCAGCAGGTGCAGCAAGACAGCGTCGACTTTGATGGCATCTATTACCTGTCGGAAGACATGGCCAGGCCCTTCGACCCGGATCACCAGTGGCAGCAGGATGATGTTATTCCCCGTCGTCTGCTGCGCAGCGGTCAGGGATCCCGGGCCGACATCAGCGTGTTCGGTCAGGGGCGCTGGCAGGATGGCTGGTGGGATTTGACCCTGCAGCGTGCGCTGGATACCGGCCATCCGCTGGACGACAAGGCGTTTGTGCATCAGGGGCGTTACGATCTGGCTTTTGCGGTGCACAGAGATGCCACCGGCAGCCGCTGGCACTACGTGTCTCATCCCTACACCCTGGGGTTGGGCCGTGATGCGGACCTGGTTGCTCAATATATCGACGGCGAGAAGCCGGTCTGGACCGATGACGGTTGGACCGACATTACGCTGTTTTACCCGGGCCAGGTCAGCTGGCCACAGTTGACCAGTCAGGCGCACGCCGGGGCTCCCAATATCGCTGCCGGTGAGCCGGTCAGGCCGCGGCACAGTGAGCAGCAGCTCGCACAATACGGGGTCGAAATGGAATTCAATGCCGAGATCACCCGCCAGTGGTGGCTGACACTGGGTGCCGGTCTGGTGCTGATGTTCGGCCTCTGGCTGGGGCTGCGCCGTGACTTTACTTCCACTACCAAGCGAGGAGACGCACAATGACGGGCATTCATCACATGCTGGTTCACTTTCCACTGGCATTCTGGGCACTGGCGTTACTGATGATGCTGCTGGGGCGTTTTCAGCAGGGCGCACTGGCACAGGCGTGCCGGTCGGGTTTGCTGTCGGTGCTGGTACTGGCATGGCTGGGAGCCATTGCCGCGCTGGTCAGTGGCTGGCTGGTGTGGCCGGTAGCGGCCAACCTGCATAGCCCCATGGTACGCAATCACCTGCTGATGTCGCTGTGGGCCACCGGCCTGTGGACGGTGATCACCATGCTGGTCTGGCGTGCAAAACACGCGGCGCTGCAAGGCGGGCAGGGGCTGGTACTGATAGTGCTGGGGCTAATTGGCTCGGCGCTGTTTGCCATCAGCGGTACCCTGGGTGGTCATCTTGCCGGAGCGCCTACCCAGCTGTCACAACTGCTGGGGCAACTGGGCTGGTCGGTTTACGGCACCTTCTACCTGCCGGACTGGAGCCTGATGTTGCTGGTGGTGCTGGGTGTAGGCTGTGCCGTCCTGGGCGCCCGAGCGCGAAAGGCTTAAGCGCTAGGCGAGCATCGCGCATAAAAAAAAGACCGGCAACGCCGGTCTTTTTTGTGTCTCTCGAACAGATAACCAGAGAGACAGAACTTAAAGCGGGGATCCCCAGGGTGCCGTTGCAGGTGTTAGTCCTTGAACCCGTTGGTTCAAGGCGGAAACCCGGTATCTACCGCAGGCTTCTCGGTCGGGCCGAGCATGCTCAATAGTAAATAACACGGCTTTCCTGTGCTGTGATTATCGGCTCAGGGACGCCACCCAACTGACGAACACCCCAGGGAAAGCTAAACTTTTATCTTATTTTAAACGCTGTAATACCTAGCCTACTTTGCTGGCCAGAGCATCTTCAATGGTATGCTGAAGCATCTTGATGCGCTTATCCATGGCGTCAGCATATTGGTAGTTCTTGTCTTTTTCAAGCTCAAGTTCATGGCACACATTCAGGGCCAGCATAATGGCGATTTGCTCATTTGAGCCTGCTTTGCCGCCCTGCTTGAAATTGCGAATGCGCTCGTTGAGCATGTCGGCTGCCCGTTGCAATGCCGCTTCCTGCCCAACAGGACAGGCCACCTTATAAGGGCGCCCGAGAATAACGATGTCGATTGCCGCTGTGGTCATGTGATCCTCAGATAGCTGATTGCAATAGGCCATAAAATTGTGGCGACTATATAGGGGCGCACCAGAAGTTTCAAGGGGTTGCTGGCCTGAGCGAAGTCACAATGCTAGGATCTGCCCCATATCCGCCACCTTTTTGCCAATCGAGTACATGATGAACGACAACGCCCGTCTCAACTACGACGCCTTCACCACCTTGCTTGAACACCACAATATGGTGGTGACCGCCGCCGAAGTGCATGGCGTTATCTGCGGTTTGATCTGCGGCGGCATGGCCAAGAATGACCCCCGCTGGCAGGAACACTTCAATGCTTTGCTGAACGACGACTTCGGTTTGCCTGCCGAAGTGAAAAAAGCGGTTAACCTGCTGTTTAGCCGGGTGTATGACGAGCTGGTCAGCCAGAGCCGCTTCGAACTGCTGATGCCGGAAGACGACGAGCCGCTGGATGAGCGACTGGATGCGATGATGGAGTGGGCCGCCGCCTTTCTGGCCGGTTTTGGCGTGGTGCAGGTGGAGCTGAACAAGGCTTCGCCCGAACTGCAGGAAATGATCCAGGACATCAGCAGCATTACCCAGGTTGCCAGCGACTTCGATCAGGAAGACGAAGAAAGCGAAACCGCCTTCGTGGTGTTGTATGAACACCTGAAGCTGGGCGCCACCCTGGCGTTTGAAGAGTTCGGCAAGGGGCAGTCTGCGCCCAAGCGTCCCACCTTACATTAAGCAAGACCATTCAGCCTGATGACCCATTATGATGTGGTAATTAACGGCGGCGGCATGGCCGGTGCCGTATTGGCACTGGGCCTTGGCCGCTTGCGCCGCCCGGACGGTTCGGCCCTGCGCATTGCGGTAATCGAAGCCGTCCCCCCGGCGCAGGAACTGCACCCGGGGTTTGATGCGCGCAGCATCGCCCTGGCCGGACACAGTCGGGAATTGCTGGAGCAACTGGGCCTGTGGCCGCAACTGGCCAGCCTGACCACCCCCATCACCCATATTCAGGTCTCCGACCAGGGTCATTTCGGACAGGTGAATATTCGTGCCGACGATTACCCGGTACCGGCGCTGGGGTATGTGATTGAGCTGCATCCGGTGGGGCAGTTGCTGTATCGGCACATGACCGAGAGCCATAACATAGAGTTGCTGTGTCCCTCTCGCATCGAGACGCTGGTCCAGGAGCCCGAACGGGTGCTGTTGACCCTCAATGATGGTCAGTTACTGACCACTACGCTGCTGGTGGCCGCCGATGGCAGCCAGTCGATGGTACGCCGGCAACTGGGCCTGACCAATCGCCGGCTGGACTATCGGCAAAGCGGCATTATTGCCAATGTGCAGACGGCTGTTCCCCATCAGGGGCGGGCCTTCGAGCGTTTTACCCGCGAAGGCCCCATTGCCTTGTTGCCGATGGGAGAGGGCCGTTGTTCGCTGGTGTGGTGTGTTTCTACCGAGCGGGCCAAACAGCTGATGACCCTCGACGACGAAGCCTTTTTGCAGCAGTTGCAGCAGGAATTCGGCTATCGGCTGGGCCGATTGCAACGCACCGGCCGAAGACACTGTTATCCGCTGGTACTGGATGAAATTGAACGGCCCTGGCATCACCGGGTGGCATTGATCGGCAATGCCGCTCATCTGCTGCATCCCATTGCCGGCCAGGGCTTTAATCTTGGACTGCGTGATGTGGCGGTACTGGTGGATAAGGTGCGTCTGGCATTGGCAGACCAGCAGGACATCGGCAGCTATTCGGTACTGTCCGCTTATGGTCAGGCCCGGCAGCCGGATCAGGCCGAGATTGTCGGCCTGACCACGGCGCTGGCGCTGCTGTTTTCGAACGATCACCCGGCACTGGCTGCCGGACGCAACCTGGGGCTGATGGCCATGGCGGCCAGCAGCATCGCTAAAGACAAACTGGCCTGGCGGGCCATGGGCAAGAGGTAACGCATGCAAGCGACAGATGTGATCGTGATTGGTGGCGGCATGGTGGGGCTGACCCTGGCGCTGGCGCTGGAGCACAGTGGTCTCAAGGTAGCGGTGATTGAAGGGCAGACCCCGGAGCCCGAGCTGCCGACCATTCCCGACAATCGGGTCAGTGCCATCAACCTGGCATCCCAGACCCTGTTCGAACGGGTGCAGGCCTGGCCGGATCAAAGTGAACGCCTGGGTCCCTACACCAGCATGGAAGTGTGGGAGGCCGACAGCGCCGCCCGCATCGAATTCTCTGCCGCCCTCATGCATCAGTCACACCTGGGGCATATTGTAGAAAACGTGCTGCTGCAGCAAAGTCTGCTGGCCCGAGCCCGCCAGTGCCCTCATATCAGCCTGCATATGCCGGCGCGCGCCACCTCGGTGTCGGTGAGCGAGCAGGGCGCCTTTGTGCTGCTCGACAACGGTACTCCCATTACCGGTCGTTTGCTGGTGGGAGCCGATGGCGCCCGCTCCTGGCTGCGTGAACAGCTGCAACCAGGCATGATTGAGTGGGATTATGATCACAGCGCGCTGGTGGCGACGGTGGCGACCACCGAGCCTCACGAGCAGACCGCCCGACAGATTTTTCGCGGTAACGACATTCTGGCCTTTCTGCCGCTGGCCGATTCGCATCGGTGCTCCATTGTCTGGTCGTGCGCGCCGGAGCAGGCCGAGTCGCTGCTGGCGCTGTCTGATCTCGAGTTCAACAAGGCGCTGTCCCATGCCTTCGATTTGCGCCTGGGCCAGTGTGAGGTGCAGGGGCCGCGCATGGCGATTCCGCTCAAGGCGCGTTTCAGTCAGCAGTTCTGTGGCCCGCGCTGGGCGCTGATTGGTGATGCGGCGCATACCATACATCCGCTGGCGGGGCAGGGCGTGAACCTGGGCCTGCAGGATGCGGCCGCGCTGGCACAAACCCTGACCACTCTGCATGAGCAGGGAAAAGACATCGGTGCCCTGGCCGAGCTTAAATCCTTTGAGCGCTGGCGCAAGGCCGAAGCGGCCACCCTGCTGGCGGCAATGGAAGGGCTGAAACGGCTATTTACCCATCCGCATCCGCTGGTGCGCGGCTTGCGTGGTCTGGGCCTGAGCCTGACCGACCGGTTAACGCCGCTCAAGCGTAAGCTGGCCGCCCATGCCCTGGGTACCGACGGACTGCAATCCGGACTGTCAACGCCCGAGAAAAACTAATCCGAAGGCTGATCGGGATTAGTTTTCTTGAGGCTGACTTTTATCGTCCGATGGCGAAATTATTTGCGCTTATGCTTCTTAATGAGCATTAAAGTGCATCATGTATTAATTTTTTGTTAATTTTACGGGGTTAATGCTGGTTTTGGCACTTCCTTTCGTTGAAACGACTGTTGCATGTTGGCTCACATTTTTACAGTCACGTTGAAACGATAAGTTTTTTTTGGGTCTGGTGCGGTTTTATCCCCCGCCGGCTTGGGTATAATCAGGATGCAATATCGGATTATCGCTCACAGGCCAGGCCTGGAATAAAAGGAAGCGCCATGACTCAGCAAACAGTTCTGCACCCTCAGCACCTGGAAGCCGGTGCCAAGATGGTGGATTTTCACGGTTGGGATATGCCCATTAACTACGGCTCTCAGCTTGAGGAACATCATGTTGTGCGTAACGACGCCGGCATGTTCGACGTGTCTCACATGACCATCGTCGACGTTAAAGGCAGCCAGGCCAAACCCTTCCTGCAAAAGCTGCTGGCCAACGACGTTGCCCGCATCAGCCAGCCCGGCAAAGCCATCTACAGCGGCATGCTCAACGAGCAGGGCGGTGTTATCGATGATCTGATCACCTACTTTTTTGCCGACGACGACTATCGCATGATCGTCAACTCCGCCACCCGCGACAAAGATCTGGCCTGGATGAACAAACAGGCTCAAGGCTTTGACGTCACTCTGACCGAACGTCCCGAACTGGCGATGATTGCGGTACAGGGCCCTAACGCCAAGGCCAAGGCCGCCCAGGTATTCAACGCCGAGCAAAACGCCGCCGTGGAAGGCATGAAGCCCTTCTTTGGCGTGCAGTCTGGTGACCTCTTTATTGCCACCACCGGTTATACCGGTGAAGACGGCTATGAAATCGTGGTGCCGGTTGACCAGGCTGCCGCGCTGTGGAACGCCCTGCTGGCAGCCGGCGTCAAGCCCTGCGGTCTTGGCGCGCGCGATACCCTGCGTCTGGAAGCGGGCATGAACCTCTATGGTCAGGACATGGACGAAACCGTGTCTCCGCTGGCGGCCAACATGGCCTGGACCATTGCCTGGGAACCGGCCGAGCGTGACTTTATCGGTCGTGACGTGCTGGAAGCCCAGAAAGCCGCCGGTGACCAGCACAAGCTGGTGGGCCTGGTGATGAAGGAAAAAGGCGTGCTGCGTGCCGGCACCCCGGTACGTTTTGTGGACGACCAGGGCCAGGAGCAGCAGGGCGTTATTACTTCCGGTAGCTTCTCGCCTACACTGGGACACAGCATTGCTCTGGCGCGGGTACCGCGCTCGGTGGGAGCCAGTGCTGAAGTTGAAATGCGTAAAAAATGGATGCCGGTGTCGGTGGTTAAACCGACATTTGTACGTTTCGGCAAAGCGGTTGCCGAATTTTAAGAATTCAAGTCAAGAATCAAGAGGAACAACTGATGAGCAATATCCCCAGTGAATTGAAGTATGCCCGCTCCCACGAATGGGTTCGACTGGAAGAAAACGGCGAAGCGGTGGTTGGTATTACCGAGCACGCGCAGGATCTGTTGGGTGATATGGTGTTTGTTGAGCTGCCCGAAGTGGGCCGCACCGTTGACGCGAGCGAAGACTGCGCCGTGGCCGAATCGGTCAAGGCTGCCTCCGACATTTATGCGCCGGTCAGCGGTGAAATCATTGCCGTGAACGAAGCGCTGGAAGACAGCCCCGAGCTGGTTAACTCCGACCCCTTCGGCGACGGCTGGTTGTTCCGCATCAAGCTGGCAGACGAGTCTGATCTGGACGAACTGCTGGATGCCGCCGGTTACGAAAACAGCATCGACGAAGAGTAATGACAAGCCCCCGCATAGGGGGCTTCCTATTGCCCGTCAGGGTCGAATCTATGGACTACCCGATGGCCGAACGGGGTCAATCAAGCCCGTATTCGGTGTTCTCTGGATCCATTCACCTCAATCACATACTGCCCTGTGGTGTTTGATTGAAGCAGTCCGACCCTGCCATTACATTTCCAGACCTTGCCGGTAAGTACCCCCCAGGGGCCGGTTGTCTGTGTGCCTCCAGGCTGCTGGCCTGTTAAGGAAGTTAAGAAAATGACCCAGTCTTTGTTTGAACTTGAGCAGAATAATGCCTTTATCGGTCGCCACATTGGCCCGGCCGAGCAGGATGTGGCCGAGATGCTGGCCGTGGTGGGTGCCGAGTCGCTGGACGACCTGATCCGCCAGACCGTTCCCGCCAATATTCTCAACGATCAGCCCATGGGCATCGGTGCCAGCCGCACCGAAGTAGAAGCCCTCGCTTACCTGAAATCTCTGGCCCGGCAGAACAAGGTCAACAAGAGCTATATCGGCATGGGTTATCACGACACCCATGTGCCTCTGGTTATTCAGCGCAACGTGCTGGAAAATCCGGGCTGGTATACCGCTTATACCCCTTACCAGCCGGAGATTGCCCAGGGTCGCCTGCAGGCACTGCTCAATTTCCAACAACTGACTCAAGATCTGACCGGTCTGGATCTGGCCAGCGCCTCGCTGCTGGATGAAGCCACCGCCGCCGCTGAAGCCATGGCACTGGCCAAGCGCGTGAGCAAGAACAAGAAAGCCAACATCTTCTTCATTGCCGACGACGTGCACCCCCAGACCATTGACGTGGTCAAAGAGCGCGCCGAACACTACGGTTTCGAAATCCAGGTGGCCCCGGCCGAAGCGGTAGTAGAGCACGAGGTATTCGGTGCTCTGTTCCAGTATCCGTCCACCACCGGTCAGATCCGCGACATTCAGGGACTGATTGCCAGTGTGCAGAGCCAGAAGGGCATTGCCTGTGTGGCCGCCGACATTCTGTCTCTGGTGCTGCTGAAGGCGCCGGGCGAGCTGGGTGCCGACGTGGTACTGGGCAACGCCCAGCGCTTTGGTGTGCCCATGGGTTACGGTGGCCCGCACGCCGCCTTCTTCGCTACCCGTGACGCCCACAAGCGTTCACTGCCGGGCCGCATCATCGGCGTGTCCAAAGACTCCCGTGGCAAGCCGGCCCTGCGTATGGCCATGCAGACCCGCGAGCAGCACATTCGCCGCGAAAAGGCCAACTCCAACATCTGTACCGCTCAGGTGCTGCTGGCCAACATGTCCAGCTTCTTCGCCGTTTACCACGGCCCCGAAGGCCTGAAGCGCATCGCTAACCGGGTACACCGCCTGACCGACATTCTGGCGCTGGGCCTGACCTCCAAGGGTGTTGCACTCAAGCATGACACCTGGTTCGACACCCTGACTCTGGTCACGGCCGATAAAGACGCCATCAATGTGCGTGCACTGGCCAAGGGCGTGAACCTGCGTACCGATCTGGACGGTGCCCTGGGCGTGTCGCTGTCGGAAACCACCACCCGTCAGGACGTGGCCGAGCTGTTCGACATCTTCCTCGGCGAAGGCCATGGTCTGGATGTGGAAGCACTGGATGCCAAGGCCGCCGCCGGCACTCACTCCATTCCGGCAGCGCTTACGCGTGATAACGACATTCTCACCCACGAAGTGTTCAACAAGTATCACTCCGAAACCGAGATGCTGCGTTACATCCACAAGCTGGAAATGAAGGATCTGGCACTCAACTACAGCATGATTTCACTGGGCTCCTGTACCATGAAGCTCAACGCCACCGCCGAAATGGTGCCGATAAGCTGGCCCGAGTTTGCCCAGATCCACCCCTTTGCACCGCTGGATCAGACTCAGGGTTATCAGCAAATGCTGACCGAGCTGGAAGACTGGCTGGTAAAGGTTACCGGTTACGACGCCATCTGCATTCAGCCCAACTCGGGCGCCCAGGGCGAATACGCCGGCCTGCTGGCGATCAAGAAGTATCACGAGTCCCGTAACGAAGGTCACCGTGATATCTGTCTGATCCCGAGCTCTGCCCACGGCACCAACCCGGCCTCTGCCCAGATGGCCAACATGAAAGTGATCGTGGTGGCCTGTGACAAGAAAGGCAACGTCGACATGGCCGATCTCAAGTCCAAGGCGGCGGAAGCGGGTGACCAATTGTCCTGCATCATGGCGACCTATCCGTCGACCCACGGTGTGTACGAAGAAAGCATTCGCGAGATCTGTGAGGTCATCCACAGCCATGGCGGCCAGGTGTACATGGACGGTGCCAACATGAACGCGCAGGTGGGCATTACGTCTCCCGGCTTCATCGGCTCCGACGTATCGCACCTCAACCTGCACAAGACCTTCGCCATTCCGCACGGTGGCGGCGGCCCCGGCATGGGCCCCATCGGTGTGAAAGCGCACCTGGCGCCGTTTGTAGCCGGTCATGCGGTCGTGAAAACCGACAAGGAAAGCCGTGACAACGGCGCTGTATCTGCCGCTCCGTTCGGCTCTGCCAGCATTCTGCCCATCAGCTGGATGTACACCGCACTGCTGGGTGACGAAGGCCTGAAGCGCTCTACCCAGCTGGCCATTCTCAACGCCAACTACCTGATGAAGAGCCTGGCCGAGGATTACCCCATCCTTTATACCGGCCGCAACGACCGCGTGGCCCACGAGTGCATCGTGGATCTACGCCCGTTGAAGGAAGCCAGCGGCATCAGCGAAATGGACGTGGCCAAGCGGCTGAACGACTTCGGTTTCCATGCGCCGACCATGAGCTTCCCGGTAGCGGGTACCCTGATGATCGAGCCGACCGAATCCGAGTCCAAGGCCGAGATCGATCGCTTTATCTTCGCCATGAAGCAGATTCGTGACGAAATCCGTCAGGTAGAAAACGGCACCTGGACCCTGGAAGACAACCCATTGGTCAATGCTCCGCACACTCAGGATGATGTGATGGATGCCGAGTGGAATCGCGCCTACAGCCGCGAGCTGGCGGTATTCCCGTCTGCCGAAGTACGCCGCTCCAAGTTCTGGCCTACCGTCAACCGCATCGACGATGTGTTTGGTGACCGTAACCTGTTCTGCAGCTGCCTGCCGACCGACGCCTACGGCGAGTAAACATTACCCATTAAGTTGGAAACCGAAAGCCCTGCTCCTTAGCAGGGCTTTTTTTGTTTGGTGCTATCAACATCAAGCAGAACAAGGTAGCGGGCAGGACGGAGATGCGATTTGTAAAAAATGGACGATACTTAAAAGTCTTCACGACTCTTGAATACTTCGTTCATCAACATGAGGTGCTATATGGCAGACTGGATCGTAGTGACTGATGCTTCAAAAGCCGTCGTTTATCTGCAAGACAGGTTCGAAGGTGTGTTTGAAGAGGTGATGGATCTTGCTCATCCGGAAGCGCGTTTAAAAGCGAGTGATCTTGTCAGCGATGTGCAGACCATTCCGGAGAAAAGCGACCCCCGTCATACCGAGAATCAACGCTTTGCGCGTGATATTATTGCCAGGGTTCGTCATGCCCTGGATACCAACGAAATTCGAGGCTTCTATCTGGCGGCGCCGCCCCAGTTTCTTGGTTTACTGCGCGATGCCATGGATGATCGTCTGCGCAAGGCACTGTACAGGGATCTGGATAAGAACCTGAGTGGCGCATCCCCCGATGAGGTTATCGCCGCCTTCGCCTGATCCGCCATTACATCCGGATTTCATTTCTATGGCCGAAACCTGTTTTATGCGGGTTTCGGCTGCATGATTGCATTTACCCAAGCCCGACTACACATATTGAAAATACATTCCTTTGTCTGGCCGTCGCGGCAGTTCAGAGCGAATGAGATTTCATCGTGCAGGCTGAAAACTATTCACCTTGCTGGCTAATACAGCGGTTAATGGATAAGGTGAACAGGCTTTATTAAAACATATCAGCTGGTTTTATTACTTACCTGTCAGGAGGCGCTATGAGCCATAACTATGAAGCAGAGAAAGCCGCACTGTTGGATGATGTAAAACAAGTATTGAAAGATGCCGAAGCGCTTTATCGGGCGGCGGTAGACGATGGCACTAAAGAAAGCAAGGCACTGAAAGACAAGCTGAAAGCCCAGCTTAACCGGGCGCAGCAACAGTTTTCGGAACTGGAAGGATCTGTGGTGGAGCGTACGCGTCAGGCGGCGGCGCAAACCAATGATCTGGTGCACCGAAATCCGTATCAGGCCATGGGCATTGCGGCGGTGGTTGGTCTGGTGCTGGGCGCCTTGTTGAATCGTCGGTAAGTCATCGGTGTCGGTTGATTTGTGCCGGGCTATCTAGTCGGGTGGGACATCAACAGACACCATGAACGGTTGCGGACGGCGGCACCAGTCGCCGTCCAACAGAGTATTTACGCCATAAGGAAGGTGCAATGAGTGGCCAGATCAACTCGTTGAAGGAACTGGTGCATACCGTTACCGAACTGCTGTTTGTCCGTTTCAAGATGGCCCGCATCGAGTTTGTTGCCCAGAAAGAGCGCATGGTACGCCTTG
>JAAEZO010000239.1 GCA_018222825.1 Gammaproteobacteria bacterium
TTTAATCAGAACAAAGGACGTTATATGAGTGACCTGGTTAATGGCATAAATAGTTATATATGGAGCTTACCCCTGATTTATCTGTGTCTGGGGGTGGGCTTGTACTTCTCGCTGCGTACCCGCTTTTTGCAGATCCGTCATATCAAGGAAATGGTACGGCTGATGTTCAAGGGCGAAGCCTCGCCTGCGGGTATCACCTCCTTCCAGGCCCTGACATTGTCACTGTCGGGCCGGGTGGGTACCGGTAACATCGCCGGGGTGGCCACCGCCATCACCTTCGGTGGCCCCGGCGCCGTGTTCTGGATGTGGATGGTGGCCTTTCTGGGTGCCGGTACCGCCTTCGTGGAATCGACGCTGGCCCAGATTTACAAGGAAAAAGACGACAACGGTCTCTATCGCGGTGGCCCGGCCTACTACATAGAAAAAGGCCTGGGCATGAAGTGGTATGCCTGGATCTTCGCCATCTCCACCATTATCGGCTGCGGCCTGCTGCTGCCGGGTGTTCAGGCCAACAGCATCGCCTCCGGTATCGAGAATGCCTTCGGTATTTCCACCTCGGTGTCGGCCGCGGTGGTCGTGATACTGCTGGGGCTGATTATCTTCGGTGGCGTCAAGCGGATTGCCCACTTCACCCAGATAGTGGTGCCCTTCATGGCACTGGGCTACATACTGGTGGCGTTCGTTATCATCATCATGCACATCGAGATGCTGCCCGATGTGGTGGGATTGATTGTCGGTAGCGCCTTCGGCATGCAAGCCGGTTTTGGTGCCATCCTGGGTCTGGCCATCGAATGGGGTGTGAAGCGCGGTATCTACTCCAACGAAGCCGGTCAGGGTACGGGTCCGCATCCTGCTGCCGCCGCCGAGGTGTCTCATCCGGCCAAGCAGGGTCTGGTACAGGGCTTCTCTGTGTACGTGGATACGCTGTTCGTCTGTACCGCTACCGCCTTCATGATCATCATTACCGGTGCCTATAACGTCATGGGCAAAGCGGGTGAAGTCATTGTCGAGCAGTTGCCCGGCGTGTCGGCCGGCCCGGGTTATACCCAGGCAGCGGTAGAGTCGGTGATGCCTGGCTTTGGTGGTACCTTCGTGGCGGTGGCGCTGTTCTTCTTCGCCTTCACTACCATTCTGGCCTACTACTATATTGCCGAAACTAACGTGGCCTACATCAACCGGCAGGTACATCGCCCCTGGATGATCTTCGTACTCAAGATCGCCCTGATGGCATCCGTGGTCTACGGTGCGGTTAAAACGGCAGAGCTGGCCTGGGGCCTGGGTGACATCGGCGTGGGTCTGATGGCCTGGTTGAACATCGTCGCTATTTTGCTGCTGCAAAAGCCGGCGTTGATCGCCCTGAAAGACTACGAGGCACAGAAAGCCCAGGGTCTGGATCCGACCTTCGATCCCATCAAGCTGGGTATCAAGAATGCCGATATCTGGGTCAAGGACAACAACAAGAAAGCCAAAACCGGCACCATTGCCGATGAGGTATTGAACGACGCCGAGGCAGAGCGCGGTTAAGCGCACTTGAATCGCATGGCTGCAAAGGCCGGGCTTATCGCCCGGCCTTTTTTATTCTGGCCCCGCGGGCCCGGTGTGACTGGCTCCATGTTGGTAGCCGGGTTGCACCTATACTCGATAATCGATAACGTTTTGATAACGGCGATAAAACCTGCCGATACACCTGTTAAGGAGACGCCTGATGGACAGTTCAAATTCTCTGTGGCAAACCGGCTGGTACTGCGATGGCCAGTGGCGCACTGGCACCAGCCATTACGAGGTTTACAACCCCGCCAGCGGCGAGCTGCTGGCGAAGGTGGCCAAATGCGGCAGCGAAGAGACACAGGCCGCCATTGCCGCCGCCGAGCGGGCGTTTGACAGTTGGCGTAATACCAGACCCAAGGAGCGGGGCGCCATATTGCGCCGCTGGTATGAGCTGATGATGGAACATCAGGACGAACTGGCCACGCTGATGGTGCTGGAGCAGGGCAAGCCCCTGGCCGAGGCGAAGGGCGAGGTGGCTTATGCCGCCAGTTTTCTCGAATGGTTTGCTGAAGAGGCCAAGCGCGCCTATGGCGAGACCATTCCCAGCCCCAAGGCCGAAAACCGGCTTTGGGTCATCAAGCAGCCGGTGGGCGTGGTGGCGGCCATCACCCCCTGGAATTTCCCCATCGCCATGCTGACCCGCAAGGTGGGGCCGGCCATCGCCGCCGGTTGTACCGCCGTGGTCAAGGCCTCGGAAGAAACACCGCTGTGTGCCCATGCGCTGGCGGTGCTGGCCGAGCGGGCGGGCATGCCGCCGGGGGTGCTCAATCTGGTGTCCGGCGATGCACCGGCCATCGGTGACGCCCTGATGAGCAGTTCCGTGGTGCGCAAGCTGTCCTTTACCGGCTCGACCCGGGTCGGCAAGTTGCTGATGAGCAAGGCCGCCGACACCGTGAAGAAGTTGTCGCTGGAGCTGGGCGGCAATGCGCCCTTCATCGTGTTCGATGATGCGGATCTGGACGCCGCGGTGGCCGGGGCCATGGCCTCCAAGTTTCGCAACACCGGCCAGACCTGCGTCTGCGTCAATCGCTTCTTTATCCAGGACGGCATCTACGACGCCTTCGTACAGAAGCTGGCCGCCGCCGCCAGTGCCTTGAATGTGGCAGAAGGGCTGACCCCGAATGCCCAGCAGGGGCCGCTGATCAACCAGGCGGCGCTGAACAAGGTAGAGCTGCACGTCAGAGACGCCCTCGCCAAGGGGGGGCGTCTGGTCTGTGGCGGCCAGCCGCATAAACTAGGCGGCACCTTCTATCAGCCCACCGTGATTGCCGATGCCAACGAAGATATGCAGCTGGCCGGGGAAGAAACCTTCGGTCCGGTGGCCGCCTGTTTCCGCTTTCACGATGAGGCCGAGGTCGTCAAACGGGCCAATGACACTCCCTTCGGCCTGGCCGCCTATTTCTATACCCGGGATCTGAACCGGGTATTCCGGGTGTCGGA
>JAAEZO010000034.1 GCA_018222825.1 Gammaproteobacteria bacterium
TCACTGAGCCTATTGTGAGACTTTAACATGCAAGATCAAGTGGTGATGGCGCTGGGCGAGCTGTTTGCTCGTCAGCAGCGACTGGGGGGCATACCGCTGGTGGATCACGACGCCGATTTTGCTTCTCCGGCCGAGCAATTACCGGCCCGTAACGGGCGGGTTGGCTGGCAGCCCTGGCGGCGGCCCGAGCTTGGCAGTTTCGACAATATCGCCACGGCGCTGGCGATGCCGGTGCATCCGGATGTGAGTGCGTTTTTCGGTCATTATTATGCGGGTAATATACCGGCCTGCTTCAAGGGACTGTTTTTGACCCTGCTGCAGCCCTGGAATGAGCAGGACTTCGAACGATTGCAGCAAAACCAGATTGCGCACCAGCTGATGATGCAGAAGCTCAAGTTTCCGGCCAGCTGGTTTCTGGCCAGTTGCCGGGACGAACAGCGGCTGGTCACGCTGGATAACGGCACTGGTGAAGTGCTGCTGGAGCGACTGGGCAAGGGCCGTGTCGGCGTGCTGGCACCGAACCTGGCCCAGTTTCTGCGTCGGCTGGAGCCGTGCTGCTGATTACCAGTGGGGGTGAAGGGTTAAGGAGTGCGGCGTGCCTTCACCCTTACACTCGATATCAATTTTTGAAATCCCAGGACAGGTTGGACACCAGCCGGCAGGGCTCACAGACGAAGTCGAAAATCTCGTGCACCGGCTCGGCCAATCGCCACTCTTCGCCACAATTCGGACAGGGCCGGTTCAGCTCTGCCTCCAGGCTGTCGCCACCGACCCGATACAGATAGTAGAAGGTCGGTACCTTGGTCAGATATTCGATACGCTTGGCCAGATCCCGACCGCGACGGCTCAAACGGCTGTCCGGCTCGCTCAGCTCATTCACGGCACCGTGTTCCAGAATGGAGCCGTTCATCTGCAACTGATCACAGGCTTCCCAGTCTTCCTGCCACTTGAGTATCTGCTTGCTGTCGCCATTGGCGACCGGCGGTATGCGATACAGCGGCACCGGAGTGAAATGGTCGCCGCAGCGTAGCGGCGAGCAGCTATGCAGATAGGTGGTATACAGCAGCTGCCAGCGGCGCTGCTCGCAATGATCCGTGGTATCCGAGTTGAGATCCTGGCCCCTGAGCTGCACCTTGGGGCTGGTCAGCCCGGCCTGATGCAATTGCTCGATAGCCAGTGCCACCTGACGGCTGTGATAACGCGGGTGCAGGCTGTCTTTTTCGGGACAGACTACCCGGGCGCTGAGCCAGCCCTGATGCATGGACGTGGGAAATTCCCGACCCAGTATTTGGCCGTTATAGCGCAGGGCATCGATAAACTGGCGAATGGCCGGCTCGGCCTGGGCCAGCTCTATGTCCTGGTAACAATCGAAGTTCAGTTCGCAGACCCACATCAGTCGTGTTGTTCCTCTTGTTGAGCCGTTGACGAGGTCAACAGGGCTTCCAGTCGGGCAATCCGGGCTTCCAGCTCGGCCACTTTAGCCGCCAGACTGGCATCGTGTTGCGGCTCGGCGACGGCCGCGGCAGGCTCGGCCGACGGCAGGCTGCCCGGTGACTGCTTGTAACGGCTGACCAGTTGCAGCAGTTGGGCCATGTTGACCGGGCCGCTGACCCGGGCCTTGACGGCGGCGGTGGAGATGGCCTTGCCTTCTCGCACCAGGCTGTGAATGGCGTCGATAATATTCTGTTGGGGCATGATGGCTCCGGTTGTGTTATCTCAGGCTGGCGTTCAGCTGATCGATGATTTCGGCCCAGTCCGAGTCGTTCTGCAGCCCTTCTTTCAAAAAGCTGGACTGGGATGGGCTCCAGAAGGGAGCATCCATCAGCTCCACCTCGGGTGGCAGGCGATGGGTCGAGAGAAAATGCTCTATGCCTTCATGGCTGGCGTCCAGCCCCAGTTGCTCGAACAGTTCACTGAAAGGGTGAGTAATGTGTTCCATAACCGTCTCCTTTTGCATTTCACAGGCCTGATGTTTACAGATACTTGAAGGCCTCTCTGGTGACAACCTGAGTCGTCCATGCCTTACAGCATAGGTGACGGCGGCTCGCGCAACACCGGCACCGACACATTCAGTACCGTCAGGCTGTGCAGCCAGAGATCGCCTTCGTCGCGCTGCAGGCCGTCGTGGCTGAATTCGAATTTGAAACGAGCCAGCAAGCGGCCCTTTTTCCAGACATAACGATAGCGATAGACGCTCAGCAGCTGAAATTGCTGCTGGCGGCAATAGCGCTCCAGCCAGCGGCGGGCAAACTCGCTTTGGCGCCGCACCTGCCAGTAGCCGGCCCCCAGCAGGCAGATGGCCAGCAGCCCCAGCAACTCAGTCACGCGCAGCCGCCGGTGCTGCACCTGAAAACAGGGTGCCGATGGCGTTTTTCAGCGGCACAGACAGCGCCGGATTATGCAGGTTGGTCAGGATCAGCGGACGCAGAGCCGGGATTGACACCAGCTCGGCAAACAGGCCATTGAACAGCTCGGCGTGGTGTTCGGCCAGCTGCTCCAGATAGCTCAGCAGCAGGGCTTCGTCGGTCAGCTCCTGCCACAGTCGTGCCGCCAGGCTCAGCATCAGCGGTTGGCTAGGCGTCAGTGCAAGCAGGGTGGCGATTTTCTGGCGACGCGCTTCAAAGGGCGCGCAACCGGCGGTGGCCCGCAGCAGCAGAGCGATGCGTTCCTGATCCGGCGTCTGGCGTTCCAGCTCGGTGCTGATACCGCGCAGCAGGTTGTCGGTCAGTTCGGTGGGCTGAGGGTGATGTTCGAACTGGCTCAGCAGCGCCAGTTGCACCGGTTGCGGCAGGCTGAACAGCCGGGATGCCAGCTGCTGGCTTAACGGGGTGTCCTGCTGCAGACGGGCGGCCACATCGGCCAGCCCCTGCAAGCCCAGCTGCTGCCAGTCGTGGCGTTCGGGGGCGGCCAGGTAATCGAGCACACCCTGATAAAAGGCGGAAGGCGGTAGCTCCAGATCAAGGCTTAAGCGGGCATGAAAGGCGGCCAGCTTGTCCTGCGCGGGCTGAAAGGTAAAAGGCGTCTGGGCCAGTCGTTCCTGTTGCTCGTCGCTAAGCGGCGCACTCGGATCCTGACCCAGTTGCTCGACCAGTGCCGCCAGAAAGTGTTTCACTGCGGCATTGTTGAACAGGCCGCGTTCGTCCAGCGGCAGCTTGAGAAACCAGACATAGGGTTGGGGCTGGTCGTGGCGCTGCCAGTAGCACACCGCCAGCCAGGCATGGCGCTGCAACGGCCAGGGATAGGGGCGTTGCCCCGCTTCGATAGCGGCAAAGTCGTCCTGGCTCAGCGGCTGCAGGCGGCGGCCCAGATCGTAAAGGCGAAACTCGGTGCCTGCCTGGGTTAAAAATTCACTCAAGGTATCTATTTGCATCGGCTTCTCCTGTCGAACCGGGGCGAATTATAGGGAGTCACAGGCCAAGATGGTATAGTGGCAGGGTGTTTAAAGAGGATGTTGTCCATGTCTGCCGAACCCCAAACGCTGTTGTATGCCATTGAACGGGAAGTGAAAGCCCTGTGCTGGTGGGAAACTGTGTCGCCGTCTGCCCGGGCGCTGGCCAGTACCGAGCCGTTTTGTCTGGATACCCTGAGTTTTGCCCAGTGGCTGCAGTTTGTGCTGTTGCCGCGGCTGCAGGCGATGATTGACGCCGGTGCACCACTGCCGAGCCGAATTGCCCTCTATCCGATGGCGACCGAAAGCTTCAAAGTGCGGCCCGAAGACACCGGCGCGCTGGAGGAGGCCATCGCCCACCTGGATGAATCACTGTCCGGTCAACCGGTGCGGCGCCAGGCATGAGCGTTGACATCATCTATGAAGACGATTCACTGGTGGCCATCAACAAGGATGCCGGTTTGCTGGTGCATCGCAGCTGGCTGGACAAGGGGGAAACCCGTTTTGCCATGCAACTGACCCGCGACGCCGTGGGCTGCCATGTATTTCCGGTGCACCGGCTCGACCGGCCTACCTCGGGCGTACTGCTGTTTGCCAAGAGCGCTGGTGTGGCCCGCACCCTGACCGAGGCCTTCGGCGATCGCCGGGTCGACAAGCAGTATCTGGCGGTGGTGCGCGGCTATATGCCGGAGCAGGGTACACTCGATTATGCCCTGAGCCATCAGCTGGACGACATTGCCGACAAGTTTGCCGATACCGACAAACCGCCGCAACCGGCGGTTACCCACTGGCAGGCGCTGGCGCAGATTGAGCTGCCCTTTGCGGTGTCGAAGAAGCACGACACCAGCCGCTACAGTCTGGTACAGCTCACCCCGGAAACCGGGCGCAAGCATCAGTTACGGCGGCATATGGCGCACCTGTTTCATCCTATCGTCGGTGATACCACCCATGGCGACGGTCGCCATAATCGCTTTTTTCGTCAGCAATACGGCTGCGAGCGCATGATGCTGCATGCCAATCGGCTGGTGCTCACTCATCCGGTCAGTGGCGCGCCGCTGCAGCTGGACGCCGGACTGGATGAACATTGGCAGCGGCTGGCGGATGAATTTGACTGGCAAGCAGCACTCGATTAACGTGAACGACTCGGGTTACCATCTATTTTCAATAGCTTAGAGATGACGTTCTTCATACTCGGTGCATGAACAGGAGTGAAAATGGCGGCAGTAGATATCATTATTGGTAGTGTGTATGGCTCGTCGGTGCTGGTGGCCGAAACCCTGGAGCAGGCGTTGACCGAGGCGGGGCATCGAGTGCAATTGCATGAAGACGCCGTGCTGGCGGATCTGGATGCCGATCATTTCTGGCTTGTCATCACCTCTACCACGGGGCAGGGCGATCTGCCGCCCAATCTGTTGCCGCTGTTTGAAGAGATGCGCGAATGCTGCCCGCCCATGCCCCAGTTGCGTTATGCGCTGGTGGCGCTGGGTGACAGCAGTTACGACAACTTCTGCGGTGGCGGTCGCCAGTTTGACGAATTGCTGCAAGAGTTGCAGGCGCAGGCGGTGGTTGAACGGCTGCAGCTGGACGCCACCGAAACGCTGGACCCGGAAGAGCCGGCGCTGGCCTGGCTGAAAGGCTGGATGACACAGATTTAGTCCGCGGTAGCGATAATAGGTTGCGATAAAAAACGGCGCCGTCAGAGAGACGGCGCCGTTTTTATAGGTGTTGTGTGACCTTTATGCCTTACGGATACCGTCGGCTTCGATCAGGATCTTGCCCTGCTTGTACAAGCCGCCGATGGCCTTCTTGAAGGTGCCCTTGCTGATGCCGAACAGGCGGAAGATGGTGTCGGGATCGGTCTTGTCGTTGACCTTCATGGCGCCGCCGGCCATCTCCAGCTTGTCGAGCACCGCCTGCGCGGCGTCATCCACCTTGCCTGCACCGGGCTTGAACAGGGTCAGATCGATCTTTCCGTCGTCACGTACCTGCTTGATATAGCCCTTGGTGGTCAGCCCCGTCGGTACCCGGCCGGCGATATCGGACTTGAATACCAGCCCCCAGAAACGGTTATCGACCACCGCCTTGAAACCCAGCGGGGTATGCTCGGCAATCAGCAGGTCTACTTCCTGATCGGGGCGATAGGGGGGGAATTCCCGGCTGAGAAAACTGTCCAGCTTGCTGCTGGCGACCATGCGGCCCTCATGATCCAGATACAGATAGACCACATAGTTGCGACCTTCCTGCATCGGCTGCGACTGACTACGCTGAGGAACGAAGATGTCTTTTTTCATGCCCCAGTCGAGAAAGGCGCCCAGGCGGTTAATGGTAACGACTTTCAGCGAGGCGAACTGGCCGACCCGCGCCTTGGGCTTGTCGGTGGTGATCACCGGCTCCTGATCCGAGTCCAGATAGATAAATACCGCTATCTCATCACCGGGCTGACAACCGGCAGGTAACTGGCGACGGGGCAGAAAGGCCTCGCCGTATTCTCCGGCATCCAGCCAGCCGCCTTTATCGTCCAGTCGCAACAGGGGCAGGGTGTTATTATCGCCAAGCTTGATCATGAGAATTACCGTATTCGTAAAAGAACCGATCTTAGCCTGACCGGGCGATAAAGACCACCGTTGTTCACCATGGCGGCCGATGCTCATATATGAGGTTAAACGTTTAAATTCAATGGATTATGATTTATTCGTTGCAGGGCGAGACAAAAATACTGCTACACTCCAGAAGTTGAGCCGCCGCGTTGACGAAAAGATAATACGTGATTCTGACAGGGCTACAGTACACACTTCCAGGCAGCTACTCCCGCCATGATCAGGAGCCGAAAATAGTATGACCTCATCACAGATCATCATCCTTGTTATTCTGGTTGCCACCGTATTGATGTTTCTGTGGGGCCGCTGGCGTCATGATATGGTGGCTTCGGGCGCCTTGCTGGCCTGTATTGTGACCGGACTGGTACCGGCCGACACCGCGTTTGACGGCTTGAGCCATCCGGCCGTCATCACCGTGGCCTGCGTGCTGGTATTGAGCAAAGGCCTGCAGACTTCGGGGGCTGTCGATGTGCTGACCCGGCTGCTGTTGCCGTCCCAGGCCGGACCTACCCTCTCTATTGCCGCGCTTACCGGGCTTGGCGCCGTATTGTCCGCATTCATGAATAACGTTGGTGCCCTGGCGTTGCTGATGCCGGTGGCGATTCAGGTGGCCCGACGCCAGCAGCTTCCACCGGGCAAGGTGCTGATGCCGCTGGCCTTCGGCACCATACTGGGCGGCATGACCACCCTGATTGGTACGCCACCCAACCTTATCGTGTCCGGCTTTCGGCAAGCCAGCGGCGCAGGGGGCTTTGGTATGTTCGATTACACTCCCGTGGGGCTGGCGGTGGCGGCACTGGGGGTGGGGTTCGTGGCGCTGATTGGCTGGCGCATCGTGCCGGGGCGCAAGCAGTCCGGCGTTGAAGGCTTCGATTCCGGCGCCTATATCACGGAGGCGCGGGTGCCGGCCGGTTGCAAGGCCGAAGGTATGACCCTGAGAGAAATAGAGCAGGCGCTGGTAGAGGCGGACGCACAGGTACTGGGGTTGGTTCGAAACGAGGTACGGGTGGCGCCACCCAGTCCACGCCGTCGGGCCCGGGCCGGCGATATTCTGATGCTGGAGGCGGAAGCCGAGGCTCTGTCTCATGCGCTTTCCAGCCTGGGGTTGAAACTGGAAGAGGCCAAGGCGACCCGAGAAGAAAAAGAAAAAGAGAAAGAAAAAGAGAAAGAGAAAGAGAAAACCAAGGACAACGGCAACAACGAGGCCGAGATCGTCCCCGCTGCTGCCAAGCCCAATGAAGAAGATAACGCCGAGGCTAGCGGATCGGATGCATCCGATGAAGTGGTGCTGATGGAGCTGGTAATACTGCCGAGTTCCGGGCTGCTGGGACGCACGGCAACCGGCATTCAGTTGCGCACCCGTTATGGTGTCAATCTGCTGGCGGTCTCACGTCAGGGCCAGCGTTCGGTCAAGCGGCTGCGGGCGCTGGCCTTCAGAGCCGGTGACTTGCTGATGATGCAGGGCGGGCCGGAGGCGATTGCCGAATTTGCTTCCAGCACCGGTTGCGTACCGCTGGCGGAGCGGGACTTGCGCATTCCCGATAAACGCAAGGCGTTGATGGCCTCGGGCATTATGGCAGTTTCGGTCACCACCGCGGCCCTTGGACTGCTGCCTGCAGCGGTGGCCTTTGCCGCCGGGGTGCTGGCATCCATGGTGTTGCGTACCGTGCCGCCTCGTTCGGTTTATACCGCCATTGACTGGCCGGTGGTGGTGCTGCTGGGGGCTCTGATTCCGGTGGCGAATGCGATGGAGTCTACCGGCACCGCCCAGCTGATTGGCAGCTGGTTGTTGAACGGGGTGGCTCAGGGGCATGAAGTGGTGGCGCTGGGGCTGATCCTGGTGGTAACCATGACGCTGTCGGATGTCATGAATAATGCGGCGACGGCGGCGGTGATGTGCCCCATTGCCATCGGTACCGCCACTCAGTTGGGTGTAAGCATGGATCCCTTTTTGATGGCGGTGGCCATCGGTGGTTCCTGCGCCTTTCTGACGCCGATAGGACATCAGAACAATACCCTGATCCTGGGGCCCGGCGGCTTTCGCTTCGGCGACTACTGGCGGCTGGGGTTACCATTGGAGCTGTTGGTAGTCGTGGTCAGTATCCCCATGCTACTGTGGGTATGGCCGTTGTAACGGAACCGGATGGATAAGGAAGGAGATAACGATGCAGAATGAATTGAATAATAAAATCGTGCTGGAGGTCTTCGACAAGATTCAGCGTTTTGGTGAACCCCATGAAGATGGGCATATGCTGGATGGTGTGGTGGCGAGCAGTGACTTTGACGGTTACAGCGTGGTGTTGTCCGGCAGCGGGGTGACCTTGCAGCTGAACTTCCACCAGAGTTATCGCTTCGATTACGCGAGTGAAACGCTCAAGGATCAGTTCATGGCGAAGATTGATTATATTCATCACCATTACAACGATCGCCAGCAAGGCAACTGAGCCTTGCTGGCGCGCGGGGTGATACCGCAGAGTAGCGATTCAACCCGCTCGGCACCGAGGACGGGCGGGTTGAATCAAATCTGGAATCGCCTTAGCTGACCAGACGAGCCCTGACGGTACGACCCTTGATTTTCCCCTGCTGCAGGTGCTTCAGCGCCTGCTTGGCCACATCTCTGTGCACCGCCACATAAGACTGCATCTCGGAGATATCAATCTTGCCCACCTGGGCACCGGCAATGCCGGCTTCACCGGTTAGGGCACCCAGAATGTCGCCGGCGCGGATCTTGCTCTTGCGACCACCGGCAATATTGAGGGTGACCATTTCCGGCTGCAGCGGCGCCGTGTTGCCGTTCAGATCGGCCAGCGAGCCCTGCACGATGGGAGCCTGCTGATATTGTTCAATCATGTTGACCCGGTAGGCTTCCTGCGCGCTGTACAGGCTGAGCGCCAGACCCTGCTGGCCGGCTCGACCGGTGCGGCCGACGCGATGTACGTGCACCTCCGGATCCTGGGTGATGTCGTAGTTGATTACCGCCGCCAGCTCCTTGATATCCAGGCCGCGGGCCGCGACATCGGTGGCCACCAGAATATTGGCGCTGCCGTTGGCGAAGCGGATCAGCACCTGATCCCGCTCGCGCTGCTCCAGATCACCATTCAACGCCAGGGCGGAAAAGCCCAGGGTGGTCAGGTGGTCGGCCACTTCCTGACAGGCGCGCTTGGTGTTGCAGAACACCACCGCCGAGCGTGGCGCATAGTGGGCGAGCAGGGTGGCCAGCGCCTGTTTGCGCAAGTTGGGCACCACTTCGAACAGCAGCTGAACGATGGTATCGGCACGAAACTCATCGGCCACCGATACTCGCTCTGGCTGTTGCTGCAGGCCGCGGCTCAGTTCGGCGATGCCTTCGGGATAGGTGGCCGAGAACAGCAGGGTCTGGCGTGTTTTGGGGGCGAAAGCCACCACGCGTTCGATGTCGTCGACAAAGCCCATGTCGAGCATGCGATCCGCTTCGTCCAGCACCAGGGTATTGAGCGAGTCCAGCACCAGGCTGCCCTGTTCCAGGTGCTTGAGGATGCGCCCCGGGGTGCCAACCACTATGTGGGCACCGAATTCGAGCGAGGCGGTCTGTGCCGCAGTGGGAGAGCCACCGCAAAGCGCCACCAGCTTGACGTTGGCCATGGCCCGGGCCAGACGACGCAGCTCGCGGGCGACCTGATCGGCCAGTTCGCGGGTGGGGCAGAGCACCATGGTCTGTACGCCCATGCGGTTGACGTCGAGACGCGCCAGCAGTGCCAGGCCAAAGGCAACGGTTTTACCGCTGCCGGTGCTGGCCTGGGCGATGACGTCTTTGCCTTCCAGCATCAGCGGCAGGCTCTGGGCCTGAATCGGGGTCATCCGGGTGTATTCCAGGCTGGTCAGGTTAGCGATCAGCGACGGAGCCAGGGACAGGGTGGAAAATTCGGTGTTGGTCACGGAGAAGCTCTTGATATCAGATAAATAGGGGCGCTCAAAGGCGGGGCCGCATCATAGCAGAAAAGCGACGGGGGTGGTGTTTTTTGACCATTAGTTAAACAAAAAGCCCTCGCATGCGAGGGCTTTGCTGTCTTCCGATGTTGCTTAGTTGTGCTTGTGCAGCTCGGCGTTCAGTTCGATGGCAGACTTGTTGGTTTTCACCTCGATACGGCCATTCTGGGAGTTGCGACGGAACAGCAGGTCGGATTTACCTGCCAGCTCGGCAGCCTTAACCGTTTGCACTTCCTGGTTCTTACCGTCCAGCACGGTTACCTTGGCACCAGCGGTGATGTACAGGCCGGATTCGATGGTGCAGCGGTCGCCCAGCGGAATACCCAGGCCGGCGTTTGCGCCCAACAGGCTGCCTTCGCCTACCGAGATGACGATGTTGCCGCCGCCGGACAGGGTGCCCATGGTGGAACAACCGCCACCCAGATCGGAACCGTTACCCACTACAACTCCGGCAGAGATACGGCCTTCTACCATGCTGACGCCCAGGGTGCCGGCGTTGAAGTTGATGAAACCTTCGTGCATCACTGTGGTGCCTTCGCCCACGTGCGCACCCAGACGAATACGGGACGCATCACCGATGCGTACGCCTGCCGGCACCACGTAGTCGGTCATTTTCGGGAACTTGTCGACCGAGTTGACGCTGATGGTGCGACCCTGTGCACGGGCTGCCAGCTGACGTTTGGCCAGCTCGTCGACGGCGATGGCGCCTTCAGAAGTCCAGGCGACGTTGGGCAGCAGGCCGAACATACCGGACAAGTCCAGACCGTGCGGCTTGACCAGACGGTGGGACAGCAGCGACAGCTTCAGGTAAACCTCGGCGGTGCTGGCGGGAGCGGTGTCGGTGTCCAGAATGGTCACTACCAGCGGCTGGCTGGTGCCTTCCAGTACCTTGACGATTTCGGCCTGCTCTGCGGCGCCGACAGATAGGAAAGCGGCTTCCAGATCGTTCAGTTGCGCGGCGCTGATTTCGATTGCAGCGTTGCCGCCTTCGTAGCCGACTTTTGCAGCTATTGCGCTAATCAGTGCGTCGTCAGCGTTGTGCAGCGGCAGGTTGTAGTAAACCTCCAGCCATTCACCTTTGGTGGACTTGGTGCCCACACCCAGACCGAAAGCAAAGTTTGCCATCGTGGTAACTCCGTTTATTTGGTTTCAATTCGTAATCGGCTGGCGTGCACAGCAGCCAGCCGGGTGTTGATAAGTTGCAGGCCGAGACTGACTGCGGTGTTGAACAGTTCAGCGGCGAACGGGGTCGCCAGGCTCGAAGGTAGATCCTGGAATGACACCTAGTGCAGACATCCCAAACTCCGTCCCTGCTTCTTAATTCAATTCTGGTGCATCTTTTATCATATTTTGCCGCCCTGGTTGAGTTCCTCGACCACTTTTTCTCGTAACAATGCCTGCTCTTGCTCGTTTAATGGCCGATCTTCGCTGTTGGTGAGGCTAAAAAAGTCTTCTACCCGCTCGCCGATGGTGGTGATCTTGGCGGCGTGCAGGTTCAGGCCCAATCGACTGAAGACGGAGCCGATGCGGGCCAGCAGGCCGGGGGTATCGAGTGCCACCAGCTCCATCAGGGTACGTTTGGTCAGCCGCTGGGGCTGCAGAAAATTCACCTGTGTCGTGACGGTAAACTCCCGATGCCGCCGCGAAGGCGGGCGAATACGCACCGTGGGTGGCGTCGGGATCAGCAGTACCTCGCTCAGGCTATGACACAAATCGGTGAGCCGGTCACCACTCACCGGCTGGCCGTCGGGTTCGAGCACGATAAAGGTATCCAGGGCATAACCGTCTTTCGAGGTCATGATCTGGGCATCGTGGATGTTGAGGTTTTTCTGATCCAGTGCCGCCGCCACCCGGCCGAACAGGTTGGGAGAGTCGGGGCTGTAGATAAACAGCTCGCTACCGCCCCGGCCCGGTTGTTGGCTGATTTGCACCAGGGGTTTCCGGCTGTCACCGTGGGCCAGAATGTGGCGGCTGTGCCAGGCGATTTGATCCGGGGTATGGCGCAGAAAGTAATCGGCGGTAAAGCGGGCCCACAGCGGTTTTATTTGTGCCACCGGGGTATCCAGGTGCTCCAGGATCTGGCGGGCCTGACGCTGATTCTCGCGGATGCGCAGGCGCAGATCGGGTGGGTTTTCCAGACCCCGGCGCAGGGCTTTCTGGGTGGCGAAATAGAGCTCGCGCAGCAGGGTGCCCTTCCAGTCGTTCCACAGGTGATCGTTGGTGGCACAGATATCGGCGACAGTCAGGCTATATAGAAAGTCCAGCCGCAGCTCGTCTCGTACCAGGCCGGCAAATTCGCTGATCACATCCGGATCGTAGATGTCACGACGTTGGGCGGTGACCGACATCAGCAGGTGATGGCGTACCAGCCAGGACACCAGGCGGGCATCGGATTTGTCGAGATCGTGCTGCAGGCAGAACGCCAGTGCGTCTTCCGCTCCCAATTCGGAATGATCACCGCCGCGGCCCTTGGCGATATCATGAAACAGCGCAGCGAGGTTGAGCAACTCGGGCTTGCGCAAACGGGTACAGATTTCAAAGCACAGCGGATGACTGTGTTTGGCGGCGGGCTTGCGAAACCGGTAGATGTTTTTGAGCAGCCGGTGCGTATGTTCGTCCACGGGATAGGCGTGAAACATGTCGAACTGCATCTGGCCGACGATTTTACTCCACTGAGGAAAATAGGCGGCGAGAATGCCGTAGCGGTGCATCAGCGTCAGCGGCAGGCCACAACCCCGTGGATGGCGCATCAGCATCATGAACAGCCGTCGGCAATCGGGCCGTTCGCACAAAAATCCGGTCAGGCGCCGACGGGCCTCCCGCAGTTGGCGCAATGTGGTCGAATAGATGCCGGTGATCTGGGGGTGGGCGGCAATTTGATAGAAGAGCCGCAGAATGGCGGCCGGTTCTTCACGGAACAGCTCGGGGTTGATCACATCAATCAGGCGACCGCGCAGGCGAAATTCGGGCGTGAGCATCTTCACGTCCATGGCGATGTGGCCGAGAATGGCTTCATCGAACAGTTGCAGCAGCATTTCGTTGAGCTCGGCCACCCGCCGTACGGTCTGATAGAAGCGTTTCATCATCTGCTCTATCGGCTCGTTACCCTCGCCGGCAAAACCCAGCGCCGTGGCCACCGCCCGCTGGCGATCGAACAGCAGGCGGTTGTCGGGCCGGTGAATGGCCATGTGCAGCGCAAAGCGCAGCTTCCATAAAAAATTCTGGCAGTCGAGCAGTTCATGGTACTCGGCCCGGCTCAGAAAGCCGTGGCTGACCATTTCGCTCAGGGTGGCCGCGCCGAAGTGGCGGCGGGCGACCCAACTGATGGTTTGAATGTCGCGCAGGCCGCCGGGGCTGCTCTTGATATCCGGCTCCAGCTTGTAGCTGGTGTCCTGAAACTGACGATGACGCTCTTCCTGCTCGGCACGTTTGGCCTCGAAAAAGGCCTGGCTGGGCCAAAATTTATCGGGTTGGGTAGCCTGGGTGAGGGCGGCAAAGGTGTCGTAGCAGCCGGTGATCAGTCGGGCTTCAATCAGGTTGGTGGCGATGGTAATGTCTTTATTACCTTGCCGAATGCATTCCGCCACCGATCGCACGCTGTGACCGACTTCCAGATGCAGATCCCATAGCAGGGTGACAAAGCAGCCGATGCGGTCATTCAGGGCCGCATCGGGGGTGCCGTTGCACAGGATCAGCAGGTCGATATCCGAATAGGGATGCAGTTCGCCCCGGCCATAGCCGCCTACCGCCACCAGTGCCAGCTGCGGATCCTTATCCAGGCCATGGCGTTGCCACAGCCCGGTGAGCAACTGATCCATATGCTGGGAGCGGGTTACTACCAGCTCCATGATATCGTCGCCGGCCTTGAAGCGTTGTTCCAGCCAGTCTTGCAGGCGAGCCAGAATTTCCTTGCACTTGGGCAAGGTCAGTTCGGTAGGGGAAAGCAGGGCCGGAGCGAGCAGGCTGGCGTCCATGAGGCGGCGATGTCCTTGTAGGCGTAAGTAACGACTACGTTAGCAAAGTCGGCCTTGTCGGGAAAGCAGATCCCTTGGTTCATCTCGCCGCGGCACCGTCACTTGTTGGCAATAGTGCAGATACAATAAAGGCGCCGAAGCGCCCTGTTTTCTAGATACTGTGTATCCGTGCTTAATTATTATCGGCCGCAGGTATTATGCTTATCGCATGGTTACCTTTAGGTCCTTCTTCGATCTTATACTTTACCAACTGGCCCGCTTTCAGGGTTCTGTATCCGTCCATCTGTATGGTGGAGAAATGTGCGAACACATCATCACCGCCTTCCTGTGGGCAGATAAAGCCAAATCCCTTAGCATTATTAAACCACTTCACCGTACCGGTCGTCATAACATCGGCATCCTTTTGCTCAAACATCCAAAACAACATTGAGTAACTGGCAGTTGCCAATTTTTACGACAGGCGAGCCTGTCGGATGCGGCGACCCGAATTTTAAGTGCCAAATATGGCGCTTGATTCAATTGTCACCAATCAACCACTCTAGCCAAACATAGAATCGAGTCAAGCGTTTGTTTGTTATCGCATTCTGCTACAGAAAGACGGTTGACAGCGCCGGCGTAAGCGGTAGTGTGAAGGAAAGACTGACAGCCGCGTTCCTGATATCCTGACAAAAAGAGCCCGCCTTTGGCTTGTAAGCGACGCTCGGCAGCGGCACCACATCCGGCACCGACTGCTGTAGCGAGATCCGGAACAGTGATTTAGAGTAAATGTATGAGCAGGAGAACACAGCAGGTTGATGGTGATCCGTTAAAAGAGGTGGAAGAAACAGCGCTGCAACCCCCTCCTATGTACAAGGTCATCCTGAACAATGACGATTACACCCCCATGGATTTTGTGGTGGAGGTACTGCAAAAATTCTTCGTAATGGATGTGGACAAGGCCACGCAGGTGATGATGGCGGTTCATTATCAGGGGAAAGGAGTCTGTGGCCTGTTTACCGCAGAGATTGCAGAAACCAAGGTAGCGCAAGTGAACAAGTTTGCCCGTATGCATGAACATCCGCTGTTGTGCACCATGGAGCAGGAATAAGTCAGTACCCGCCGCAACGGGACACCGCAGTTTTTTAGGGGAGGTGCCTATGTTGAACAAAGACCTTGAGAGCACATTGAACGACGCTTTCAACGAAGCGCGCCGTGCTCGCCACGAGTTTATGACGGTGGAGCACCTGCTACTCGCGTTGTTGAACAACCCGTCTGCCAAAGAGGCCCTGACGGCCTGTGGTGCAGATCTCGAACAGCTACGCCGTGAAACCCATCTTTTTATCGAGCAGACCACCCCGCTGATCCCGGCGGGAGACGATGAAATAGAAACACAACCTACCCTCGGCTTTCAGCGTGTGCTGCAGCGGGCGGTCTTTCATGTGCAATCCTCCGGCAATGCCGAGGTGACGGGTGCCAATGTACTGGTGGCCATTTTCAGTGAACAGGAGTCTCAGGCTGCCTATCTGCTGAAAAAGGTGCAGATCAGCCGACTGGATGTGGTTAATTTTCTGTCCCATGGCGTGCGCAAAGACGGCCAGCAGGAAGAGGCGCCACCCGCTCAGCTGGAAGAAAATACCGACGAAGCGGCCAGCAATCAGACCGAAGGCTTTGTGATCAACCTCAACCAGTGGGTGAAGGAAGGCCGCATCGATCCGCTTATCGGCCGGGATCATGAAGTGAATCGCGCCATTCAGGTATTGTGCCGTCGGCGCAAGAACAACCCGCTGCTGGTGGGCGAGGCGGGAGTCGGTAAAACGGCCATCGCCGAAGGCCTGGCTTATCGCATCGTACATGGTGAGGTGCCGGAGATTATTGCCGACAGCATCATCTATTCGCTGGACATGGGGTCGCTGCTGGCCGGCACCAAGTATCGCGGTGATTTCGAGAAACGCTTCAAGGCGTTGCTCAAACAGTTCGAGAAGCAGAAAGGCGCCATCCTGTTTATCGATGAAATTCACACCATCATCGGCGCCGGTGCCGCCTCGGGGGGCCAGCTGGATGCGGCCAACCTGCTGAAACCCATGCTGTCGAGCGGTCAGATCCGCTGTGTCGGCTCCACCACCTATCAGGAATACAGCCAGATTTTCGAAAAAGACCGGGCCCTGGCGCGGCGCTTCCAGAAAATCGACATTCTGGAGCCGTCGGTAGAAGATACCACCAAGATATTGCTGGGGCTGAAGAGCCGCTACGAGTCACATCATGATGTGCGCTATACCAGCAAGGCCATCAAGGCGGCGGCCGAACTGTCGGCCAAGTACATCAATGACCGTCACCTGCCCGACAAGGCCATTGACGTCATCGACGAGGCGGGCGCGCAAGTCCGCATGATGCCGCCTTCCAAGCGCAAGAAGACCATAGGGGTGGGCGATATCGAGGCTATCGTGGCCAAGATTGCCCGCATTCCCGAGAAATCGGTATCCAGCTCCGACAAGGAGGCGCTGAAGAACCTGGAACCCAAGCTCAAGATGGTGGTCTTCGGTCAGGACAAGGCGATAGAGGTGCTGACCGACTCCATTCGCCTCAGTCGCTCCGGCCTCGGCAACGAAAAGCGGCCCATCGGCTCTTTCCTGTTCGCCGGTCCTACTGGTGTGGGTAAGACAGAGGTGACCCAGCAGCTGGCGCGCGTACTGGGTATCGAGCTGGTTCGCTTCGATATGTCCGAATACATGGAGTCCCATACGGTGTCACGCCTTATCGGTGCGCCGCCGGGCTATGTGGGATTCGATCAGGGGGGCTTGCTCACCGATGCGGTGATCAAGCACCCGCACGCGGTGGTGCTGCTCGATGAAATCGAAAAGGCGCACCAGGACGTGTTCAACCTGCTGCTGCAGGTGATGGACAACGGTACCCTCACCGATAACAACGGTCGCAAGGCGGACTTTCGCAACGTGATACTGGTGATGACCACCAACGCCGGGGTGCAGGAGACGATACGCAAGTCCATCGGTTTCCAGCAGCAGGATCACAGTCATGACGCCATGACCGAAATCAACCGTACCTTTGCTCCGGAGTTCCGTAACCGGCTCGACCATATCATCTGGTTCAACCACCTGAATATGGAAGTGATTCACCGGGTGGTGGACAAGTTTATCGTCGAACTGCAGGCGCAGCTGGATGCCAAGGGCGTATCGATGGAAGTCAGCGAGCAGGCTCGTCACTGGCTGGCAGAGCAAGGCTACGACAAGTCGATGGGCGCACGTCCCATGGGGCGGGTGATTCAGGAACAACTGAAAAAGCCGCTGGCCAACGAGTTGCTGTTCGGCGAACTGGTCGGTGGCGGCTCGGTCAAAGTCACGCTAGAGGACGACAAACTGCATTTTGACTATCAGTCGGAAGCCTCGCTGGCCCACTGAAATCGGGCCTTCGAGCATAGCACCACAATGCCCGGCACCATAATGGTGCCGGGCATTTTTTATCCAAGAGGTGTATGCCTGACGGAACTGGGGGCGAGCAAATTACCCAAAAGTACAACGTTTGGGAACAGACGCCACCATGACACTCGGAGTGACTAGCGAACGGATTAGCGAGCGCGGAAGACGATGCGTCCTTTTGACAGATCGTAGGGAGTCAGTTGAACAGTGACCTTGTCACCGGTGAGGATGCGGATGTAGTTCTTGCGCATCTTGCCGGAGATATGAGCGGTGACCACGTGGCCATTTTCCAGCTCTACGCGAAACATGGTGTTCGGAAGGGTGTCCAGAATGGTCCCTTGCATTTCAATACTGTCTTCTTTAGCCATTGAGTCCTCTTGTTAACGCAGGCAATAAAAACGGCATCGATCATGCCGGATTTCGCCTCGAGTGTAAAGTTTCCGCTCAGTCTTTCATCGCCTGCCAGTGTCCGGCCACGAGTCGCTGATGAGGGCGGAAGTGCTGTTTATAATTCATTTTTTTACAATCATCCACCTGGTAACCCAGATAAACCCAGCTCTTGTTTAAACCGGACGCCAGTTTCAGTTGGCTCAAAATGGCGAAAGATCCCAGGGATCTGTGCTCCAGAGCGGGGTCGTAAAAGGTGTACATGGCACTGAGTGCCTGGCCGAGCAGGTCGGTTACTGCCACCGCCACCAGCTGTTGCTCCAGCCGGAATTCCATAAATACCGGCGGCAGCCAGTCACATAGCAGAAAGCCTTCATATTGCTGGCGACTGGCGGGATACATGGCGCCATCCTGATGCCGCTCGTTGATATAGCGCTGATACAGCCGAAAATACTCCGGCTTTTCCTGTTCACTCAGGCTGACGCTCAGATCCCGGTTTTGCCGAATGATGCGCTTCTGGCTGCGGCTGGGGGTAAAGTGGGCGACATCGATGCGCAGCGACTCGCAGGCATGGCATAGCTGGCAGTGCGGGCGATAAATGTCCGAACCGCTGCGACGAAAGCCCGCACTGAGTAATTGTTCATACCCTTCCAAGCACAACAACTCCTTGTCGAGCAAGACCAGCAGCTGTTCCTGCCGGTTGGGCAGATAACTGCATTGGTGTTTGGGCGTCAGCCCCACCTTGAGATTCACTTCTCTCATAACATCAGCTCACCTGGTTGCCAGCACCCTTGTGTTAGCGGCTGCTGTTGCAGCTCTTTGAGTTTATGTAAAAAACGCGAGCGGGGCCAGCTGGTTACCCCCAGGCTCATCAGGTGCGGGTTGGGCAGCTGGCAATCGACAAGCTCGCCGCCATGACGGCTCAAGTGTCGGCACAGTGCGATCATGGCGAGCTTGGAGCCGTTGTCGACCCGGTGAAACATCGACTCGCCACAAAACAGCTTGCCCAGCGCGATGCCGTAGAGTCCGGCTACCAGGCTGTCATCCTGCCACACCTCGACCGAGTGGGCGTGGCCCTGTTGGTGCAGTCGGCAATAGGCCTGTTCTATGCCGGGGGTGATCCAGGTGCCTTCCCGGTTTTCTCGCAACTGGCGGCAGGCACGAATGACCCGGTCAAAGGCGGTATTAAGGGTCAGTCGGTACTGGTTGCGGCGGGCCAGTTTGGCCAGGCTGCGGCTGATGTGTAATTGCTCCGGCACCAGCACGGCCCTGGGGTCGGGTGACCACCACAGCAGGGGCTGGCTTTGATCGAACCAGGGAAAAATCCCCATACGATAGGCCAGTAACAGTCGTTCGGAGCTCAAGTCGCCCCCGATGGCCAGCAGGCCATCGGGATCGCTCAGGGCCAGAGCCGGATCCGGAAACCAGAGTCGGTGGTCGAGTAAGGTCAGCATAGGGTGCTCTTGATCAGTCCTGACTTGCATCAAGCCAGTCTTTACCGGTTTGTTGCTCAATATAGTCGCGAATGAACTGACGTACCTTCTGGGATGGCGTCACGTCTTCTTCGGCGCAAAGCTGTTCAAACAACGCCTTTTTTCTCGGGTCTATCAACAGGGTCAGGCGAGCGGTTCTTTGTTCCATATCGACTCCGATAACCACTAAAACATGTTAATGATATTAACATTGAATGATTAATTGATGAGCATATAATCGATTAAATAATACTAACTATAATTTGCCGCCGGGAGATAATCATGCCGCATCGGGCCCACCTGTTTTCGTTACGCATCGGCCATGCTTTGCGCGAAAGCTGCCTGCAGGAACGATATAGTCGCCAACGTTTGCTCAAGGATGTGCTGGCCGGGGTGACGGTGGGCATTATCGCTATTCCGCTGGCCATGGCGCTGGCCATTGCCAGCGGAGTAGCTCCCCAGTACGGTCTTTATACCGCCATTATCGCCGGCTTTGTCATTGCGCTGACCGGTGGCTCCAGACTCAGTATTTCCGGCCCTACTGCCGCCTTTGTGGTCATTCTTTATCCCATCGCTCAGCAATACGGCCTGGGGGGACTGCTGTTGGCGACCGTCATGTCGGGAGTGATCCTGGTGGGCATGGCGCTGGTGCGACTGGGCCGCCTGATCGAGTACATTCCCGAGCCGGTCACCCTCGGCTTTACCGGTGGCATAGCAGTGGTGATTGCCACCCTGCAGCTGAAAGACTTTCTGGGATTGAACCTGACGGCCTTGCCCGAGCACTATGTGGGCAAGGTGACGGCTTTGGTGTCAGCCTTCCCTGAAGCGCATTTGCCCAGCCTGGCCGTAGCGCTGCTGACCCTGGCCATCATGCTGCTCTGGCCCCGGCTTAAAACCGGGGTGCCGGCCCACTTGCCGGCGGTAATCCTGGCCAGTGTCATCACCCTGTTGCTGAACCGGCAGGGCATGGACATCGCCACCATCAGCAGTCAGTTCAGTTATCTGTTACCGGATGGCAGCAGCGGGCAGGGCATTCCTCCGGTGTTGCCAGAATGGATCTGGCCCTGGCTGCAGCCGGGGCCGGGTGGCAGCGAGCTGACGTTGAGCTGGGCGCTGTTACGAGACTTGCTGCCGGCCGCCTTCGCCATTGCCATGCTGGGCGCGATAGAGTCGCTGTTGTGTGCCGTGGTACTGGATGGCATGACCGGCAAGCGTCATAGCGCCAACAGCGAGCTGCTGGGGCAGGGGATTGGTAACATCATAGCGCCGTTTTTCGGTGGCATTACCGCCACTGCCGCCATTGCCCGCTCGGCAGCCAACGTCAAGGCCGGTGCCGAGTCGCCGGTCGCGGCCATGGTGCATGCGCTGGTGGTGCTGGCCGGACTGGTATTGCTGGCTCCCATGCTTGCCTATTTGCCGATGCCGGCCATGGCCGCCTTGCTGATGGTGGTGGCCTGGAACATGAGTGAGGCCCACAAGGCGGTCAAGCTTCTGAAAACCGCCCCCGTGGCCGACATACTGGTGTTTATGACCTGTTTCTCGCTCACCATACTGTTCGATATGGTGCTGGCGATTACGGTCGGCATTCTGGTGGCGGCGGTGCTGTTCGTACGTGACATCGCCGAGATGACCCGGGTGTCGGATATTTCCGGACATCGACGTCTGCTGGAGACACCACTGCCGGCAGACTGGTCGGTGTTTAAAATCAATGGTCCGCTGTTTTTTGCCGCCGCCGACCGGGTATTCAGCGAACTGGCCGAGATGTCCCGGCAACGGCGAGGCGTCGTGCTCTACATGGACGGGGTGGCTATTCTGGATGCGGGCGGTATGGCGGCGCTGAATCGCTTTATCGAGCGGTGCCGCCAGCAGCAGACCGAGGTGGTGATTGCAGATCTGCAATATCAGCCACTGAAGACGTTGGCCAGAGCCGGGGTAAAACCTGTTCCCGGTGAGCTGACCTTTTATTCGACCTTGCAGGAAGCGATGGAGCAGATAGCCCGGGCACCCTTGACCGCGGTCGGGTAAGCTTGCCTTTCTCGTCACCCTCGCGAAGGTGGGGGTCCAGTGCTTTACAGGCGACTCGCAGTCTGACCGTTCTGCGCTACAAGCCGTGGGTTCCCGCCTTCGCGGGAATGACAAAAGAGGGCATGCGGGAATGACAACAGAACCACATCTGTTATGCCGGATTACTTACCGATAGAAACCAAAACGGCGCTGTATTAACAGCGCCGTTTTTTATGACCACTTCTACCTAGTGTTTTACTTCAGACCGTCGAGGTAGCGTTCGGCATCCAGTGCCGCCATGCAACCGGTACCGGCAGAGGTAATGGCCTGGCGATAAACATGATCCATGACGTCACCGGCAGCGAACACGCCTTCGATGCTGGTTTGGGTGGCATTGCCATGCAGACCGGACTGCACCTTGAGGTAGCCGTTTTCCATCTCCAGCTGGCCTTCGAAGATCTGGGTGTTGGGCTGGTGGCCGATGGCGATGAAGACACCGGCCAGCTCCAGCTGCTCGGTGGCATCGGTCTGGGTGTCGCGCAGGCGAACCCCGGTCACGCCCATCTCGTCGCCCAGCACTTCGTCCAGAGTACGGTTGGTGTGCAGCACTATGTTGCCGTTCTCTACCTTGTCCATCAGGCGGTCGATCAGAATTTTCTCGGAGCGGAACTGGTCGCGACGGTGAACCAGATGAACCTCGGCGGCGATATTGGACAGATACAGCGCTTCTTCCACTGCGGTGTTACCACCGCCGACCACGGCGACTTTCTGGTTGCGATAGAAAAAGCCGTCGCAGGTGGCGCAGGCGGACACACCACGGCCCTGATAGGCTTCTTCCGAAGGCAGGCCCAGGTATTTGGCGGAGGCGCCGGTAGCGATAACCAGCGCATCACAGGTGTATTCGCCGTCGTCGCCTTTCAGCCGGAACGGACGTTGCTGCAGATCCACGCTGTTGACATGGTCGAACAGGATCTCGGTTTCAAAACGCTCGGCGTGCTCTTTCATGCGTTCCATTAACGCCGGACCGGTCAGTCCTTCGGCGTCACCCGGCCAGTTTTCCACTTCGGTGGTGGTGGTCAGCTGACCACCCTGCTGAATACCGGTCACCAGTACCGGATTAAGGTTGGCGCGGGCCGCATAAACGGCGGCGGTATACCCTGCAGGGCCAGAACCCAGAATAAGCAGTTTGGCGTGTTTGGCTTGGCTCATTTGTCTCTCCAACCTTGGCAAATAGGCAGATAAAAAGTGGTCACGATTGTAGGGGATAGGCTTGAGGGAATAAAGCGTCGCGAGGCGATTGTCGCCATCGGTATGGTACAAAAGAGTCTGTTTTAGCGAGGATATTATGGCGCTGGCAAGTTATAACGAATAGTTATGCAATATAACTCTTTGCGTTATGAACGTTGCCGGTGGGGCTATATCGACATAAAGTAGGTTTTTTATAGCAATTTACAGGTGTAGTATCGGTAGCGGAGATGGCTAACGGATACTTAACCTGTTTTTTAATGAAAATGGTCAGATTTGACGTCTCGATAGTTAAATTGGCCAGCTGCAGGTATAAAAATTTGGTAATGATAGTTATTTCATATGAATATCAAACGTATGTGCTATC
>JAAEZO010000240.1 GCA_018222825.1 Gammaproteobacteria bacterium
GATCAGGTGTATCCGCGGCGGAGTAACGGCGCCGGCCAGCCCCTGGGAGGGGGCGCACGGGCTGGAATGGACGGTACCGTCACCGGCGCCCTATCACACCTTCAGCACACCACCGGAGATAGAAGGCAATGGCTCACGTTAACAGGATAGCGGTTCGACTCGGCCTGCTGGCGGTGGCCATGTTCGGGTTCGGTTTTGCCCTGGTGCCGCTGTATGACGTCTTCTGCGACATCACCGGGCTGAACGGTAAAACCGCCACCCGGGCGGTGGCCGAGTCCCGAGTGGTGGACGAGCAGCGATGGGTAACGGTGGAGTTCGTTACCTATCAGAGCAGTGGGCTGCGGGGGAGGTTCGCTCCCTCGGTGCACCGGTTGCAGGTACGCCCGGGCGAGATGCATCAGGTGGACTTTACCGTCAACAATCCCGGTGGCGATGCCCGGGTACTGAGAGCCATTCCCTCGGTATCACCGGGGTTGGCGGCGAGCTACCTGCGCAAGACCGAGTGTTTCTGCTTTCAGGAGCAGCCGATAGCGGCGGGGAGCGAGGCGGTGATGCCGATGCGTTTCTATGTGGATCAGGCACTGCCGGCCGACATAGAGGTATTTACCCTGTCCTACACCCTGTATGACATCAGCGAGCAGGCTGCCGCAGGCAGCGGCGCTTAAGGAGACGAGCATGGTGGTCAAGACGCAGCAATATTATGTGCCGGCCCAGAGTCCCTGGCCTATAGTGGGCGCCCTGGGGCTGTTTCTGCTGGCTTCCGGTGCCGGTCTCTGGGCGGCGGGTATCGGGGGCATTGCCGGGCCTGTGGTGTTTGCCGCCGGCACCCTGGTGATGACGGTGATGCTGTTTGGCTGGTTCGGCAACGTGATCAAGGAGTCTCACGCCGGACTCTACAGCGACCAGATGGACAGATCCTTCCGCCAGGGCATGAGCTGGTTCATCTTCTCCGAGGTGATGTTCTTCGGCGCCTTCTTCGGTGCCCTGTTTTATGCACGGGTACTGGCCGTACCCTGGTTGGGCGGGGCCGGTAACAACGCCATGACCAATGCCGTGCTGTGGCCCGACTTCAGCGCCAGCTGGCCGCTGTTGCAGACGCCGGGTGGTATCGAAACCACCGCCATGGGCTGGTTTGGTTTACCGCTGATCAACACCGTGATTCTGCTGACCTCGTCGGTAACTGCTCATCTGGCCCACCTGGCGCTGTTGCAGGAACAGCGTTCGCGGCTCAAACAATGGCTGGGCCTCACCGTGGTGCTGGGCCTGACTTTTCTGACGTTGCAGGTGTGGGAATACGTGCATGCCTATGAGGAACTGGGGCTGCGGCTGGACTCCGGCATTTACGGCAACACCTTCTTCCTGCTTACCGGCTTTCATGGTGCTCACGTCACCCTGGGTACCCTGATGCTGTTCATCATGTGGTTGCGGGTGCGCAAGGGGCACTTTACCCCGGCCCAGCATTTCGGCTTTCAGGCCAGCAGTTGGTACTGGCACTTTGTCGATGTGGTCTGGCTCTGTCTGTTTGTGTTTGTCTATATTCTATGAAGGCTCTTATGGAACCATTTTCACGGTGTGGGGTTGGGCACCAGCAGGCCGGTGGCCAGCGCCGCGATTAACAGCAGCACTATGATGACGGCAAACAGCAAGCGGCGGCCGATATAGCGACTCATCAGTACGGGATCCTGCCGCGAGAGCATGGCCCTGAGCCCTAACAGCAGGTTGCCGATCATACACAGCAGTAGCAATACAATCAGTAGCTTGAGCAACATGGATGCGTTCCTGGAGAGACTGGATGTTGAGTATAGGAAAAAGTGAAGGCTTGCTGGCACTGACCGGAGTGATGAGTCTGTTGATGATCACCATGGGAGTGTGGCAACTGTCCCGGGCCGACGAGAAACGGCTGTTGCTGCAGGAGT
This sequence comes from Gammaproteobacteria bacterium, assembly GCA_018222825.1. Lineage (GTDB taxonomy): Bacteria > Pseudomonadota > Gammaproteobacteria > Enterobacterales > Aeromonadaceae > Oceanimonas. The sequence continues at coordinate 1,917 of JAAEZO010000240.1, forward strand.
GGCAGCAACGTCGAGATATCGGCCTGGCGCTGCATGAGGCGCTGGCGATGTCGTCCCCCTTCGGCTATCGGCTGGAGGCGAACGGTGTCTATCTGAGCGGTGGCGATCTGTTTCTTGATAACCAGATAGAGTCGGGCCGGGCGGGCTATCGGCTGATACGGCCACTACAAACCCGTCATGGTCTGCTGGCGGTAGACGCCGGCTGGTGGCCGGCCGATCCGGATCGGAGCAAGTTGCCACAGACCTCTTCGCCGACAGGCGCCGGGCCGCTATCCGGCCACATCATTCGTCCCTATGTTCCCCCTTTGTCTCTGGGCGAGGTGCCTTTCGACCCTCGGCTGCGTCGTGTCTCAAGCCTGGAGCCGGAACAACTGGCGCGAATATGGGGGCAACAAGTACTGCCCTTTGTGCTGAAACTCGGCATTGAAAAAGCGGACTGGCAGCCGGTGGTGATGGGGCCGGAGCGACATATCGGTTATGCGGTGCAATGGTTTGCCATGACCCTGGCCATCTGGGGTGCTGCAGCCTGGTGGTATCGGAGGCGGAATGAAGCATAAAACCCGTAAATCTCATAAAACGATACTGGCCTTGCTGGGGGCTTTTTTGCTGCCTGTGGCGCTGGCCTGGCTCGTTCTGACCCTGGGCTGGTTTACCCCCGGCGTCAAGGCTCATGGCGAGTGGGTGCAGGGTCGAATCGCCGAGGATGCTCAGTGGCGGCTGGTGCTGCCGTTTACCGCGGAGTGCGAGCTCTGTGAACAGGCCGAGCCCTTGCTGAATAACATCGATCTCGCGCTGGGGCGCGACGGCACCCGGGTGTCTGTGCTGCGACTGCCGGCCAGTCACGAGCTGGAGGCGGGCTTCGTTTATATTGCCGATCCGCCGGGCATGCTGATCATGCGTTATCCCCTGAGCGGGGAGGAGATCAGTGACCGATCAACCGGTAAAGCGTTACTCAGCGACTTGCGTCGCCTGCTCAAATTTTCCCGGGCCGGATAGGAGGAAGTCATGCGTCGACTCTGTCTTTTTGCCTTTGGTCTGACCCTGGTGGTGGTGGTGCTGGG
>JAAEZO010000241.1 GCA_018222825.1 Gammaproteobacteria bacterium
TGGACCGGGCCCTGCCGCATATCGGCGATGGCCTCAAGCCGGTGCAGCGCCGCATTATCTACGCCATGAGCGAGCTGGGCTTGTCGGCACTGTCCAAGCACAAGAAATCCGCCCGTACCGTAGGCGACGTGCTGGGTAAGTATCATCCCCACGGCGATTCTGCCTGTTACGAGGCCATGGTACTGATGGCCCAGCCGTTCTCTTACCGTTATCCGCTGGTAGACGGTCAGGGCAACTGGGGTGCGCCGGATGATCCCAAGTCGTTCGCCGCCATGCGTTATACCGAAGCGCGATTGTCCCGCTTCTCCGAGCTGCTGTTGTCCGAGCTGGGCCAGGGCACGGTGGAATGGATCCCCAACTTCGACGGCACCATGAAAGAGCCGCGCATGCTGCCGGCCCGGTTGCCGCACATACTGCTTAACGGCATTACCGGCATCGCCGTGGGCATGGCCACCGATGTTCCGCCGCACAACGTGCGTGAAATCGCCAATGCCTGTGTGCACATGCTGGACAACCCCAAGGCGACGGTAGAAGAACTGATGACCTTCGTGGATGGCCCCGACTATCCGACCCGGGCCGAGATCATCACTCCCAGAGCCGATATTCGCAAAATTTACGAAACCGGCCGGGGCAGCATCAAGATGCGGGCCGTCTACCAGATGGAGCAGGGCGACATCGTGATCACAGCGCTGCCGCATCAGGCCAGCGGCGGCAAGATCCTGGAACAGATCGCGGGGCAGATGCAGGCCAAGAAGCTGCCGATGGTGGCGGACCTGCGCGACGAGGCGGATCACGAAAACCCGACCCGGCTGGTGATCATTCCCCGATCCAACCGGGTGGACGTGGATCAGCTGATGCAGCATCTGTTTGCCAGCACCGATCTGGAGAAGAGCTACCGGGTCAACCTGAACATGCTGGGGCTGGACAGCCGGCCCCAGGTCAAGACGCTGGATCTGATCCTCGGCGAATGGCTGCAGTTCCGTCGGCAGACGGTTCGCAACCGGCTGCAATACCGGCTGGACAAGGTCGAGGCCCGGCTGCATATTCTGGCCGGTCTCTTGGTCGCCTTCCTCAGTATCGATGAAGTGATCGAGATTATCCGCAGCGAAGACGAACCCAAGCCGGTACTGATGAGCCGCTTCGGGCTGACCGAAATCCAGGCCGAAGCCATTCTGGAGCTGAAGCTGCGCCATCTGGCCAAGCTGGAAGAAGTGAAGATCCGCGGCGAGCAGGACGAGCTGGCCACCGAACGCGACAAGCTGGCCCTGTTGCTGGGCTCGGAGCGTCGGCTCAATACCCTGATCAAAAAAGAGATTCTGGCCGACGCCGAAAAATACGGTGACGACCGGCGCTCGCCGCTGGTGGAGCGGGAAGAAGCCAGGGCCCTGAGCGAGAAAGAGCTGATCCCGAGCGAACCGGTGACTGTGGTGCTGTCGGACAAGGGCTGGATCCGCTCGGCCAAGGGCCTGGATGTGGACGGCGCCACCCTGAACTACAAGGCGGGCGACCACTTTCTGGATGCGGCCTCCGGGCGCAGCAACCAGATGGCGGTGTTTCTGTCGAGTATCGGTCGTGCCTACGGTCAGGATGCACACAGCCTGCCGTCGGCCCGGGGCCAGGGCGAGCCGCTGACCGGGCGTTGCAGTCTGAGTCCGGGCGAGCAGGCACGCTATGTGCTGATGGGCGACGATGACCGGCTGTTTTTGCTGGCCTCCGACGCCGGTTACGGCTTCGTCTGTCGCTTCGGTGACATGGTCAGCCGCAACAAGAACGGCAAGGCACTGCTGACGGTGCCCGCCGGTGGTGTGGTACTCAAGCCGATGGCCATCGAGCAGCTGGACAGCAGCCAGTGCCTGGCGGTGACCAATGAAGGCCGCATGTTGCTGTTTCCGCTCAAGGATCTGCCGCTGCTGGGCAAGGGCAAGGGCAACAAGATCATCGGCATACCCGGGGCCAAGGTGCAGGCGCGGGAAGACTTCATCAAACAGCTGGTGGTGGTGCCGGAAGGCGCCAATGTCACCCTGCATGCGGGCAAGCGCAAGCTGACCCTCAAACCCGCCGACCTGGCCCATTATCAGGGCGAACGCGGTCGTCGCGGCGCCTTGCTGCCTCGCGGCCTGCAACGGGTCGACAGCCTGGAAATAGAAGCCTGATAGCAGGCAGAAAACCAATAAAAACCGGGCTCACAGAGCCCGGTTTTTTTGTTGGCGGCCAGCCCGGATAAGGCACCACCGAAGGGGAGTCTTGCTCGCCTGAATGCGAGCCTGCATTCATTCCCCGGTTTGCAGTTTCGCTACGATGGGGGCGTTGGCGGCAGGAAAGTCGTACCGGTGCAGCTCATCCACCGGCACCCAGCGGCTGGGCTGGCCTTCGAGACCCTGGGGATTGCCGCCGAAGGCGGTGACCTTGCGGATGTCGAGTATCACCTGCTTGTCGCCGTAGTCGTGCTCGATGAGCATGAACGAATGACAGTCGGTGACTCGAATGCCGATCTCTTCTGCCAGCTCGCGTGCCAGGGCCTGGGCCACGGTTTCGCCGGCTTCCACCTTGCCACCGGGAAACTCCCATTTGTTGGCCTGATGCTGGCCGGCGCCACGGCGGCAGATAAAAATCTCGCCGTCGGTATTTTCAATCACCCCGACCGCCACCAGCACCGAATTTTTGACGGTGTCAGTACTCATTTTCGTCATCCCGATCCGGCAGCCAGGCCGGCTCGCCGGGTATGCGTTTTTCTTCGTCGGCCCATTCGCCCAGATCGATCAGCTGGCAGCGTTTGCTGCAGAAGGGGCGAAAGGGGCTCTGCTCGCCCCATTCCACCGGTTTTTTACAGGTGGGGCAGGATACTGTGGTGATTTTGTTCATTTGATATTGGCCAATTCAAAGTCGATATTGCCGATCTCGGTGTTGCCGACCGGCATGAAGCGAATGGTATAGCGATATTTGTTGCCGCTGACCACCGGGTAGGCGGCCAG
>JAAEZO010000242.1 GCA_018222825.1 Gammaproteobacteria bacterium
AATCGATCGCAGCTTCATGGTCGAGGCCAGCCTGAACGAGCGGGCCTTCATGTTGTTGAAAACCATCGTCAGCCTGGCGCAGCAGTTGTCATTGAGCCTGGTCGTCGAAGGGGTAGAGCAGCAGGAGCAGTTGGATCTGTTGGCCGATTTTGGCCCGCTGATGGTGCAGGGTTACTATTTTTATCGGCCGATGCCGGTGGCGGGTATCACGGATCTGCTGGGCGAATGGCCGACCGTCATCTAGCGTCGGCACCGGGTGCCTGCAGGTAGTGTTGCAGGTGCTCCTTTTGTTCTTTCTGCAGTTCAAGCCCAAGCTTGGTGCGGCGCCACAGAATATCGTCCACCGTGCTGGCCCATTCATGCGCTTTCAGATAATCCACTTCCCTTTGATACAGGTTGCTGCCAAAGGCTTCTCCCAAATCCTCCAGTTGCTCGCACCCCTGCAAAAACCGATGGCACAGGGTGCCGTAGCTGCGCACAAAGCGTTGCCGCAGCGCAGTGGGCAGCCAGGGATAGCGACTTTGTAACTCGGCATTCAGGCCGTGCCGGGAGGAAAAGTTGCCGCCGGGCAGCACGGCGGTACGTGTCCAGGGGCCTGAGGCGTCGGGGAAGAAACGGCAAATGGCATCGGTGGCGGCCTCGGCCAGTTTGCGATAAGTGGTTATCTTGCCGCCAAACACCGACAGCAGCGGGGCCTGGTCCGGCGGTGCGTTCAGCTCAAGGGTGTAATCCCGCGAGGCCTTCTGTGCCTCTGCGTGCTCGTCGTCCATCAAGGGGCGCACGCCGGAATAACTCCACACCACATCATCGGGATGGATCTGTTGCTTGAAGTGGGCATTGACCACAGAGCACAGATAATTCACTTCCTCGTCGTCGATATGCACGGCGGAAGGGTCTCCTTCGTAGTCCACATCGGTGGTGCCTATCAGCGAAAAGCGGTCCTGATAGGGAATCACAAACACGATGCGGTGGTCCTCGTTTTGCAAAATATAGGCTTGGGGCCCGTCATGCAGCCGCGGCACCACGATGTGGCTACCCTTGACCAGGCGAATGTGTTTGGGGGAGGGAAGGGGTATGGTGTCGGCAAACAGCGAGCTGGCCCAGGGCCCGGCGGCGTTAACCAGTGCCCGGCAGCGGTACTGCTGCCGCTCGCCGGTGTCGCTGTTTTCCAGGGTGACCAGCCAAAGGCCAGACTGTCGCTCTGCCTTGATGCAGCGGGTATGGGGCTTGATTTCAGCCCCGTACTGATGTGCGGCCATGGCACACAACACCACCAGACGGGCGTCATCTACCCAGCCGTCGGAGTACTCGAATCCTTTGGTGATCTGCGGCTGCAAGGGGCTGTTTGCGCCAAAGACGATACTCTCGGAGCCGGGTAGCAGCTCGCGTTTGGCGAGGTGGTCATAGAGAAACAGGCCGAGGCGGATCATCCAGGCCGGGCGCAAGTGCGGGCGGTGGGGCAGGCGAAAGCGCAGTGGCCACATGAGATGAGGCGCATTGCGCAGCAGCGCTTCACGCTCGGCCAGCGCTTCTTTCACCAACCGAAATTCGTAGTGTTCCAGATAACGCAGCCCACCGTGAATCAGCTTGCTGCTGTTGGAGGAGGTAGCCGAGGCCAGATCGTTCATCTCGCACAGCAACACCTTCAGCCCCCGGCCCGCCGCATCCATGGCGATGCCGGCGCCGTTCACGCCACCACCGATCACCAGCACATCAAAAACAGGGGAGTCCGTTGTCATGCTGTTCCTTATCTTTATTCGGATACTGATGAGTCGTTAAATCAAGACACTCGTGCTTTGCCGGCCTCGTTTCAACGAAGGAGTCTGCCGTTGCTTGGTCATTATCAGTGTTCCGCCCAGTCGAGCGAGCGGGCGACCGCCTTTTTCCAGCCTCGATATAGGCTATCGCGGTTGTCCTGGTTCATTCGGGGTATGAATTCCCGGTCTGGCGCAACCTTGTCGGCCAGCTCGTCGGTGCCTTGCCACAGGCCAACCGCCAGCCCGGCAAGAAAGGCCGCGCCCATGGCGGTGGTTTCCGTCTGCCGGGGGCGGATCACCCGGGCATCGGTAATATCGGCCTGAAACTGCATCAGAAAATCGTTGGCCACGGCGCCGCCGTCGACCTTGAGCGCGGAAAGTGCTATCCCGGCATCTTCCTGCATGGCATCCAGCAGGTCGCGACTCTGAAAGGCGATGGACTCCAGCGCGGCACGAATGATGTGATTGCGGTTGGTGCCCCGGGTCAGGCCCACCAGGCTGCCGCGAGCATAGGGATCCCAGTAGGGGGCACCCAGGCCCACAAAGGCCGGCACCAGATACACACCGTTGGTGTTGTCGACTTTTGCGGCGAAGTAGCCGGTATCATCAGCCTCGCGGATCAGCCCCAGTTCGTCTCGCAGCCATTGAATGGTGGCCCCGCCCATGAATACCGAACCTTCCAGCGCATAGTTCACTTCGCCACCGGCGCCAACCGCCAGGGTGGTGAGCAGGCCGTGATGAGAGTTGACCTTCTGCTTGCCGGTATTCATCAGCAAAAAGCAGCCGGTGCCGTAGGTATTCTTGGCCATGCCCTTGCTGAAACATAACTGGCCGAACAGCGCCGCTTGCTGATCGCCGGCCATGCCGGCAATGGGAATCGGGTTGCCGTTGAGGTTGGTGCTGCCGTACACCTGGCTGGAAGGCCTGACCTCGGGCAGCATGGCGGCAGGAATGTCCATCTCGTCCAGCAGCTTCTGATCCCACTCCAGGCGATTGATATTGAACAGCATGGTACGCGAGGCATTGGTGTAATCGGTAACGTGCACCCGGCCTTCGGTCAGTTTCCACAGCAGCCAGCTGTCGACGGTGCCGAACAGCAGCTCGCCGTTATCGGCTTTTTCCCGCGCGCCTTCCACGTTGTCCAGAATCCACTTGAGCTTGGTGCCGGAGAAATAGGCGTCCAGCACCAGGCCGGTGTTGTCGCGAATATA
>JAAEZO010000035.1 GCA_018222825.1 Gammaproteobacteria bacterium
CACCCCAAAAACCCAAAATCAGGCCATTGCCTCGTGAAATGGCCTTTTTCGTTGCCTTTTCATCCTCATGCGACAAAGATGGACCCAAACAGGTAAAACAGGCATGCGCTTACGCCCCAGCACAGCGACGGGCGGTAGCGTGGATAAATGACATAGTGCCCCCCGCCAGCCTGGCCATCTAAACGGCTTTGAATATACAGTTTATTAGGCCTGCACCCTCTTCAATGCTCAGAATCACCAGAGCAATGCGTGTTTTCCATCAACAAAAAAACGTAAAAATGAAATAAATCAATTCATTGAAAAACAACACATATAGATACTGCGCACATACCGGAACATATATGCGCAGGCGCGTTTTTCTGCGGCAAGACTGGCCAATAAAACACTTAACTAACTGATAAAAGTGAAGTTAAGCTACTTTTAACCAGATCTGTGTATGAGTGTATATGCGCAGTGTTAAAACGTTAGACGCTTTGGTATATCTCATAAACTTCCTCAAAGGATATAGAAATGGTATTAATATATGCAGTTTAAACTTACAGCTGGATTTATAATATTTTTAGGTTCGTACTTGCCATTAGCATTAATCCTAGCAGTACAAGACATCCCTATATCATGGTGGAGCAATTCATTTTGTGATTTATCTGACATAGATAATTGCTTATTTAATCCATTTCAACACCTATACTTTTCAACTATTTTCATTGTTGTGAGCGTTATTTCTGTAATTATTTCAAACATATCTTTGAAAAAAATAGATTACCCATTCGATGGCGAAGTTAAAAGCTCAAAAACAATTCCGAATGACATTATAAATTACGTGTTTCCTTATGTAGTTTCATTCATGGGGATCAGTTATGACGCCCCTGAGAAAATGTTAGGGTTCGTGGTGTTTTTACTATGGATGTTTGCCATTACTTACAAGTCAGGACAAATAATAATGAATCCACTTTTATTAATGTTTGGCTGGAAATTATATGAAGCAAAAATTGTAATAAATGGTCAGGAAAGGGATGTGCGAGTATTAAAGAAAGGTACTTTGCCTCCCGGTAATTATAAGTTTCAATCAATTCAAGATTTTTACATTTCAAAGGATATTATCTAATGGATAATGAGTTTAGATTATTAAGAGCATTTAACTTTGCCAATGCAACACCACATTTGTGGGTTTTCAAAGACAGTAGGTCACAAGAAAAATTTAGAACATTTTATGTTCAAACGGAAGCAGTTCTTAATCTGCAATTTAAAACGTTTGCAAATGCGGAAATAAAGAGAATAACAGAGCACTCCAGGGTGAGATCGCGAACGTTTCTTAAACAATTTCGTTCTGTTTGACCCACAAATCGCGTTGTGATCTGATACTCCCTTTTGGGAGCGATCACAATGAGCCTTGATGCCTTTTCTGAGTACTTTGGTGAGCTGAAAGACCCACGGCAAACGGCCAAAATCAGCTACCCCTTGTTTGATGTACTGTTTCTCACGGTTTGCGCTGTCATCGCCGGTGCCGAGGGTTGGGAGGACATCGAGGATTTCGGCGACGTCCATCTGGACTGGTTTCAGAAAAAAGGTCTGTTTCCTAATGGGTTACCGGTGCACGATACCATCGCACGTATCGTATCCCGCCTTGACCCGGCTCAGTTCCAACAGTGCTTTATTCAGTGGGCGCAATCCGTCAATGAACGTACCAGCGGCGAGTTGATTGCCATCGATGGCAAGGTACTACGGGGCTCTTACCACCGTGATGACAGGCAATCTGCTATCCATATGGTCAGCGCCTTTGCCTCCACCAACGGGGTAGTCATGGGGCAGTTGAAAACCGATGCCAAGTCGAACGAAATCACCGCCATACCGGCGTTACTCAAGCTCCTGGATATCAAGGGATGCTTGGTGTCCATTGATGCCATGGGGTGTCAAACCGATATTGCCAGCACCATCGTCAAGCAAGGTGGGGACTACCTGTTGGCGGTCAAAGGTAATCAGGAGCTGCTGCGTTGCGCGGTTCAGCAAGCGCTCCGACCACTCCACTCGGCAGCAACCGACCCGGCCAATGTGACGGTGGAAAAAGGCCATGGTCGCATTGAAGCCAGAGAATATCATGTGCTGCCTGCTGATGAGGTGGCCAGCCAATTCCCGGAGTGGAAAGGCTTGAAAACACTGGGGGTAGCCATCGGCTATCGCCTGGATAAATCAGGAAAACAGTCCCTCGAGTATCGCTACTACATCAGTTCGGCAGAGCTGGACAAGGCTCGCTTCGCTGCTGCCGTGCGAGGACACTGGCGTATCGAGAACAGTCTGCACTGGGTGCTGGACGTGTCGATGAACGAAGATGAGTGCCCCATCTATCGCGGTGAGGCGGCTGAAATTCTGGCTTGCATGCGACACGTGGCGCTGAATATGTTGCGAGCAGAAACCACGAAAAAGGCGAGTATCCGGCGAAAACAGAAGATAGCGAGTATGAGCAGCGCCTATCTGGAGCAAGTACTTATCGCGGGTCTTAATTCAATGGGTGAAAACTCTCGCCCTGCATGATATACCCGCTCAGCCTCTTCCTGTGTGTACTCTTCCAGTCGCCAGTGGTTAGTATTGGAGAAGCTTGCTTCACCTGTGTATGCAGGGATCTTATCTTCGCTTATTCCACCTTGCTCAACCAGGCGGCGGGTGATTTCGTTGTAGTAGTGTTCAGGGTGCTGACAGAAGTCCTCATACTGCACTACCAGCTTTTTATGCTCTGGAAGTTCAGCAATGCCCTGCTCTACCGAGCGATTGATTGCTGCTATCTGGCCGGCCACCGACTCCAGCGGGTCAAGGTTCTTCAGCTCAGGGTATTCTTTTATTTTAAAGGAGTACCAGGTGTTGATGTCGCCATATTGGCGTTTTCTGGCTTCCAGCGCCGACTGAATATTGAATACAGGATCACGGTGGATCCAGATAAACAAAGGCTTTGAAAATTGCTGTGCCAGCTCGGGAATGTTCTGGTTCATGATCATCCCTTTCATGGCAAAGGGCTTTTCAAAAATATTGGCCAGCGCATTCAGCTCGTCTCTGAATCCTGCCAGGTCTGCTTTTTCCAACAGTTGTTGTGATGGCAGGTAATCCAGCTCATCGAAAGGCAGAAAACGACGCCAGAAGTACCAGAACTCGTTAGGGGCCAATGCTCCCTTGGTTTTTCCGTTGTCGGAGCTGAAATTGATATCAGAGTTAAAATCCAGGATCTCGTTACGGAAATTGTAGCGGGGATCTGTTAACAACTGCTGAATTTTAGCGCCAACCAAGGGTGCGCCAAAAAAGCGGGAAAGCAGATTGGTTGGGTAAGCGACTAGACCAGAGCTTGCAAGCCATTGCATAAAAAGCGTACTGCCTGAGCGGTGTGGTCCCATCAAAAAAATTTTTGATAAACGCTCTTCAGAGCCCGCAAGGTAATTTTCGTTTGCACTTACCAAGTTGGTATTCAGGTCTTTAAGCAATGCTTCAAGCGATGAAATCCGTGCATATTTTTCTGTTCTGTTTTCAGGTTCGGCCATGTTAAAATCTTTTAATTGATTGCTAGTAGGCTGATCAGCCTGTCCATGTCGTCTTCGTTGTAGCGCTGATCACAGGGCAGGAACAAACCGTTCGTTACAAGATCCCATTCGAAAGATCCTTCTTCCACCCGCTCCAGCACCTCAGGCCAATAGGTTGGAATAAATATTCTCTGACTAATCAATGCTGCCTTACTGGCCGTTTCTACACTCGGCAGAAACGGATAACACAAGGGTGCCACCGTTTCGTCAATCTCAAGATTCAGCTTATTATATTGACCCAGACGCTCATGAAGATACAGAGCGTTCCTGGCTCGTGTAGTTCTGGCCCGTTTATAATCGACTGACTGAAGTAGGCGCTCCGTTAAAAAGGACATCCCCTGAACTGGCAAGTTCGAGATTGCTTGCTCGGCCTCGATATATTGCTGATAAGCTTTTTCCGGGCTGTTAGTAAGCCTGCTGATCAGGTGCGCCATTCGGGATTCAGAAGATTCATCTCGCTTTGAGGGCTGCTTGATGCGAGGGTCCTTTGAATATAATAAACCACCATCTGGTAGGCCGAAAAATTTTCTTGGGGAATAGATGGTTGCAAGAGATTCAACAGGCTTCGCAAAGTAGGCTTGCGAGCAATCAACAATCATTTTGTTATGGCCGAATCGACTTCTACTACGGTTAACAGCTTCACCACAGAGCCCAAAGTAGTCAACGGTCAATATAAACTCACCTGCCTTGAGCTGCAGTTCGGGATCTACATCAAAACTGCTATTAACCTTATAAAACTCAATGGTAACGCCTACATCATTTACAGCCTCTACTACGGCATCACAAGTATATGCAGGTAACCAAATTTTCCTTGCTTCTGCCGAGCTCAGTACAAGTTTAATAGCAGATCGAGCAGAGTTAGTCTTAATCATCTCTCGCGCAGCGATTGCGTAAAAAAAGGGCAGTTCTAACTCCTGATAACCACCAACTGCCGGTTCGTTACTAAAACTGCTCATCAGACAACTGACCTTAAGACCATATGCCAACTCAGAAATTCAACCAAGCTCATAACTCTCCATGTGCTCTATTACTTGGCTTGGCGAGCAATTCATCAACATATCGATAATCGAAAAATTGGGGACAAACTTGTCAACTCCCTGCGAGTATACCACCTGTAATGAGTCAATAAACTTCAAATCAATCCCTTTCTCGGCAAAGTCTTGCTTGGCATAAAGCTTTCGACCACCCGGTGCGTTGATGTAACAATCGGCGTCAAACTGGTGACACAAGGCAATCAAGCGGTCTCGTGCACTCGCAGAGCGGTCATATTCAAGCTCACTGGTCTTTTTGAACTGCTTTTCTAGACCAAGATAGGCAAAGAGCTCTTCATAACTCTTTTGACAAACGGTTGCAATCGATCGTTCCTCCAGTTCCAGAGCCCTCCAAATCATTGGGAAGACATCATCAAAATAAGGAGCCTTGGAGTAGCTTTGACCTATCGTTTTAAGAACTTTTTCAACGTCTACGGAGAATGCGAGTTCTGATATCAACTTGTTCGAAGAAGCGCCCGGCACTGGAACAGTAAAGCGTGTAGCACCATTCGCTGAAAGGATACTGTTTCTGTTTATGTAGCCCTGTTTTATATACGCAACATCATCGTAAATCAGAAAAAGGTCGGCAGCGTGGATCAGATGAAAGTAGCCGATGTAAGGAAACAGGTATGGTTGCATGACCGCCAGCTTCATGCTTTCAGCTCCATCTCAATCAAGCTGATAATACTTTGCTGGTCACCCTGAGAGAGCCGATCAAAGATCGGCAAGCAAATTATCCGACTGGCGATATCTTTGGATACGGGCTGGTCTACCTCTACCCCCAAACACTCGACCGATTCCAGCGACGGATAAAAATACCGTCTTGCCAGTACGCCATGCTCTTTTAACGTGGCGGTCACCTGCACGGCCTGCACTTCGGTTTTAAAAACCACAGGAAAATAGGCATAGTTGTAATCTAGTGCCTTCGGTCTGGACTGTAGTTGCAAGGTACTGCCAAGGGCCTGCTCATAGCGGTGCCACACTTTTTCACGCGCTGCCAGGTTTTCTTCTATTTCATCCAGCACACACAGGCCCATGGCCGCCTGCAGTTCGTTCATTTTGGCGTTAATGCCAAGCTCTTCTATGGATTCCGGTCCGGTAATGCCAAAGTTGATCATTTTTTTGGCCCGTTCCAGATCTTCCTTGCGTTTGAAGATAATGGAACCGCCTTCACCGGTGTGAAACAGCTTGGTGGCATGAAAGCTGAGGGTGGCGGCATCGCCGTGCCTGAGCAGACTTTCGCCCTTGTATTTTACGCCAAAGGCATGAGAGGCATCGTAAATCACCTTGAGGTTATGCTTATTGGCAATGGCATCAATGGCTTCTACCTCACAGGCATTGCCAAAAACATGCACGGGTACAATCGCCCTGGTGTTGGGGGTAATTTCCGCTTCTATATTGGCCGGATCCAGACACCAGGTGTGCGGGTCTATGTCTGCAAATACCGGTTCTATACCTTCCCACTTCAGCGAGCTGGCGGTGGCAATAAAGGTAAAGGGGGTGGTAATGGCTTCCGGGCGCAGCTCAGAGCCATCACGCAAGCCAAGAGCACGATAGGCAATTTGCAGTGCCAGAGTGCCGTTGGAAACCAACAGCAGGTTTTCTACGCCCAGATAGCTTTCCAGCCGATGAGTAAGCTGCTGCACCAGCTCGCCATTGTTGGTCAGCCACTGACGTTCATAAATGCCATCGATGTATTTATTCAGCTTTTCCCGACTGGGAAAATAGGGCTTGGTAACAGGGATCATTCATGCTCTCCGGCCAGCTCTAAAAGATATTGGCCATATCCATTTTTCTTGAGATATTCGGCCTGTGCAAGCAGCTGCTCGTGAGTCAGCCAGCCCTGATTAAGGGCAATTTCTTCCAGACAGGCAATTTTGTAGCCCTGGCGCTTTTCTATGGTTTCCACAAACTGGGCGGCTTCCAGCAGGCTTTCGTGAGTGCCGGTGTCCAGCCACGAAAAGCCCCGGCCCAGCAGCTCTACGTTGAGGTTACCCTGATCCAGATAGACCCGGTTAATGTCGGTAATTTCAAGTTCACCACGGTGACTCGGCTTAACCTGTTTAGCAATATCAATGACCTGATTATCGTAAAAGTACAGGCCGGTTACCGCATAGTGCGACTTGGGTCTGGCGGGCTTTTCTTCTATGGAAACGGCGCGTTTGTTGTGATCGAACTCCACCACGCCAAACCGCTCAGGATCCTTGACCTGATAGCCAAACACGGTGGCGCCTTCGGTACGTGCTACTGCTTGCTTAAGCTTGGGACTGAAGCCGTGACCATAGAAGATGTTATCACCCAAGACCAGGCAGACATTGCTGTCGCCAATGAATTCTTCACCAATGATAAAGGCCTGCGCCAGACCATCGGGGCTGGGCTGAATGGCATAGCTGAGGTTAATACCAAACTGGCTGCCATCGCCCAGCACACGAATAAAGCCGGCCTGATCTTCCGGTGTGGTGATGATCAGAATATCGCGAATACCGGCCAGCATCAGCACAGACAGCGGATAGTAGATCATGGGCTTGTCGTAAATGGGCAGCAGCTGTTTGGAGGTACCGAGCGTGATGGGATAGAGTCGGGTGCCGGAGCCGCCGGCCAGAATAATTCCTTTCATTACATTACTCCCAGGCGTTCGCGTTGATAGCTGCCATCCTGCACTCGCTGGCACCATTCCAGATTGTTTAAATACCACTGCACGGTTTTACGAATGCCGGACTCAAAAGTCTCTTGGGGTTTCCAGCCCAGCTCCCACTCTATTTTGCTGGCGTCTATGGCGTAGCGGCGGTCGTGGCCGGGGCGGTCACTCACATGGGTGATCAAGCTGGAAGCCGGTAGCTTGAAGCTGGAAGTTTTTGATGCCAATTCGTCCAGCAGGGTGCAGATGGTTTGTACTACTTCCAGGTTTGTTTTTTCGTTGTGGCCGCCGATATTGTAGGTCTCCCCGACTTTGCCTTCGGTAACTACCTTGTAAAGCGCACGGGCGTGGTCTTCGACATAAAGCCAATCGCGGATCTGGTCGCCTTTGCCGTAAATAGGTAATGGCTTGCCTTCTAGTACATTGAGAATGACCAGCGGAATTAATTTCTCAGGAAAATGGTATGGCCCATAATTGTTAGAGCAGTTGGTGATCAGCGTAGGGAAGCCATAAGTGCGCAGCCAGGCTCTTACTAAGTGATCGGAACTTGCTTTACTCGCCGAATATGGGCTGCTTGGAGCATAAGCAGTTTTTTCGGTAAACAACTTGCTGTGGGCCTTTGCATCTTCATCGGGGTGAGGGAGGTCACCGTAGACTTCATCCGTTGAAATGTGATGAAAACGGAAAGCCTGTTTGCGCTCGGAGCTTAAACCGTTCCAGTAACTACGGGCCACTTCCAGCAAGGTGTAGGTGCCAACGATGTTGGTTTCTATAAAAGCGGCGGGGCCATCTATGGATCTGTCAACATGGCTTTCCGCAGCCAGATGCATAACGGCATCTGGCTGGTGCTCTGCAAACACACGCTCCAGCTCCACTGCACCGCAAATATCGACTTGTTCGAAGGCATAACGCTCGCTTGTGCTCGCTTCGGCTAGGCTTTCCAGGTTCCCTGCATAGGTGAGCTTATCTAGGTTCACCACACTGTCTGTTGTGTAATTGATGATATGGCGAATTACGGCCGAGCCGATAAAACCCGCACCACCGGTAACGAGAATTTTCATAAATCAGTCGCTTCCAAACAAATCGCGGGTGTATACCTTGTCTGCCACATCCTGTAACTCAGCTGAAGGACGATTAGCCACTATTACATCGGCCCGTTGCTTAAACTCTTCGAGGTTGTTTACCACTAGGGAATTGAAAAACTCGGGCTCGGTGAGTACCGGTTCATACACAATGACATCTATACCCTTGGCCTTGATACGCTTCATCACCCCCTGAATGGCGGAGGCGCGAAAGTTGTCAGATCCTGCCTTCATTATCAGGCGGTAAATACCTACAGTGGGTTTTGTGCAGGCCGCAGTAGATACAGGAGCAGGCTTGGAGGCGTTTGTATGAGATTCCGGGGCCAGCCCGGAATGACGATATTCAGGTCGAGCTGCGATGGTGCGATTGAGCTGTTCTATCACTTGGTTGGCAATAAAGTCTTTGCGGGTGGTGTTGGCATCTACAATGGCCTGAATAATGTTGTTCGGCACTTCCTGATAGTTGGCCAGTAGCTGCTTGGTGTCTTTGGGTAGGCAGTAGCCACCGTAGCCGAAGCTGGGGTTGTTGTAGTGGCTGCCTATACGCGGATCCAGCCCTACCCCTTCTATAATTTGGCGACTATCTAGGCCATGGCTTTCGGCGTAGCTGTCCAGCTCGTTAAAGTAGGCCACCCGCATGGCGAGATAGGTGTTGGAGAACAGCTTAACCGCCTCTGCCTCTGTGCTGTTGGTGTACAGCACAGAGGCATCTTTCTTAACCGCACCTTGCAGTAACAGGTTGGCAAAGGTTTCTGCCCTTGCCGACTGTTCGCCCACGATAATACGGGAAGGGTACAGGTTGTCGTGCAGGGCCTTGCCCTCACGCAGGAACTCGGGCGAGAAAATGATGTTACTGCTGCCAGTTTGCTCTTTAAGTTGTTGGGTATAGCCCACGGGCACGGTAGATTTAATCACCATTACCGCATTCGGGTTAATGCTCATTACGTCACTTACCACCGCCTCTACACTGCTGGTGTTAAAGTGGTTGGTTTGCGGGTCGTAATCGGTGGGGGTGGAGATCACCACAAAGTCGGCGGAGCTGTAAGCTTCTTCCTTGCTTAACGTGGCGCAAAAGTTGATTTGCCTGTTCTGCAGAAAGTCGCTGATCTCGGCATCCACAATGGGGGACAGGCGATCATTCAGCAATTCGACTTTTTCGATAACGATGTCGATAGCGACCACTTCGTTGTGCTGGGCGAGCAGCATAGCGTTGGAAAGGCCAACGTAGCCTGTTCCGGCAATGGCGATTTTCATGATGTTTGACTCGAGAGGGATGAGGCGTTCTGCCCAAATAAATTGAGGCCTATAACTATAAATAGTCAGCTACGCAGACTAAAAAACAGGATATATAAAAGCTGGATTCCTACCTTCGCGAAATAACGAGCTATGAAAAAGCTACGAGGCTTGCTCTTGGTCGACCGAAGTCGACCCCACATGACTCTGTAAGCTCAATGCAGTGGTTAATACTGGCATCCGGCTCTACCTTCAGCCGTTCGGTATGGCATTGTGCAGCTCCTGAACAAGCCGCTTAGCTACTAAAGGTAATAAGGCCGTAATTCGAGGATTGCTGATGTTAAGGTTGAAGGGCACGCCCTCAAGCTGATGGCGCGGTAAGAACTCACGTATCACAGCCGGAATATAAAGGCTGTTCACCTTGGTTTGCAAGCCAGTGGGCGATTCCCGCCGGGGGCATAGCCCCGGTAGACATAGGACGTCAAGGGTTAGCTACAACGTGCATCTGGCGGGTGTTGTGATGGGCTCAAGATGCTTCTTCACGTTATTCGACCGATTTTTACCGCAGGCACGCTACCGCCCGTAGGATTCAGTTGGCCATTCCCCCAAGGCCCCGCGTCTGTGTTAATGTTCTTGTTCGTCTCAAGGCACTAATGTGTTGCACTTTGCAATTTCTTAGCGCCTTAGAAACAAAGGCGCACAAGTTTACTGGATTTACCGGCTGGATAAAACCTCACCGATAAAGCGGGCTATGTTCGCTTTAGTTGTTGAAAGCGCGGCTTAACCGCACATTGCCATATGAAATCAATGGGTTGAGTATCAGACTTACTGGTCTGCTCAAACCACCTGAACCAACCAAGGTAACGGTGAAGGTACTTGGTGGCAACACCATGAAAACACACCATCCACTGCTTCAGCCGGCTGTGATAAGCATTCACACCATGGATATGAAATATCTCTTCACGGACCCGCTGGCCGGCACTGCTGTTAACCGGTTTGTGAAGCAAGTGATGTTTGGCTGCCAACGCCTCATAGTTCAGGTGACCATCGCTACAGAGCACAGCGCCAGGCCGTAATCGCGGGAGCAGACAGCGCTCCAGCTTTCGGACTGTAAAGCGTTTCATGACAAAGTCGGCTTCGTTATGGTTGCGGTCGCGCAGTACCATCACTTTGACCCACTTGACGTTTTTCTTATCGCTACCACGGCGGCGAGGCTTTCGCTTACTGAGGTTCCGTTACCTTTGAAGGATTCGCGTATTAGCGTTTCATCGGCTTCGACGATACCACCCAGCTCAGAAGATTTAAGATAATCAACCAGTTGCAGAAAACGGTGTCGCCACCTGAATGATGTCCCCTGATTTATCTGACACTTTTTAGCAGCGCTGCGCAGGGTCATGGACGCCATCATCAGCTCCGCATATGCCAACCACCGCTCAGCCATTCTAAGCCGGGCAAGTGGTGTGCCGGTCAGCGAGGTAAATGTCTTCCTGCAAGCCCGACAGCGATAACGCTGTCTACCGTTCATGCTTCCCCACTTGTAGTGGCGCATCATCGTGGCAATGAGGGCAAGTTTGGTGTGAAGCGGTTAGTTCTTCTAGCCGGGCAATGAGCTCAGGGAACGAGTCTGGTTGCTGAAGCAGCATCAGTAGTTCATGCCGCTGCCGGGGTTGGAGCTCAGTCAGGTGGCATTTAAGTTGGGCGAAATCTGTACTTTTCATCTCTCAGCCTCCCAAGAGGTGACTGATTAAAGTATAGCTTTCAACGATTAACTCAAACATAGCCGATAAAGCGAGTATAATTTAAAAGCGCTTGCTTTGGTTCCAAGCGAACAAGGTGAGAATGTGAGGCCGCAGCAAGGCTTGATGTGGAGAGATATATTTTATTTTTAAGGTGTTTTGACATTGAGGGGGGGCTGGCGATGAGAATCGAATCCAAGCATGCAGCTGGGGTGCAGCCGTTCTACCATTGACCAGCGCCGACCTGAATAGCGGTTCGCTATAGTTTTATTGTACTGAACGCAATAAATTGTAGGTAAACTACTACAATCCCTCTCATTAACGTTGTGCCCCGCTGGCATTCTGTGAACTCCCCCCCCCACCCTGCATCCCGAGGGGTAATAAGCCGCCATACCTGTGTCACCACTACCACAGGAAAGGGATAACATGACGCCACACGGAACTCATTGGAGTCCCCAAATCGAATAAACCAGATCTCACGAGCACACTAAACGATTTACCCCAATTTCATTCGATCTTCTGCCATGCCTTGTGCAGAATAAGGTCAGCTTCTTTTTCTGAATTAAGGACTTGTCTTATGCGTCTTCTCGGGATTTCTCTGCTGGCGGTTGCGTTGTCTGGTTGTGCGGGCTGGGGCTTTAACAGCAATGTATCGCCGGATGGCATCAAGGATTACTACAAGGGTGATGGGGTGCAGCTGTACAGCAAGGCTGACCTGGAAGGCGTGAATTACGTCACTCTCGGCTCGGTGGAAGGCGAGGCCTGCCAGATTAATGCCGACGAGGCCCCGCCGAAAGAAGCGGATGCCCGTGCCAGCGTACGTCGCAGAGCCGCAGATATGGGTGCCAACGGAATTCTGATGGATCGCTGCATTCGCTTCGATGACATGCCCGGCTGCATCGAACAGGTGCTGTGCAGCGGCCAGGCGCTGAAGGTAGCGGACTGATGTCATCCGTTATTCAGCCATCGATACAGCCAGTAACACTGGATCACATCGGGGTTATTCGCTCGCCCTATAAAGAGAAGTTTGCGGTGCCGCGCCAGCCGGGTCTGGTCACCAGCGCCCGGGCCCGGCTCGAGATGCTGCCGCCCTACAACGAGCCCAGCGCCTTTCGCGGCCTGGCCGAATTCAGTCACCTGTGGCTGGTGTTCGTGTTTCATCAGACTCAGGACAAGGGCTGGAATCCTACGGTGCGTCCGCCACGCCTCGGCGGTAACGAGCGGGTCGGCGTCTTTGCCACTCGCTCTACCTTTCGCCCCAACCCGTTGGGACTGTCGGTAGTAAAGCTGCACGACATGTGCAAAGACGGTAACAAGGTATGGCTGGAGCTGGGCGGCGTCGATCTGGTCGACGGCACTCCCATCGTCGACATCAAGCCCTATCTGCCCTGGGCCGACGGTGTACCTGATGCCCACGGCGGCTTTGCGCCGGCACCGCCGGACATCAGCATGGAAGTACACTTCAGCCTCGCCGCCGAGCAGGCCTGTGCCCGTTCCGACATTCCCGATCTGCAGCAGTTCATAACCGAAGTGCTGGTGCAGGATCCGCGCCCGGCCTACAAACGCAACGGCGAGCAATGGCAGCAGTATGGAGTACGCCTCTATCACTACAATGTGCGTTACGAAGTGCTGGGCCAGCTGACCCGGGTGTTGAGCATAGAGCCGGAAGCTCAGGCTTAACGGCGCTTCTGCCGGAAGCCCCCCCCTGCTACAATCTCTTTCTTTAACGGATTTTAAAAATCAACAAGGTTTAAGCGCATGCGTACCACTCAATACTTGCTTTCCACCCTCAAAGAGACCCCGAGCGATGCCGAGGTGATCAGCCACCAGCTGATGCTGCGTGCGGGCATGATCCGCCGGCTGGCATCCGGCCTGTACACCTGGCTGCCCAGTGGCCTGCGGGTATTGAACAAGGTCGCCGCCATTGTGCGGGAAGAAATGAACCGCGCCGGTGCGGTAGAAATGCTGATGCCGGTGGTACAACCCGCCGAGCTGTGGCACGAAACCGGCCGCTGGGACAAATTCGGCCCCGAGCTGCTGCGCATTAAAGACCGTCACGATCGCGGCTTTGTGCTGGGACCGACCCATGAAGAAGTGATCACCGCCATGGTGCGCAACGAAGTCTCTTCTTACAAGCAGCTGCCGCTGAACCTGTATCAGGTGCAGACCAAGTTCCGTGATGAAGTACGCCCCCGTTTCGGCGTGATGCGCTCACGCGAATTCATCATGAAGGATGCCTACTCCTTCCACACCAGCCTGCAGAGTCTGGAGCAGACCTACGACGACATGTATCAGGCCTATAGCCGCATCTTCGAGCGTATGGGACTGGACTTCCGTGCCGTGCTGGCCGATACCGGCGCCATCGGCGGCAGCGCTTCGCACGAATTCCACGTGCTGGCCCAGAGCGGTGAAGACGATATCGCCTTCTCTACCGAGTCCGATTACGCCGCCAACATCGAAATGGCCGAAGCCGTTGCGCCCAAGGCCACCGCCGATGCCACCACCCAGGAACTGACCCTGGTCGATACTCCCAATGCCAAGACCATCGCCGAGCTGGTAGAGCAATTCGGACTGGCTATCGAAAGCACCGTCAAGACCCTGCTGGTGAAAGCTGCCGACGATCAGGATGCCCCGCTGGTGGCATTGATGGTACGTGGTGATCACGAGCTGAACGAAATCAAGGCCGAGAAGCTGCCGATGGTGGCCAGCCCGCTGACCTTCGCTACCGAAGAAGAGATTCGCGCCCTCGTGGGTGCCGGCCCGGGCTCACTGGGCCCGCTGAACATGCCGCTGCCGATGGTAGTTGATCGCGCCGTCGCCGTGATGAGCGACTTTGGCGCCGGTGCCAACATCGAAGACAAGCACTACTTCGGCATCAACTGGGGCCGCGATCTCCCGCTGCCGGACGTGGCCGATCTGCGCAACGTCAAAGAAGGCGATCCCAGCCCCTGTGGCAAGGGCGTGCTGCAAATCAAGCGCGGCATCGAAGTGGGCCACATCTTCCAGCTGGGCAATAACTATTCCAGCAAGATGAACTCCACCGTGCTGAACGAAGAAGGCAAGTCCACCGTGCTGGAAATGGGTTGCTACGGCATCGGCGTATCACGCATCGTGGCCGCCGCCATCGAGCAGAACCACGACGACCGCGGCATCATCTGGCCAGAAGCCCTGGCACCGTTCCAGGTGGCCATCATTCCGATGAACATGCACAAGTCTTACCGAGTGAAGGAAGTGGCCGAGCAGCTGTATAACGAGCTGACCGCCGCCGGTATCGAAGTGCTGTTCGACGACCGCAAAGAGCGCCCGGGCGTGATGTTTGCCGACATGGAACTGCTGGGCATCCCCCACAGCATCGTCATCGGTGAACGCAGCCTGGACAACAAGGTCATCGAATACAAGACCCGTCGCGGTGGCGAAAAGTCCGAAGTGGCTATCGACGATATCGTTGCCCAGCTGACCCAGGCCATCAAGGGATAAGCCGGACATCATCGGCTGAAAGCAAAAACGGCGCCGTATCATACGGCGCCGTTTTTTTTTGTTCATTCTCTGGGTCAAATTCATTCGACCGAAGTGTTATACCTGAGCCGCCATCGGTCCAATAAATTGGACCCTACAGCCATCGCATGTTTTATCCCTCACACCTTCCGTCTCACACTTCTCTGTGACTTCCCTTCCTGCCCGGGAACCGGCCATTTATACTGAGCCAAAATGGATGTTCTTTCGTAGGGTCGAATTCATTCGACCAGGGTGTTGCACCGAACCACCGTCGGTCCAATGAAATGGCCCCAACGACCATCCTCACAAGGGAGGGGATATATGGAGCAAGAAGAAAGCAATGCCTGCGCCATGGTATTGACCGGAGGCGGTGCGAGGGCGGCCTATCAGGTGGGAGTACTCAAGGCCATTTCCGAATGCTATCCCCGTGGTCAGCCAATTCCCTTCCCTATTCTGTGCGGCACTTCGGCCGGTGCCATCAACGCCACCGCGCTGGCCTGCTATGCGTCCTGTTTTCATCTCGGGGTGCGCAAGCTGGAATACGTTTGGCGCCATTTGCATACCGAAGATGTGTTGCGCTTGCAGGTTGGCAGAATTGTCACCCACTCCCTGAAAAGTCTGGTTTCCGGCATGCTGGGCCGCCCCACCCAGATGGCCCTGCCCCTGTTCGACAACAGCCCGCTGGAACGGTTACTGGAAAAGATGATCGACTTTCAGCGCATCGACAACAACCTGCTCTACGGCGCGCTGGAAGTGCTGGCGGTTACCGCATCCAACTACAACACCGGCGACTCCACCACCTTTTTTCAGGGCCGGCCCTATCACCAGCCCTGGGCCCGCGCCGGTCGTTCGGGTCGCTCGGCCATTATTGCGCCCCCTCATCTGCTGGCCAGCAGCGCCCTGCCCTTTATCTTTCAGCCCTGTCAGTTGCAGAATCACCACTATGGTGACGGCTCCATTCACCAGCTCAATCCGCTGAGTCCGGCCATCCATCTGGGCGCCAACCGTATTCTGATCATCAGCCTGGCACCGCACGAAACGGACTCCGGCACCCTGCCCAGCGACCCCAGCAGCTCGGACATTGCCGGTCATTTACTCGATACCGTATTTACCGATGCACTTACTTCAGACATAGAACGCCTGCAACGCATCAACAGCACCATCAGGCTGGTGCCGGAGCGCAAGCGGGCGCAACTGTCGCTGCGCCATATCGACAATCTGGTACTGAAACCGAGCCTCAACCTGGATGATTTAACCCACAAACACTTTCACAAGCTGCCGTTCAATATTCGCACCCTACTACGACTGTTTGGCGTTGACGCCGGTGATGCCACCGGTCTGGCCAGCTTTTTACTGTTCGAACAGGATTACTGCCGCGAACTGATCGAGCTGGGCTATCAGGACACCCTGCCCCGGCTGGAGGAAATCTGCCACTTTCTGGCGGTAGAGCCGAAGTTGAAGAAAACCGGGTGAGCGTAACCAGTCCAATGAATTGAACCCTGCAACTACCCACACCAACTCCGGAGTGTAATTTTCGTAGGGTCGAATTCATTCGACCGAAGCTGTTATGCCGAGCCGACGCTTCCTCGCCATCACTCCGCCTGCCACACCAACTGCCAGCCGGGCTGCCCGGGCTCGGGGGTATAGGCCTGGCATACAAACAGGCCGAGCGCGGAAACCAGTTCGGTGCCCTGCATCAACAGCGGAATTCGCGGTCGTTGCCAGGGCGGAATGCCGTATTCCTGCCACAGTTTTTTCAACGGTCGAGAGCCGACACGACCCGCAGGGCGGGCGCGCAGGCCTGGCACCTGAAAGGCGATGTGCAATTGCTCCGGCTTCAGCTCGGCGATAAGGTCGCCGCCATCCGTTACCGGGCTAAGCCGCAGCCGGCCCACTCCGCAATGCAGCCATTCGCCGGCACTCAGACTGGCCAGAGACCGCGGTTGTGCTTGCTCGTTCGGCAAATAGAGACTTCCCTGATAACGACGAATGCGTCGCTCACCAAGGCGAACTTCCGGATCGGCATCGGGTCGGGCCAGCGCCAGCTCCTGCCAGATGGCCTGTAGCTGGCTACGACTGCAGTGAATCTGATGCCGCTGCAACCAATGGCGCAGCACATTATGACGACGGGCCCTTCTCAAAGCCTGAAGGCCGCTAACCGACAAGGCACCGGCCGAATTCAGCAAGCCGGGCAGATCTGCTTCGGCCAGCTCCACTGCCAGCTCCACCTGCTCGGCACACAGCTCGGCGCTGCGGGCAAGGGTGCGGTTAAACGCCGGCCATTGCTGCAGCAAGGGCGGCAGAATGCGGTTGCGCAGAAAATTGCGGTCAAAGTCATCATCGGCGTTACTGGGATCCTCCACCCACTGTAGTCCCTGTTCGCGAGCGAAGGCTTCCAGCTGTTGGCGCGAACAGGCCAGCAGAGGGCGCCACTGCTCACCGGGGCCGAAAGGCTTGTGTACGGGCATGGCCGACAGCCCCGCCACGCCGGCACCTCGCTTCAGCGCCAGCAGCAGGGTCTCCGCCTGATCGTCGAGATGATGGCCGGTCAGTAAAATCTCGCCGGGCTGCATGGCCTCGGCCAGCGCAGCATATCGTGCCTCGCGCGCCGCCGCTTCCAGGCTGATCCGAGGGCCCAGCTCCACCAGCACTCTAGCGGTCTGACAGGGAATGCCAAATGATGCGGCCACTCGCGCACAGTGGGCCGGCCAGTCTTCTGCCGCCGTCTGCAGACCGTGGGCAATGTGCAGCGCCCGCACCACTCTGCTCTGCTCACGGGCCTGGCGTGCGGCCAGTGCCAGCAGCACCGTCGAGTCAAGCCCACCGCTAAAGGCCACCAGCAGCGGTTGCTTCGGCGTCAGTGCGTCGGTATGTCGGCAAAACTCGGCGTACAAGTCCATGGGTAACCCCTGAAGAAAACACAAAGGGGAGTTTAAGGCGGGAAACAAAAAAGGGAAGCGTAGGGTCGATTTCAATCGACCAAGGTATGGTACCGGTCGAATAAATTCGACCCTACGGATAGTATGCAGGCACGAGTTTTACTCTTTGCTCCTCTCGCCTGTTTCTTCATAACCGTGGTTTAGATGCAGCTGGAGTTGGCTGCCGCTTCCCGGGCCAGCTCGATACGTTTGGCGGTGGCCGGGTGGCTGGAAAAGAGGCCGCCGCCGCTACCGGCATGCTGCATCAGTACTTGCTGTGCACGCATGGCGGCGTAAGGATCCAGGTTCAGCTGACACAGCACTTCTACCCCGTAGGCATCGGACTCTAGCTCGTCTTTCTGAGAGAACTGGGCGCTGAGGAACTTGGTGCCGATGTCACCATACTGGGAAGCGGCCAGGGCGCCAACGGTGCCACCGGCGGCGGCGGCCGCCTGACGTGCGGCGCTGGTCAGGTAGGCGTTTTTGTACTGTTTCAACGAGTGATCAAACTTGATGTGGCCCACTTCGTGACCAATCACCGCCATCAGTTCATCGTCTTTCATCACGTCCATCAGGCCGGAATATACCCGCACTGTACCGTCGGGCATGGCGAAGGCATTGATTTCGTCGGCCAGATACACCTGAAAATTCAGTGGCGTACCGTCAATGCTGGTCAGCCCCCGGGTCAACGTGGCCAGACGCTTGCTGTAGGCATTACTGGCCGGGGCCAGCTGGTTTTCTTCATCCATCTGTTTGGCGGACAGGCTGGCTTCGGCCTGCAACTGGCTCTTGTTCAGGGTAAATCCCTGCAGCGCCGTCATACCGGCACCCAGCAGAGCGCTGCTGTCGCCGGATTCACAACCACTCAGGCCCAGACTGACCAGTACGACGGCTATCAGTGTTTTTTTCATGTTGCTCTCGTTGTTGATCGATGAATATAAATAAAGCCGCTATCAAAGAGGAAAATGCCAAGGGTGTCAATTCCCCCCGGCCTTGCGGTACGGCTGCTCATGAAACACCACCACCTGATTTCGCCCCTGATTTTTGGCCTGATACAGCGCCTTGTCCGCCTGAGACAGCAGCCTGTCTTCCGCAAAGGGGTCGACCTGTACCAGCCCCATGCTCACGGTCAGGCTTAACCCCGGCGCAATATGCTGACAGTCGCACTCGGCAATGGCTAGGCGCACCCGTTCGCACAGTGTAAACGCATCCGCAACCCCCGTATCGGGCAATAACAGGGTGAATTCTTCTCCGCCCCAGCGCGCCGGCGTATCGGTCACGCGAACCTGCTGTCGAAGGATGTCGGCAATCAGTTTAATGGCATTATCACCCACCGCATGCGACCAGGTATCGTTCACCCGCTTGAAATGATCGATATCGATGATCGCCAGGCTCAACGGCTGCCCGCTTCTTCTGGCGCGGGCAAGTGCGTCGAACAACGCCTCGTCAAAGGCACGGCGATTGGGCAGGCCGGTCAGTTTGTCTTCTCGGGCCTGACGCTCAAACGCCTGAGCCTGACGCTTCAGTTCATCGGTTTTTTCGGCCACCTGTCGTTGCAGCTCAACGGCTCTGGATGTCAACAGCTTTACCCGCAGTCGCATCAGCAGCCACAGCGCCAGCAATGCAAGGGCCCCGCTCCCGGCCCAGAACAGTGGTCGCTGCCACAGAAAAGGCGCTATGGTCAGCGACAGACTGGCCTCCTGTTCGCTCCAGTCACCATAGGGATAAGCGGCCGTCACTCGAAACACATAGTCTCCGGGTGGCAGGTTAGTATATTCGGCCAGATTTTGCCGGCCACGCGCGACCCAGTCCTGATCAAAGCCTTCCAGCAGGGTACGGTACTGAATGCGCTCCGGCGTCACAAAGCCCAGACCGGCAAAATGCAGCAACAACCGGTTACTGCCCGGGGCCAGCGAGAGCGACTCGCGAATGGCAACCGCTTCGCCGTTGACTTCCAGTGACTCCAGTACCACCGGCAGGTCATTATCGGCAAATTCAGCCAGGCGCCGTGGCTGGGTTCGGGCCACGCCCCGCGCCGTGGCGATCCATACGCTGCCATCATCCGCCAGTGTGGCCGCCGGGCCAGAGCCGCCATTGGCCTGGCTACTGACCATGCCGTCTCCTTCGCCAAAGATTTCAAAGTCAATCTGTGAGTGCTCACCATCGGCCACCTGATGCGCCTGTGCCAGACTGATCCTGATCACACCCCGATTGGTGGTCAGCCACATGCCGCCCAGGTGATCCACTACCGGCTGAAACATTTTTTCGATAGGCAGGCCGTGTTTTTTACCCACCGACGCCAGACTGGCGTCCGCATAGCGATAGCGCAGCAATCCCCGGTCGGTGGCCAGCCACATGTAACGATCATCCTCGGGAGCCTGATAAAAACCAAAGGCATATTCGGCATTGTCCTGACTGTTGAGATACACGGGGATGATACGGCCCTGACGTACTATGGCCGCGCCAACGCCGGTACCCACCCAGATATCGCCGTTGCTCGCTTCAAACAGGTTCATGACAAAAGAGCCCGGCAGCCCGTCCTGCTGGGTATAGGTTCGAAAGTGCCCTTCTTCAAAAAGACTGAGCCCCTCTGAGGTTCCCACCCAGAGACGACCATCTCTGGCCGGCAATACCGCTCGCACTTCGTTGGCCGCCAGCCCCTGCCGCCGCTCGTAACGCGCGATCAGGTTACCGTTCATCAGCCATAGCAGGCCATGAGTGTAGGTACCGACCCACAACTCGCCGGCCTTCCCTTCGGCCAAGCTCAGCACAGAGGGAGTCAGTCCGTCGGGCATGGTCAGTGGCAAGGTGCCGAGCTGCTGCTCCCGAATATGGCCCAGACCATTGCTGGTCCCAACCCATAACGAACCGTCGCTATGTGCCAGCACGGTACGCACATAGTCGCCCACCAGCCCATCCTGCTCGGTATAGCTGGTGAAAGGAGCATCACGCAGCCGCATCAGGCCGCCATTGGTGCCGACCCAGATGCTGTGCTCGGTATCCTGCATTAAAGACACCACCCGCTGATCCGGCAGCCCTTCGGCCAGGCCCATACGTTCTATGCCAAAGCGGCTGATGCGGATAAGACCTCGGTCTATGGTTCCCAGCCACAGATCGCCGGCATCATCCTGCAGCAGGCTGCTGATGGACTCACCGGCCAGTTCCGGATACAAGGAACGAACCTTCGGTTGTTTGCTAGAAGCTGCGGTCACCGGCTCGGCCACATAGATGCCGCGCTCCGAACCTATCAGCACCCGTCCGCGGTCATCGCGCAGCAAGGCCAGCACCGGCACCGCCGGCACCTCGGAAACCGAATGTATCTGCCCCTCGTCAATCCACACCAGACCACGCGTGGTGCCGGCCCAGATTCGGCCATCGTCATCCTGCAGCAATCGATACACACCGGCGCCGGGCAGGCCTTCCGCCTCGCCGTAATGGGCCAAGGTCCGCTCGCCGTCTCGCACATAAATGCCGTCATCCTGGGTGGCCAGCCAGAGTCGGTCGTTGCTGTCCCGCAAAACGTGATTGATCATCGCCGGCGCATCGGGTTGCGGCGCCCAGCCTTGATCTTGATAACGGCTGAGCCCGCCTCGCGCCCCGGCCACCAACAGCCCTTTACCATCACCGACCAGGCTGCGTATACCCGAATCGGGCAGGCCGGTTTCTTCGCCCCGGGTAAAGACGCGGAACTCCTGCCCGTTGTAGCGGGTCACGCCTTCCCATGAAGCAAACCACAGGTAACCTTCCTGCGTCTGGGCCATGGCATTGATGGAGTTATGCGGCAGACCGTCGCGGGTGGACCAGTGATCCTGATAAAAATGAGCCAGCGGCGCCTGAGCGCCCCACAGTACAGGGGAATACGCCAGCAAAATGGCGGCCCCAAGCAGTCGCCATCCGTCATGCTGGCGCAAAAAATTCAATAACCCGTTCATCCGTGTGCTTGGCCCTGGTGATGTGAAGCGCAAAAATAGTACTCAATTGAGGAGCGGCAGATCCTGACATAGCCGGTAAAAAAAACAAACCGCTAAAACACATGAAGGGAGAATGGTAAGGCGTAAGGCATGAGTAAAATATTGTAGGCACCGCTTCAGTCGGCACACATCATCAAACCAGTCCGATATTAAAAACCAGCCCTATAGACCGCTGGTTTTTCGTCATTCCTGCGAAGGCAGGAATCCAGTGACATGCCATCGCCCATGGTCCCCCGCCTGCGCGGGGGGGGACGTGGATAGGACTACATCGCGCTCATGGCCCCGTCCGCGTAGAGAGTGCAGAGTTCAATCTCCACGAGTCAGGTCGCTCGCTCATTTGACGAAAAAAAAACACCGAGCCTCTCGACTCGGTGTTTTACGCTGCTTGCTTTACGTCTCGCTCGCGCGAAGTGCGGCTCAGCAGTAACCGTAGTTCATCAAGCGCTGGTAGCGCTGTTCCAGCAGGGTATCCGTATCCAGCTGCTCCAGATCGTTCAGATCGGTAATTAGGCGCGCTTTCAGGTTTTCGGCCATCAGCAGCGGGTTGCTGTGGGCGCCGCCCATCGGCTCGTCCACCACGTTGTCGATCAGCTTCAGTTCGTGAATACGCTGGGCGGTAATGCCCATGGCTTCGGCGGCCAGAGATGCCTTCTCGGCGCTCTTCCACAGAATTGAGGCACAACCTTCAGGCGAGATCACCGAATAGGTGGAATATTGCAGCATGTTGACCCGGTCGCCCACGCCAATCGCCAAAGCGCCGCCGGAGCCGCCTTCACCAATCACGGTACAGATAATGGGGGTCTTGAGGCCGGCCATGACTTTCAGGTTGCGGGCGATGGCTTCAGACTGGCCACGCTCTTCGG
>JAAEZO010000243.1 GCA_018222825.1 Gammaproteobacteria bacterium
CGGTTGGCGGCCCGGTCCAGGGTCAGTACCGGCAAGCCGGCCCGGTTGGCCAGACGAATGGCGTTGGTTACCGCATCGGAGTCGGTAGGGTTGATCAGCAGTACCTTGGTGCCGCGTACGCTCAGATCTTCCACGTTGGCCAGCTCTTTGGCCGGGTCGTTCTGGGAGTCCAGCACGATCAGGTCATAGCCAAGCTCTTCGGCCTTTTGCTCCGCGCCTTCTTTCATGGTCACGAAGAAAGGATTGTTGAGAGTCGAGATCACCAGCGCCAGGGTGTCCTTGGCGTAGGCACCCGAGGTCATGGTGGCGCTGACCAGAGCAATGGAGAGCAGGGTCGTCAGTTTTTTCATGATTCGGCTTCCTTTTATATCGTGGTGTGGAATTACTTGTGTTTGTTGTCGACCAGCACTGCCAGCAGGATCACCGAGGCCTTGGCGATCATCTGATAGTAGGAAGACACATCCAGCAGGTTGAGCGCGTTGTTCAGAAAACCGATGATCAGCGCCCCGATCAGGGTGCCCATAATGGCCCCCTTGCCGCCGGCCAGGCTAGTGCCGCCCAGTACCACGGCGGCGATGGCATCCAGCTCGTAGGTGGTGCCGGCGGTGGGCTGGGCCGAAGACAGGCGGCTGGTGACGATGATGGCGGCCAGCGCCGACAGCATGCCGCAGATGGCATACACGCCCATCTTGACCCGGGCGACGTTGATGCCCGACAGCCGTGCCGCCGCTTCGTTACCGCCTACCGCATAGATGTAGCGGCCAAAGCGGGTGTGGTTGAGCAGATACCAGGCGCCGAGGAAGGTCATGGCCATCAGCCATACCGGTACCGGAATGCCGAACACATAGCCGGTGCCAAACCAGGCGAAAATGTCACCCGCATCGGTAAAGCCGGTGGAGATGGGGCGACCCTCGGTGTAGACCATGGTCACGCCGCGCAGCAGGGTCATGGTGACCAGGGTGGCGATAAAGGCCTGTACCCGGCCCTTGGCGACGATGATGCCGCTGACACCGCCGAGGGCAAAACCGGCCAGCAACACCGCCGGCAGGGTAATGAAAATGGACAGCTCCATCGACACCATGCTGGCGGCAAAGGCGCCGCACAGCGCCAGTACCGAGCCCACGCTGAGATCGATGCCGGCGGTGAGGATCACCAGGGTCATGCCCACGGCAATAATGGCGTTGACCGAGGTCTGACGGAGTATGTTGAGCAGGTTGTCAACGGTGAAAAAGTTGGGGCTCAGCGCAGAGACCACCGCGATCAGCACCAGCAGGGCAATCAGCGATTTCTGGGCAATCAACCATTCCTTGCTGAACCAGCGGCGGCTATTAATGGCGGGGGAGTTCATGCATCTTCCTCTTGTTGAGTCTGACCTACGGCGGCGGCCAGCAGTTGTTCCTGCGTCGCGGCGGTGGCGTTGAATTCACCGGCAATACACCCTTCGTGCATCACCATGATACGGTCACTGATCCCCAGCACTTCCGGCATATCGGACGACACCAGAATGATGGCCATGCCTTCCTGCTTGAAACGGTTGATCAGCTGATAGATTTCTTTCTTGGCACCCACATCGACGCCGCGGGTCGGCTCATCGAGAATCAATACTCTGGGGCGGGTCATCAGTCCCTTGGCGATGGCTACCTTTTGCTGGTTGCCCCCCGACAGGTTTCCAATCAGCTGCTCGCGACCCGGGGTACGGATCTTGAACAGCGAAATGAACTCGTCCACGGCACCACGTTCGGCCTGGTGATCGAGCTGGGGGCCCCGGCTCAGCTGGGCCAGCGCCGACAGGCTCATGTTGATCTTGACCGACAAGTCCAGCACCAGACCATCGCCCTTGCGGTCTTCTGAAATATAGGCGATACCGGCGGACAATCCCTGTTGCGGGCTGTTGGCGACATAGGGTTTTCCTGCCAGCCAGACCTGGCCTTTGGTGCGGGGCAGGGCACCGTACAGGGTCTTGACCAGTTCGGTACGACCGGCGCCCATCAAGCCGGAAAAGCCCAAGATCTCGCCCTCATGCAGGCTGAAGCTGACACCGTTTACTCCGGTGCCGCTCAGGTCTTTCACCTTCAATACCTCCGGCCCCTGAGGAACACTGATGCGCGGGTATTGCTCGTCCAGCTTGCGGCCAACCATCATTTCGATCAGGCGGTCTTCGTCGATATCGCTGACCGCATCTTCGCCGATCCATTTGCCATCGCGGAGTATGGTGACCCGGTCGCAGATCTCGAAGATTTCTTTCAGGCGATGAGAGATGTAGACGATGCCGCAACCATCGGCACGCAGTTCTTCAATCACCCGGAACAGGGCGCGGGTTTCGGTATCGGTCAGGGCATCGGTAGGCTCGTCCATGATAATGACGTCGGCCTTGAACGACAGCGCCTTGGCGATTTCCACCATCTGCTGGGCGCCGATGCTCAGATCACCGACGCGGGTCTTGGGAGACTGGCGGATCTGCAATCGATCCAGCAAGACCTGGGCGTCGGCGTAGAGCCGGGTCCAGTCGATTTTGCCGAAGGCATTGACCGGCTCGCGCCCGAGAAAAATGTTCTCGGCAATGGTCAGCTCGTTCAGCAGGTTCAGTTCCTGATGAATGATGCCGATACCCGCCTGTTGCGAGTCGCGCGGCCCCTTGAAACGGCAGGGCTGGCCGCGATAACGGATCTCGCCGGCATCCGCCTGATAGATACCGGTCAGTACCTTCATCATGGTGGATTTTCCGGCGCCATTCTCGCCCATCAGCGCCATCACCTGGCCCGGATACACGTTGAGTCCGGCCTGATCCAGCGCCTTGACGCCGGGAAAGGCCTTGTCGATGCCGGATAGAGACAATATGGGTTCCATGCTCACCTCAGAAAGGAACGCCGCAGCGCAGAATGATGTTGGCGTAAGGAGTGCATTCGCCGGTACGCACCACGGCGCGGGC
>JAAEZO010000036.1 GCA_018222825.1 Gammaproteobacteria bacterium
ATTCGCCGCGGAAGGGGCAAATCTTGAACTCGGGCTCTATGCCCAGCATGCGCACGACCCGATCCGCCATCAGCCCGGAGCATGACACCAGATACCGGCCCTGAAATTCACCCAGTGCGGTTTGCACCACTACCTGGCTGCTTTCTTCCACCAGCCCGGTGACCTCGGCGTTATAACGAATTTCGCCACCCAGCTTTTCGAACTCCCGGCCCATGGCCGCCGTCACCTGCTTGTAGTTGACGATGCCGCTGGAAGGCACAAAGATGCCGCCCACGCCGGTAATATTGGGCTCACGTTCCTTCAGCTGGTCGGCATTCAGCCAGTAGCGCTCCAGGCCATTGGCCTCGCTGCGATCCCACAGCGCCTTCATTCGTTCCATTTCAAGCGCACTGGTGGCTACCAGGAGCTTGCCGCACTCGTCGAAGGGAATGTCATGCTCACGGCAGAACGCCTTGGTGGCGAGGTTGCCTTCCAGGCAGAATCTGGCCTTGAGGCTGCCGGGGGTGTAATAAACCCCCGCATGGATCACGCCGCTGTTATGGCCGGTTTGATGCTGGGCCGGGCCGGACTCTTTTTCCAGCAGCAGTATTCTGTGGTCGGGATAGGCTTTTTTTAGCTGCCAGGCGGTGGACATGCCGACGATGCCGCCACCGATAATAATGAAGTCAAACACTGTAGGTTCACCTGTGAGAGAGAGGCAAAAGCCGGAGACCAGCCCCGGCGTGATGTTAGCTTGTTATTATTCAAAATGCCGCGTCAGGCGGCACCTTGTCAAAGTCTTTAGCCCTGGTTTGGCTGCTTCAGGGTTTTGGCGTGAGTGAAGTAGCCGCGCTGGCGCATCAACTCGCGACGCAGGCCATCATGGGCAATGAACTTGTCGCGACCGTGCAACCAGAAATGGTTGTTGATCAGCAGGAAGGAGCCGGCAGGAACCGGTACCGACAGCTGCTGCTTGCTGGTTTCCAGTGCCTCGGACAAGTCTGCCAGCCATACCCCTTCATCAAAGTCTTTCGGCTGCACGAACTGATCGATATACGACATGATGGGTTGGCCGCTGCGATCGGTATCGAACACCGCGTGGTACACGTCCTTGGTGGTGTTCTTGCTGGGCGGCGCGGCCCAGCGCATGACCCGGCGGGCCATGGGATCGGCATAGAAGCGGTTCAGGTGCTCCCAGTCGTCCAGGTGCAGCAACAGTGAATTGCCGCCTTCCATGTTCTGCTCGTCAATTTTCAGCATCAGCACATAGTCGGTGTCCTGCTCGACGTAGGTGCCGTCGTTGTGCAGTTCCATCACCCGATGCGCCTGGCGCAGGTAGCTGTCCGAGTTGTCCTGGTTCTTGACCACGAAGCGGGCATAGTACTGGCCGCTCATGGCATCGAAGTTGGAGCGGCCTAACAGGTGGGCCACGGCGGTGGTGAACTTGACCATGTCTTCTGCCTGCTCTACCTGATTCAACCCTTCCGGGGTGATCAGCAGGCCGCCGGTATTACGGTCGACCAGGGTATTGATCAGCAGTGGCTGCAGGGCCTGACCACAGAGATCGTTCAGCAGTTTGGCCACGCGAAAACGCAGAAACGACTTGTATTCCAGTGCCTGAACCGGCCACTCGGCGGTAGCCTCCAGAAACGCGTTAACGGTGTGCTCGTCGAAGCGAAGCTCGAGCAGGCGGGCAGACTGAGCAGATGGCGCCAGGGTAAACCCCTGATGCTGGTGATGAACGAAATCGGCGGTGGCAACGTTAGACATGGTGGCTTCCTTGTTACTTTATGTTGTTGGTCGAGGCGGCTTAATGTCGCTGTAGTTATAAAATGTCGACATTATGTCTCTTTGTCAATTTATTGTGGTTGTTTTATGATCGCCGTTACAATTTCGTTATAATCGGGCCATAAAATCATTCAGGAACAGAGCATGAGCAACCTCGATGCCCCGCGGGAAAATCTGGCGCGTACGGCCTATCAGCAGCTGAAACAAGACATCATTCAGAGCCATTTCGGGCCGGGTGAAAAACTGCTGATGAGCAGCCTGAAGAATCGCTATGGTCTGGGTGTGAGTCCGCTGCGGGAGGCGCTGTCGCAGCTGGTATCCGAGCGGCTGGTCACGGCCGAAAGCCAGCGCGGTTTTCGGGTCAGCCCCATGTCGGTGGCGGAGCTGAAAGATATTTATGATGCGCGTGCCCAGCTGGAAGGGCTGGTAGTGGAGCTGGCGCTGGCCCGGGGCGATGATTTGTGGGAAGCCGGTGTGGTGGCGGCGCATCACGCGCTGAGCAAGGTGACCCATCTTGAGTCGGTGGAAGACCAGCTGAACCAGTGGGATCAGCGGCATCAGGCCTTTCATCAGGCGGTGGCCGCCGGCTGTTGTTCGCCCCAGTTGCTGGTGGTGCGCCAGACGCTGATGGATCAGGCGGCGCGTTATCGCTATCTGTGGCTGAAACGCACCGTGTTCAGCGTACAGGCGCTGGCCGACAAACAGCAGGAACATCAGGCTTTGTTTGATGCCCTGCTGGCCCGCCAGCCACAAGCCGGCGCCATGATGCGCGAGCATCTGATGAGCCCGGTTGCCATTATTACCCAGGTGCTGACCGAGCAAGGTGTGCGCTAGAATCCAGGCTTATGACCGTGCGGCATTGTTGGTGTCGCCGCTAAAACGCCTAGGCCCAGCCAGCATCAAACAACAAAAAAGCCGGTCTTGATGACCGGCTTTTTTGGAGTTAACGAGCGGCTAGGCTTAGATGTTCATCCTTGCCTTTGGTTTTGGTGATGACCAGGGCGGTAATCGCCAGGGTCAGCACTATGCCGGTAGCAGCAAGAGTTTGGCCATTGCTTGCTACTCGAATTTCCCATCCAGTTGTATCACCGTTCATATGAATAGACGGTTAAGATATGCGTTATTTTCTGGCCAACAAAAATAGTTATGTTTATCCCTGATGCCATCTGAATACATGAGTATAATTAAAGATTCATGTGAGTTATTTAAATATCTCAATAATGAGAGGGTAAGATATCTTTTTGTTATTTGCTTTTTGTTTTTAAAATATAAAGAGATAAATGATGATTTATCCCAAGTAAGTCGTGGATAAGTGTGTTGAGGTGATTCTGTGGTGTGTAAGCTATTAAATATATTGATTTTTTTCGCTTTGCTTCTATGTTTAATCTAACACTCCCGTCTTGGTTAAGTGTTTGTTTATCAAACTATTTATCTTTTTACTTTTCTTGGCTTATCTTGTTTTTAAGATTCCCCCCCCTTCGTGCTGGAGCCATTTTCACTACGATAGTGTACTTTGCAAATATATTTTTTTAATTAAAACTTAATTAATTAGGTGCTGAAATAGCTGGCGTCAGAGTGAAATCTGCGACTTAACTCTTTTGTAGTGGCGATGCAGTTGTTTGTTTTTTGAATGTTAATATTTGGCAATCACTCCTTTGTAATGGCGGAGCTGTTGACTACATTCTGTTTCTGAAGAAATAAAGATATGTAAATCTCGCTACGTAACAAGTTGCAAGAGGATGTGGTAATAATTAAGGAGCAACAGTGATGGCCACGACAATATTTCGGGCATCTTCGATAGCAAAGGCAGTAACACTCGTGGTACTTGCGAGTGGTCTGAGCCTGGCCTCCGGCCAAGCTGAAGCCAAGCAAGATGCACCCGTCAAAAGCGACGAAGAACGGGTTGTCGCCCTGGTTGAATTAGGGAAGGAAGTGTTCTTCACACCGATTTCTCGGCCCAAAGGGCAGCAGTCTTGTGCCAGCTGTCATGATCCCGCCACTGGCTGGACCGGAGCCAGCTCGAATATCAACCTGGTTGAAGTAGCGCAGCCCGGGGCAGACATCCACCGGGATCCGGATGCCAGAGGGCAGCTGAAACCGCCCACTAATGCCTATGCGACCTTTATTCCTCCTTTTGCCTTGAGTGTAAACAATCCTTTTGTCCCCGCCTTTGGGGGAGCCTTCTGGAACGGGCGATCCGAGGGTAGCGATCCTCTGTTTCCGGAAGGGGCCGCAGTCCATATCTCCTTGGCGGATGTGGTTACAGTGAATAATCCTAATGACTTAACTCTGTTTGAACGGGCGGTTGAAGGCTTTCTGGGGCCGGTGGCCGATCAGGCACTTAATCCCTTTCCTAATCCGGTCGAGCAGAATATCCGCGAAAAAGCCGTCTGTCAGCAGGTCAAAAAGGCTGATTATGCCAACCTGTTTACCGACGCCTGGGGGAGTCACATTCAGTGCGACCAGAATAATTACAGCACCAGCTTCAAGCGTATAGCGGTGGCGCTTGCCGCTTATCAGGACTCTCCCGAAGTGAACTCATTCAGCTCCAAACGCGATAATGCCCTGCGGGCCGAACTGGCGTGTTTGACCGAAGTAGAGATAAAAGCGTTGCCCTGGGCGCAGAATCTGACCGATGCGGAGTTTGACGACATAGTGTCACGCTTCGGATTGGTGGCGGACGACCCAGGCCTGTGTGAAGCTGATAACAGCACGGGGGCGTTCCCACTGGCAGGGCTGACCCCCGAAGAAAACTGGGGCCACGATCTGTTCTATGCAGCAGCGATTTTGTTTAATCCTGCTCAGCCGAAACCTATTCAAGTGGGCGATATTGCAACCTGTGATGCAGATGGTAATTCTTTCCCCGGCGGGGTGGTGTTAACGGAAGGCAGAACGGGGGCTGGTTGTGCCCTTTGCCACAGTAATAACGCCACCGATAACGGTACCGAGCCGCTGCAGACTTATGCCGATCATGGCTACCACAATATAGGTAGCCCGGTGAACTTCGACATTCCCGGTGTCACCGCATCGGATGACAGCCTTGCGGATCATACCGGTGTGATTGCCCATGCCGGCCTCACGAAGACTCCTTCTCTGCGTAATGTGGATCTACGGCCCACGCCTGATTTTATCAAGGCCTATACCAGAAATGGTTGGTTCAAGAGCCTGGATAGTCTGGTGCATTTCTACAATACGTCTCTCGTTGGTCAGAGTCATGGTGTGGTGCGTTGCGAGGAAGGAATAACTACCGAGGAGGAAGCACTGGCGAACAATTGCTGGCCGGCACCAGGTCATGAAGCCGGAGCATCCTTTACTTTCGGTATCACGGGTAACTTGGGGCTAAGCGCATGTGACGAGGCCGCCATTGTGGCTTACTTGAAAACCTTCAGCGATGAAGCCGTTGTGGATTTGCCCTGAGTAGGGGGATGGTCTGATAACCCTTTTTACAGAGTAAACAGGTCTAAATAGTCGAAGCCGCCGTAAGGCGGCTTTTGTGTGGTGCCGAGTAATACAGCCTGACCATAGTGTTTCAGTCGTTCAGTTTGCCATGACCTCGATTGCCATTGGCTGAGTAGAGTCAGAGATCATGGCATTGTTTGTGTCACCGCTAAAACGCCTGGACCCAGCG
This sequence comes from Gammaproteobacteria bacterium, assembly GCA_018222825.1. Taxonomy (GTDB): domain Bacteria; phylum Pseudomonadota; class Gammaproteobacteria; order Enterobacterales; family Aeromonadaceae; genus Oceanimonas. The sequence continues at coordinate 5,396 of JAAEZO010000036.1, forward strand.
AGCATCAAACAATAAAAAAGCCGGTCTTGATGACCGGCTTTTTTGGGGCTAACGAGCGGCTAGGCTTAGATGTTGTCTGCCTGCAGCTCGACATCCTTGCCTTTGGTTTTGCTGATGACCAGGGCGGTAATCGCCAGGGTCAGCACTATGCCGGTGACGGTAGACAGGGTCATCGGCAGACCGGCACCCAGGGTGGCGGAGTTGAGCAGGAAGCTGATGACCACAGTGGTCATGAACATCGCCGGTATGGTCGCAATCCAGTGCAGCTTGTTGTGACGCAGCAGGTAGGCGGCGGCGGTCCACAGCATCATTACCGCAGTTGCCTGGTTGGCGACACCGAAGTAGCGCCAGATGATGCCGAAGTCGACCTGAGTCAGCACGGCCCCGATGATGAACAGCGGTATGGCCAGCAGCAGGCGCTTGGGCAACTGAGTCTGTGGCAGGTTGAAGTACTCGGCCAGGATCAGACGGGCAGAGCGGAAGGCGGTGTCACCGGAAGTAATCGGCAGCACTATCACCCCCAGTACCGCCATGAAGCCGCCAACCGCGCCGAGCAGACCGGTAGAGGCGTCGTACACCACGTTGGCCGGGTTACCGGCCATGCCGGCATTGAGACCTTCAACACCACCGAAGAAAGACAGGGCGATGGCACACCAGATCAGGGCGATGATGCCTTCGCCAATCATGGCGCCGTAGAACACGAAGCGGCCATTGCTTTCATTCTCTACACAGCGGGCCATCAAGGGTGACTGAGTGGCATGAAAACCGGAGACGGCACCGCAGGCGATGGTGATGAACAGCGCAGGCCACAGCGGCATGTCGTTGGGGTTCAGGTTCTGGAAGAAGTCACCCACTTCAAAGCCCGGCAGCATGCTGTGTTCGCTGGAAAGTGCCAGCGCCACGGTCAGACCGACCGACATGAAGATAAGCAGGGCGCCAAAGAAGGGATAGAGACGACCGATGATCTTGTCGACCGGCACTATGGTGGCCAGCAGGTAGTAGACGAAGATCACGCCGACAAAGACCGAGAGGCTGACACCGGTCAGCTTGGCCAGCAGGCCGGCAGGCGCGGAGATGAACACCACGCCAACCAGCAGCAGCAGCACGATGGCAAAGACGTTCATGAAGTTTTTGGCGCCCCGGCCCAGGTATTTACCCGCCAGGTTGGGAACCGACTGGCCGCCATTGCGTACCGACAGCATGCCAGAGAAGTAGTCGTGCACGGCACCGGCAAAGATACAGCCCAGCACAATCCACAACATGGCAGCCGGACCGTAAAGGGCACCGAGAATGGGGCCGAAGATGGGGCCGACACCGGCGATGTTGAGCAACTGGATCAGATAGACTTTACCCTTGGACATGGGCACAAAATCCACCCCGTCGCCCTGGGTAAACGCCGGGGTCTGACGTTCCCTTTTAATACCGAATATCTTTTCAACAAAGGTGCCGTAGATAAAATATCCGCCGAGCAACAGGCCGACACAGAGTAAAAACCAGGTCATAACGTCATCTCCCTTATTAGATGGCCGTCAGTGTAAGGTGCCGGTGCGTCGGGTATAGCGGGAAATGGGTCAGCGGTCGAAAACGAAGGGTAAGCGGTTGTCAGCGGGAGTGAACGATCACTCGCTCACTCCAGTGCATCAGTCTTAGTGGAAACCGAATATCTGTTTCAGCGGTTTGAGGTAACGACGGGAGACCGGCACCTTAGCACCGGAGCGAGTGATTACCTCTCCGCCGGTATCCAGCAGCTCGATTTCGGTAATGGCGGCGGGGGCCACCAGATACTGTCGATGGCAGCGGATGAGCGGCGTTTTTTCTTCCATGACTTTCAGGGTCATGTGGGTATGTACCTTTTCTTTGGCGGTGGCCACATGTACCCCACCGAGATCGCTGAACACATATTCGACCTCCTGCACCGGCACCACTTTAAGGCGCTGGCCAGTGTAACAGGGCAGGTGTTCCAACTGATTCGGTGCCAGGTCACCGACCGCCTGTGGATGCAGGTCACGGCGAACTTTTTCCAGCGTGCGCAGCAGTCGCTGTTCATCGACCGGTTTTAGCAGGTAGTCGAAGGCATGCCGGTCAAAGGCCTGCACGGCAAATTGATCGTAGGCGGTAACGAATACCACTCGGGGCATGGTGTCCGGATCCAGCATGGCGATCAGTTCCATGCCGGTAATTCTGGGCATCTGAATATCCAGAAAAATCAGCTGGGGTTTGAGTTTGCTGATGGCCTGCATCGCCTCGATGGCGTTACTGCACTGACCGACAATTTCAATGTCATCGGCCTCGGCAAGCTGGGCCGCCAGTTCGTCCCGGGCGAAGGGCTCATCGTCGATAATCAGGCAGGTGATCATGATGCTGTTTCCGTGATGGGTAAACGAATCTCGACCCGAGTATATTCTCCGGGCTCACAGATGACATTCAGGCCGTAGTCTGGCCCGAACAGGTTTTGAATGCGCTTGTGCACCAGGTTCATTCCCAGGCCATCCGAGTCTTCCCTGGGTTGATAAAGCCCCGCATTATCGGTCACTTCGAGTAGCAGAACGTTATCGTCCACGCTGGCAGTGACGTGAATTCGCCCGGTTTCCAGCAGGTGCGAGGTGCCGTGCTTGACGGCATTTTCGATAATCGGCTGCAGGGTAAAGGCCGGTACCTGAATGCCGAGCAGTGATTCGGGAAGCTGAAGATCCACCTGCAGTTTATCGATGAAACGGGCCTTCTCGATGGTCAGATAGGCATGAATATGTTCCAGCTCATCACCGAGTGTCACCAGACCGGTGGTGCGTTTTAGGTTGATGCGCAAAAACTGACTCAGCTGCTGCAGTAGTTGCCGTGCCTTGTTGGGATCCTGCCGGGTAATGGCGCCGATGGTACTGAGCGCGTTGAACAGGAAATGCGGGTTGACCTGAGCCTGCAATAGCTTGAGTTCGGCCTGGGTCAGCAGGTTTTGCTGTTGTACAAAGCGGCCGAAGAGAATCTGGTTGGACAGCAGCCGGGCAATGCCTTCGCCCAGGGTACGGTTGATATTGAGGAACAGCTTGTTTTTGGGTTCGTACAGCTTGATGGTGCCGATGACTTCATTGTCGCTTCTTAGCGGGATCACCAGACTGGACCCCAGCGAACACTGGGGTGACATGGAGCAGGCGTAGGGTACCTCGACACCGTCGGCAAACATCACCTTGTTGTGGTTGATGGCATCCAGTGTCATGCGGGAGGAAATGGGGGCGCCGGGCAGATGATGGTCGGCACCGATACCGATAAAGGCCAGCAGCTTTTCCCGGTCGGTAATGGCGACGGCGCCGACCTTGGTTTCTTCAATCATGATCCTGGCCACCTGGGCGCTGGTTTCTTCATTAAAGCCCTTGCTGAGCATGCCCACGCTGCGTTCGGCAATTTTCAGTGCCTTGGTGGAAAAGGCGGAGGACAGCTTGTCGAACATGGTTTTTTGGTCACGGATCATGCTCATGAACAGGGCGGCACCGACCGAGTTGACCAGCAGCATGGACGGTGCGATCTGCTTGACCAGTTCCAGTGCATCATCAAGCGGGCGGGCGACCAGTAATATGATGCTCATCTGCATGATTTCGGCATACAGGGTGAACAGGCAGACCAGCAAGGGGTTGAAAATCAGCTCGCTTCTGCCGCTACGCCGCAGGTAATGGCTGAGCAGACCGGCAGAGAGCCCTTCGAAGGTGGTGGAAACGGCGCAGGCCATATCGGTAAAACCGCCCAGGCTATAGCGATGCAGGCCACCGGTGAGCCCGACCAGAAAGCCGGTGACCGGGCCACCGAGCAAACCGCCCAACACGGCGCCCATGGCGCGGGTATTGGCGATGGCCCCGTTGGTTTGTTCACCGAAGTAGGTAGCCATGATACAGAAGCCTGAAAACACCAGATAAATGAAGATCTTGTGGGGCAGGCGAGTAGAGGCTTCGGTAAAAAGCTTGAATAACGGCGTCTTGCTGACCAGATAAACGATCACCAGATACAGGGACATCTGCTGGATCAGCAGCAGGATGAGCGACATCAAGACTCCTCGCGTGGTAGACGTATGCTGGTCGCCAATGGAGGCGGTTTCGGTAACCGACTATACCAAGTCCGGTGCCAGCCGGTAATGATGTTTAAGGAGTGGAAAGTACTGATTGAATAATAGCCTGCACCTGCCGGCCATGATGGCAGACGTCTGTATTTCAATAATTGGCGATGCGATGCGGAGAGAAAGACAGTAGAAATAAAAAAGCACCCAGCCCGGTTTGAGCTAAGTGCCTGGTATTTGGTGGCCCCTCCCAGACTTGAACTGGGGACCTAACGATTATGAGTCGTGTGCTCTAACCAACTGAGCTAAGGGGCCAAAAGTGGAGCTGATTATAGGGAAAGCCGCCTTGGCTGTCCAGTAAGGCTAACTCTATATCAGTTTGATTTTTAAACGGTTGGCATTTAAGGTGCAAAAAGAAAAAGGGCGCCGAGGCGCCCTTTTATCGTCTTTATTGTCGCTGACTGCCGCTTACTCGTCGAGGAAGCTGCGCAGTACTTCGGAGCGGCTGGGATGGCGCAGTTTGCGCAATGCCTTGGCTTCGATCTGGCGAATACGCTCGCGAGTTACGTCGAACTGCTTGCCTACTTCTTCCAGGGTATGGTCGGTATTCATGTCGATACCGAAACGCATACGCAGTACCTTGGCTTCCCGTGCGGTCAGGCCAGAGAGCACGTCCTTGGTGGCATTACGCAGACTTTCGCTGGTCGCGGAGTCGGCCGGCAAGGACAGGGTGGTGTCCTCGATAAAGTCGCCCAGATGGGAGTCTTCATCGTCGCCGATGGGTGTTTCCATCGAGATCGGCTCTTTGGCGATTTTCAGCACCTTACGGATCTTGTCTTCCGGCATAGCCATGCGATGAGCCAGCTCTTCCGGGGTCGGTTCACGACCCATTTCCTGCAGCATCTGGCGGGAAATACGGTTGAGCTTGTTGATGGTCTCGATCATGTGCACCGGAATACGGATGGTACGGGCCTGATCCGCGATAGAGCGGGTAATGGCCTGACGGATCCACCAGGTAGCGTAGGTCGAGAACTTGTAGCCGCGACGATATTCAAACTTGTCCACTGCCTTCATCAGACCGATGTTGCCTTCCTGGATCAGGTCCAGGAACTGCAGGCCACGGTTGGTGTACTTCTTGGCGATGGAAATAACCAGACGCAGGTTGGCCTCAACCATTTCTTTCTTGGCGCGGCGGGCCTTGGCTTCACCGATGCTCATGCGACGGTTGATGTCTTTAATCTGCGAGATGGTCAGGCCGGTTTCTTCTTCAACCAGCTTGAGCTTGCCGATGGAACGCAGCACGTCTTCGGCGACTTCTTCCATCTTCACCGACCAGGCTTTACCGGCGGCCAGCTGCTTGTTAAACCATTCCTGCTCGCTTTCGTGTTGAGCAAAGGCCTGCACGAAGGTTTTCTTCGGCATTTTGCACTGCTCTACACACAGTTTCAGGATAAGACGTTCCTGAATACGGACGCGTTCCATGGTGTTACGCATGGCGTTGACCAGGCGGTCGAACTGCTTGGGCACCAGGCGAAACTCGCGGAAGATATAAGCAAGGCCGGCTATTTCTGCTGCCGCTTCCGGTGAGGTGCGACCTTTGCTTTCAATAACGCCGCGCATGATTTCGTACTGTTCACGCAAGACGCCAAATTTTTCGCGCGCCAGCTCCGGATCCGGGCCGGTATCGACTTCTTCTTCGTCTTCGTCGTCTTTATCGTCTTCGTCTTCGTCTTCCAGCTCTTTATCGCTCAGTTCCGAGCCGATATGAGTAGCGGTAGGCGCAACAGTGTCGACGGCGTCCGGGTCGAGAAATCCGGAAATGATATCGCTCAGTTTGATATCACCGGCTTCGAAACGGTCAAACTGGTACAGCAGAGAAGTGATGGTCTCGGGGTATTCGGATACCGAGCTCTGTACCTGATTGATACCTTCTTCGATCCGTTTGGCGATATCGATTTCGCCTTCACGGGTCAGCAGCTCAACCGTACCCATTTCACGCATGTACATGCGGACCGGGTCGGTGGTGCGGCCAATTTCCGATTCGACAGAAGCCAGCGCCTGAGCGGCGGCCTCGGCGGCGTCTTCGTCGGCGGTGGTTTCAGACATCATCAGATCATCGGCATCGGGGGCGCTTTCCACCACCTGAATACCCATGTCATTGATCATCTGAATGATATCTTCGATTTGATCGGAATCGACGATATCCTGAGGAAGATGATCGTTTACCTCGGCATAGGTCAGGTAACCCTGTTCTTTACCTTTGGCAACGAGAAGTTTAAGCTGAGACTGCGGGGTTTGCTCCATAGAACTCGTCCGGTTAGATGTTGCAAGAGGGTGTAGGCATTAGGCACTCTTTTATGGCGCGCAAGTAGCCGATTATAACAAAATTTGACCAGCCTCGCTATGCTGGTCTGAGCTTGCCAACACGCCTCGCCTTCATAAACGGTGAGAGTGCTGCAGCGTTCAATGGTTCATCATTACCCGTTTGCCGGGCCTGCATTACGATATTGGGGCACTATGCCCACTTTTCAATGTTCAGCCACCACCACCCTTGCTTTCGCTGAGCAGTAGCAGTAATTCCTGTTTTTCTGCCGAGGTCAGTCCGTGCTGACTGCTTTTTCGTTGCAGCGATTCGATGCGGCTGGCCAGATACTCGTTGATCAGCACCACAAAGATATCCTGCAGTTCCTGCTCGATGTGCTCGCCTGCGAACAGGCCTTCGGCCATTGCCAATCGAGCCAGCGCCGGTTCGGACTCATGACCGCGCCAATGTTCGAGCAACTGGGCCGTGGTCATTTCCGGTCGGTGTTGTACCTGACCGAGCAATGTCTGCAGCAGTCCCATGCCGGGTAATGGCAATTCAGCCAGTTCGGGCATGGCCGGTAATCGAGCAGCGGCAGCCGGATATTGTAGCACAAGGGCAATGGCCCGGCGAAGAGGGGTCAGCTTTATCTTTTTGCTGGGCGGTCTGATCTGAGTGGGTTGCTCGGTACCGCTCTTCTGCAAACGACCGAACAGCTCTCGTACCCGCCGCTCATTTTCGCCCCAGTTCAGCTGATGGGAGAGCTGAGTAATCAAGCCCTCGCGGGTAAAGCCCTCCGGCACTCGAACAATGGCCTCGGCGGCCTTGTGGGCCAGTTCGTGCTGACCGGCGTCTCCGCTCATGGTGTCCTGGGCCAGGCGCTCGAACAGAAAATCGCCGAAGTCCTGAGCCTCGCTCAGTTGCTGCTCAAAGGCGGGCGCGCCCAGTTTGCGTACCAGGGTGTCGGGATCTTCACCGTCGGGCAGAAACACGAATTTCAGGCTGCGGCCATCCTGCATCAGGGGCAGGGCGTTTTCCAATGCCCGCCAGGCGGCCTCGCGTCCGGCCCGGTCCCCGTCGTAACAGCAGATCACCTCGCGGGTGGTGCGAAACAGCAGTTGCAGGTGGTCGAGGGTGGTGGAAGTACCGAGGCTGGCTACCGCATAGTCGATGCCAAACTGGGCCAACGCCACCACATCCATGTAGCCTTCCACCACCAGAATCCGCTCCGGGTTGCGGTGTGCCTGGCGTACTTCATAGAGGCCGTAGAGTTCCCGTCCCTTGTGAAATACCGGTGTCTCGGGTGAGTTCAGGTATTTGGGGGTGCCGTCACCCAGTACCCGGCCGCCAAAGCCGATTACCCGGCCGCGTCGGTCGTGAATGGGGAACATGATGCGATCGCGAAAACGGTCGTAGACGCGGCCGTTGTCGCTTTGCAGCAGCATGCCACCTTCAATCAGCTGGCGTTCGGCCTCCGGATTGCGGGCAAACTGGCGTTTAACGCCGTCCCACTGATCCGGTACGTAACCGATATTGAACTGTTTAACCACTTCACCGCTCAGGCCTCGGCCCTTGAGGTAGTTGATGGCATCCTGCGACTGGCGCAGCTGTCCCTGATAGAAACGGCTGATGTCGTTGAGCTGACCGTACAGATCCTGACGTACCGCCTTCGCCGCCGCCTGTTGTGCCGGAGACAGGGAAGAGCCGCCGCTTTCCCGCGGGACGGTAACTCCGTGCATGCCGGCGAGTTCGTCGATGGCGTCGAGAAACTCCAGTCCGTCATATTCCATCAGAAAGCCGAGCACGGTGCCGTGGGCGCCACAGCCGAAGCAATGATAGAACTGTTTATCGGCACTGACGGTAAAGGAGGGGGATTTTTCGTTGTGAAAGGGGCAGCAGGCCTGATAGTTCTTGCCGGCTTTTTTGAGTTTTACCCGCTGATCGATCAGATCGACGATGTCGGTTCTGGCCAGCAGATCGTCAATAAAAGATTGGGGGATTCTGCCTGTCATCATTCACCGGAAAGCGAAAAAAACAAAGCCGTGCTTCATGAAGAGGCACGGCCCGTTGGCAGGGAACAGCTTGAGCGCTTAAGCCAGTCTGGCTTTAATGCTGGCGCTGACCTTGCCCATATCTGCACGTCCCTGGATTTGCGGTTTGAGCACCGCCATCACTTTGCCCATATCCTGCATGCCTGTGGCACCGGTATCGGCGATGGCTTGCGTCAGCAAGGCATCCAGTTCGTCTGCGGTCAGAGGTTGCGGCAGGAATTCCTGCAGCACCACGATTTCCTGGCGTTCACCATCGGCCAGCTCCTGACGACCGGCCTGCTCAAATTGAGTAGCGGCATCTTTACGCTGTTTCACCATTTTGGTGACGATGGTGATGATGGCGTCATCATCCAGGGTCTCGCGGCTGTCGATCTCTTTTTGTTTGATCTCTGCCAGCAGCATACGCAAGGTGCCGAGGCGCGCCTTGTTTCTGGCACGCATGGCAATCTTTTGTTGCTCTGACAGCTGGTCTTTTAAAGACATGAGATCAATGACAACTTAGTACAGACGAGTACGACGTGCGTTTTCACGAGCCAGTTTCTTGGCATGACGCTTAACAGCAGCAGCCTTGGCGCGCTTGCGTTCGGTAGTCGGCTTCTCGTAGTGCTCGCGACGACGCACTTCAGACAGAATACCGGCCTTTTCGCAGGAACGCTTGAAACGACGCAGGGCTACGTCGAAGGGCTCGTTTTCACGTACTTTAATTACTGGCATGTGCCTCTCACCTCGGTTAACTGGTCTGTCACCGACCAGTTTGACTAATAAAAATGGTGCGAAATTCTACTCTGAACCGGAACCTAAAGTAAAGTCCGGCAGCCCTTCGCTGGTTAAAAAATCACGGGGAGGGTAACATAGGCCCTTCTTTTCCGACAGCCTTGAATGATTAGACCGACATGCGTGTATTAGGTATAGAAACTTCCTGTGATGAAACCGGCATCGCCATCTACGACGACCAACTCGGTATCATGGCTCACCAGTTATATAGCCAGGTAGCGCTGCATGCGGACTACGGTGGTGTGGTGCCCGAGCTTGCCAGCCGGGATCATATTCGCAAGACCATTCCACTGATCGAGGCGGCGCTGGCCGACGCCGGCTGCAGCCGGGACGATATCGATGGCGTGGCCTATACCGCCGGACCCGGCCTGATGGGAGCGCTGCTGGTTGGCGCCACCATCGGCCGCAGCTTGGCTTTCGCCTGGAACAAGCCAGCGGTGGCGGTGCATCACATGGAAGGGCACCTGCTGGCTCCCATGCTGGAAGAGCGGGTGCCGGCCTTTCCGTTTGTCGCCCTGCTGGTCTCCGGTGGCCACACCCTGCTGGTACGGGTGGACGGCATCGGTCGTTATGAGATTCTGGGCGAGTCGGTAGACGATGCCGCCGGTGAGGCGTTCGATAAAACCGCCAAACTGATGGGGCTGGATTACCCCGGCGGCCCGCGGCTGGCCAAACTTGCCGAGCAGGGGCAGCCCAATCGCTTTAAATTTCCGCGGCCGATGACCGACCGCCCGGGTCTGGACTTCAGTTTTTCCGGCCTGAAAACCGCCACCGCCACCACCATTGCCCGTGAAGGCAATGATGAACAGACCCGGGCCGACATCGCCCACGCCTTTCAGCAGGCGGTGGTCGATACTCTGGCCATCAAGTGCAAGCGTGCCCTGCAACAGACCGGGCTGAATCGTTTGGTGGTGGCCGGTGGCGTGAGCGCGAATGTCTCGTTACGAAGCCAACTGGAATCCCTGATGAAGGGGTTGAAGGGCGAAGTATTCTATCCGCGTAACGAATATTGCACCGATAACGGCGCCATGATTGCCTTTGCCGGCCTGCAACGACTGAAAGCCGGTGAAAGTGAGCCGCTGGCGGTACGCGCCAGGCCGCGCTGGCCGCTGGACGAGCTGGAAGCCGTGGACTGAGTCGATAGTGAAGGGGGAGGAAAGAGCTGAAACCATTGCTCTGCTTACCCTTCACTCATCTCGGTTTCGCCTGAACTTGTCCAGAATCGATGTTTCTTGGCGATGATAGAGCCGGCTGATATTGGGGTGGTGACGAAGTATGATCAGGCAGGAGAGCAGCGCCACCGCCAGGGTATATTCCGCTTTGATGTAATAGGCGTAAAGCGGCGCGACCAGAGCGGTAATGAGTGACGCCAGCGAAGAATAACCAAACAACCCCAGGCTGACCAGCCAGGTCAGCAGCATGAGGCCTGTCATGTCCATGCCCAGTGGCAACAGGGTGCCGAGGGCGGTTGCTACCCCCTTGCCACCGCGGAAATGGAAAAACAGCGGGAACATGTGTCCCAGGCAGGCGGCCATACCAATCAACGCCAGATACAGCGGGCTGATATCGAGAAACCAGCCCAGATAAACCGGCAGTGTCCCTTTCAGAATATCGAGCAGCAGCACCCAGACCGCGGCGCTGCGGTTGCCGGTGCGCAGCACATTGGTGGCGCCGGGGTTACCCGAGCCATGCTGGCGGGGGTCTGGCAGGCGGTAAAGACGAGAGATCAACACGGCGCTGGAGATGGATCCCCCCAGGTAGGCGAGCATAATCATAAACAGGGTGAGGGCCGTCATTCTCGGTTTATACCTCGGGGTCAATCCGTTATTATTGCGCGCTTGAACTAAGCTACTGGCTTAAGCTGGCGGGGCCAGCGGGACCCGGTCGCCGAAGATAGCCACAGCTTAACAGAAGACAGAGATGATGGATAAAGTGTTTGTGCAAGGCCTGGAAGTGCTGACTACCATAGGTGCTTATGATTGGGAAAAAGGGATACGACAGAAGCTGCGCTTCGATCTGGAGATGGGATATGACAATCGCCCCGCGGCCCTGGGCGACGATCTCGCCAAGGCGCTGGACTATGCGACCCTGTCCCAGAAAGTCACGCGGCACGCGGAACAAAATCATGTGGAGTTGGTCGAAACCATGGCCGAACAGATAGCTCAGCTGATCCTGGCAGAGTTTCCGGTTCAGTCGGTAAAAGTTCGGCTGACCAAGCCGGGGGCGGTAGCCAATGCCGCCGGCGTGGGTGTAGAAATAGAGCGCTTTGCCCACAACCTTTGATTTAGTTGATATATCATTAAAGCGTCATTGAACACTGCTAGCTTGCGAATGTAACCGTTCAAAGGAATCGCAACATGGAAGTGCACACCATACTGCTCGCGCTTATTCAGGGTTTTACCGAATTCCTTCCCATCTCCAGCTCGGCGCACCTGATCCTGCCCTCGGTGTTACTGGGCTGGCGCGATCAGGGCATGGCCTTCGACGTGGCGGTGCATCTGGGTAGCCTGCTGGCGGTGCTGCATTACTTTCGCAAGGAAGTCATTACCCTGACCCAGGCCTGGTTTCGCTCGCTACGTGGAAAAGGACATAATGCCGAATCGCGGCTGGCCTGGAGCATAGTGCTGGCAACGATACCGGCCTGTGTGGTGGGGGCCTTGTTTGGCGGTGAAATCGCCGAGTACCTGCGTTCCGGCTGGGTGATTGCGGCGGCGACCATACTGTTTGGCTTGTTGTTGTGGGGGGCGGACAGCATGGCCCGGCTGAATAAAGACGAATATCAGACCGGCTGGCGGGGTGCCTTGTTGTTGGGCTGCGCCCAGGCGCTGGCATTGATCCCGGGTACATCGCGCAGCGGCATCACCCTGACCGCCGGGCTGATGCTGGGCATGACCCGGGCCGCGGCGGCTCGTTTTTCTTTTCTGATGTCTATCCCCATTATTTTTCTGGCGGGCAGCCACCAGGCGACCGGTTTGATTGGCTCCGGCCTGACGATGTCCTGGCCGGCCATCGGGCTGGGGGTGGTGGTGTCGTTTGCCAGCGCATTGCTCTGCATCCACCTTTTTCTTTCCCTGCTTAACCGTATCGGGGTCATGCCTTTCGTGATCTATCGGTTGGGACTGGGCGCCGTGCTGTTGTGGGTGATGGCCGGCCAGCTTTAAGCCAGCCACCGCTTGAGCTGTTGCAAGCGGGCGGCTGCAATGGCGTCACCGATATCCGGCCCTCTCAGTCCCTGAGCCACAAAAGGCGCGGCTGTAATGGCTCTCAGTTCGCACAGCCAATACCATAGCAACTCTCGCTGTGGGTAAGGGCGTTGTTCGAAGCCGGCTCTGCCCTGCAGATCGGCCTGGGCACACAAGAGCAATTGAGCGAAACGCTCGGGCTTACGCCAGGCGTCGGTATGTTGAAACAGTTCCAGTACCGCCTCGGCTTGCTCCGACGTGGGGCTGACCAACCGATGCAGGCAAATATGCCAGCGGCTCATAAGCAGTGCCAGCTCCTTGTGTTCGGTGGGGACCTTGAAGCGGGAGCACAACGCCGTTATCGGTATTATTCCCAACTCGCCATGATCATGGTGGCTGGGCCACTTGTCCGATGGCGTCAGTGCCTTGCCGAAGTCATGGCAGAGGGCGGCAAAGCGACAGGGGATAGCGGCGCCCAGTTCGGCGGCACGCTTGAGTACCATCATGGTATGCAGGCCGGTGTCGATTTCCGGGTGCCACTCTTTCGGCCCGGGCACGCCGAACAGGGCATCCACTTCCGGAAACAGCACCTTGAGTGCATCGCATTGACGCAATACCTCGAAAAAGACCTGGGGATGATCGCAGGCCAGGGCTTTTTCCGTTTCTTTCCACACCCGCTCCGGCGTCAGGGCGCTCAGTTCACCGCCGGCGGCCATCTGTCGCATCAGCGCCTGAGTTTCATCGGCCACGGTAAACCCCTGGGCGTGAAAGCGGGCGGCAAAGCGCGCCACCCGCAATACTCGCAGCGGATCTTCACCGAAGGCGTCGGACACATGGCGCAGCACTCGCGCCTCTATGTCGGCCTGGCCACCGTAGGGGTCATGCAGGGTGCCTTGCTCGTCCCGGGCGATGGCGTTGATGGTCAGGTCCCGACGCATCAGATCTTCTTCCAGGGTGACGTCGGGACCGAATTCGCAGATAAAGCCGGTGTAGCCCTTGCCCGATTTGCGCTCGGTGCGGGCCAGGGCATATTCCTCGCGGCTTTTCGGATGCAGAAATACCGGAAAGTCCTTGCCGACCTGGTTGTAGCCGAGCTTGAGCAACTGCTCGGGAGTGGCACCCACCACCATGTAGTCTCGTTCCTCGACTTTCAGGCCCAGCAGCTCATCCCGTACCGCGCCTCCCACCAGATAGACTTCCACGAATTCAGGCCCCCTTTCTCGAAAAAAGACCATTATAACGGCTGAATATGAAAAAAGACGCCGCAGCGTCTTTTCTTATTACAACCTACAGTTTTCGGCTTGCCGCTTCCGATCAGCCTTCGCCCAGTGACAACAGGGTGGCGTTGCCGCCAATCGCCGTGGTGTTGTTGGTGATGGTTTTCTCGGTGATGAAACGGGTCAGATAGTGGGGGCCGCCCGCCTTGGGGCCGGTGCCGGACAGACCCTGGCCACCGAAGGGCTGTACGCCCACCATGGCGCCGATTTGATCCCGGTTGATATAGGCGTTACCCGCATCGATGCTTTGGGCCACATATTCGGCAAAGGACTCGTTGCGGCTGTGAATGCCCAGCGTCAGGCCATAGCCGGTGTTATTGATATCATTGATCACTCGGTCGATGTCTTTGGCCTTGAAACGGACCACATGCAGTATGGGGCCGAACTGTTCTTTCTCCAGTTCACCGATGGCGCTTATCTCCAGTGCCGTGGGCTGAATATAGAAGCCCTGGCCGCAGCCTTTGCCGATCGAAGTCTGGGCGATGATTTTTTTGCCGGCCGCCTGCATTCTGGCCAGGTGAGCTTCGAGGCCAGACTGGGCATCCTGGTCGATCACCGGGCCGACGTCGGTCGACCACAGTGCCGGATCGGCCACGCTCAGCTCGTTCATGGCGCCTTTCAGGATTTCCAGCACCCGCTCTGCAATATCGTCCTGCAGGTAGAGTACCCGCAGGGCGGAGCAACGCTGGCCGGCACTCTGGAAGGCGGCGCGCACCACGTCCCGCACCACCTGCTCGGGCAGGGCGGTGGAGTCGACGATCATCGCATTCTGGCCGCCGGTTTCGGCGATCAGCGGGATGATCGCCCCTTTACGCTTGGCCAGGGTCTGGTTGATCAGCATGGCGGTATCGGTGGAGCCGGTGAAACAGACGCCGGCAATGCGCGGATCCGCGGTCAGCGTTGCGCCTACTGTGGCGCCGTCGCCGGGCAGCAACTGCAGCACATCGACGGGAATGCCGGCCTTGTGGGCCAGGGTTACCGCCAGATGAGCGATCAGGCTGGTCTGTTCGGCGGGCTTGGCCAGTACGGTATTACCGGTGGCCAGGGCGGCGGTAATCTGACCGAGGAAAATGGCCAGCGGGAAGTTCCAGGGGCTGATGCAGACGAAGGGGCCCCGGCCCTGGGCGAACAGCAGGTTCAGCTCGCCGGTGTAGCCGGGCAGCTTTTTCGGCTCCATCAGGCTGCGGGCCTCATTGGCATAGTAGCGACAGAAGTCCACCGCCTCGCGCACCTCGTCGATACCGTCCTGCAGCAACTTGCCGGCTTCCCGGGTACAGAGGGAAATCAGCTGGATATGGTGCTCTTCCAGCAGATCCGCCAGTTTTTCCAGTGCCTGGGCACGCACTTCCACCGGCGTGTTACGCCAGCCCTTGAAGGCGGCCTGTGCCTTGCCGACGGCCAGTTCAACCGTGGCCTTGTCGGCAAAATAGACCTGACCAACCTGCCGGCCATGATGCTGCGGGCTCAGTACCGCATTGGCCGCACCCGTGCTCAGGGTCTTTCCGCCCACCACGGGGCCGGCCTGCCAGGCCTTGCTGGTCAGTTCATCCAGCGCCTTGAAGAAGGGCGCGCGAATGCCCTCGATGTTCATGTTCAGGCCCCGGGAGTTGACCCGGTCCGGAAAGATGGCCAGCGGCAGCGGTATCTTGTCGTTGGCCAGGCTGTCGTATTCAGCCAGGCTGGTCAGCGGATGGGTGATCAGGGTGTCGATGGGGGTCTTGGGGTCGACCAGCTTGTGCACGAAGGAGGTATTGGCGCCGTTTTCCAGCAGGCGACGTACCAGGTAGGGCAGCAGATCCTTGTGCGCGCCCACCGGCGCATAGATGCGGCAATTCACGCCCGGGTTCTCGGCCAGCACGGCGTTATACAATTCTTCACCCATGCCGTGCAGACGCTGAAACTCGAAGTTTCGCTCTCCGGCCATGTTCATTATCGACACTACCGTATGGGCGTTGTGGGTCGCAAACTGGGGATAGATGGCGCCATCGGTGGCGGCGCTCAGCAGGTAGCGGGCACAGGCCAGATAAGACACATCGGTGCCCGCCTTGCGGGTATAAACCGGATAGCCATCGATGCCCGCCTGCTGACAGTGTTTTATTTCACTGTCCCAGTAGGCGCCTTTGACCAGACGTACCGGAATTTCATCGCCCTGGCTGCGTGACAGCGCGGTCAGCCAGCACAGTACCGGCAGGGCGCGCTTGGAATAGGCCTGGATCACCAGCCCCAAGCCGCCCCAACCCTGATTGACGTCCGACCGGTACAGCGCTTCGAACAAGTCGAGCGACAGCTCCAGCCGATCCATTTCTTCCGCATCGATGGTAATAAACACATCCAGTTTGCGGGCCTGCTCCAGCAGTCCGAGCACGGTGGCGTACAGCTCGGTCAGTACCCGTTCCCGGTTGGCTTCTTCGTAACGGGGATGCAGGGCCGACAACTTGATGGAAATGGAGGGGCGGGGCACCTTGGGGTTGTTGAGTTTTTCGGCGCCAACGGTATTGATGGCGTTGGCGTAGTCGGCTCGGTATTTCTCCGCATCAGTGACGGTCATCGCCGCTTCGCCCAGCATGTCGTAGGAATGGGTATAGCCGAGTTCGCGAGACTTGCGGCTGGCCTTGAGCGCTTCCTTGATGTCTCGCCCCAGCACAAACTGTTTACCCATGATCTTCATGGCCGCATACATGGCCGAACGCACCATGGGCTCGCCCATACGGTTGATCATGCGGTTGAGCACATTGGCCGGGTTGCCATCGAGCTTCTTGTCCATGCGCACTATCTTGCCGGTCAGCATCAGCCCCCAGGTAGAGGCATTGACCAGAGTGGAGTCGCTCTGGCGGAAATGGCTGGCCCAGTCGGCACCGGACAGTTTGTCTTTTATCAACTCGTCGGCGGTGTGGCTGTCGGGAATACGCAGCAGGGCTTCGGCCAGACACATCAGGATAATGCCTTCCTGGGTATCCAGGCTGTATTGCTGCAAAAAGGCGTCGATGCCGTCACCGCCGTCGCTTTCTGCCCGCACCCGGGTGACCAGTCGGCGGGCCTGTTCATTTATCTGCGCCAGAGTCTGACCACTGGCCGGCACTTGCTCCAGCAAGGCGGCAAGATAGGTGTTCTCGTCGACAATATAGTTTTGGGTAATGTCCTGGCGCAGAGACGGCAGATCTCTGGGGGCATAATCGGGGGCAAAGACGG
>JAAEZO010000244.1 GCA_018222825.1 Gammaproteobacteria bacterium
CCCAGTTCGGTTCGTTGCGCCGGGCTCAGCGCCCGCAGTCGCTGCACCAGCACCCCGGCCATGCGTTGCTCCACACTGGTATCGGCCAGGTCGGTCAGTGTCTTGCGCGCAATGGCAAACACCTCCTCCCGAGTATGGCGAGCCAGCGCCTCGTTCAGGTTTTGCTGTTCGCGCTGCAACGCCTGCTGCCGTTGTGCGCTCAGGGCATCGGCCGCCTGCTTCGTCTCCTCAAGCAATCGCCGCCGCTCGGCCGAGGCTTCGGCAACGACCCGCTCCAGCTGTTCGGCTTTTTGCTGCTCGAACTCTCTGTTCTTGTGGATAAATTCGTCGCGTTCCCGCAGGGCGCCGGCCTGTTTTTTTTCGGCGTCGGCCAGCTCGGCGGCAATCCGTTTTTCCCGCGCATCGATGGCATTCAGAATCGGCTGATACAGAAAACGCTTCATCAGCCACACCAGAATCAGAAAATTGAGTACCTGGGCGCCAACGGTAAACCAGTTGATCAGCATGGGTTACTGCCCGGCCGCCTGGGCCACCGCATAATTCCAGAACGGGTTGGCAAAAATCACGATCATCGACACCACAAAGCAGTAGATGGCGGTGGACTCAATCATCGCCAGGCCGACAAACAGGGTGCGGGTAATGGTGGCCGAGGCGTCGGGTTGTTGTGCCAATGACGTCAGCGCCGTGGCCACCGCCCGGCCTTCGGCCAGTGCCGGCCCCATGGTGCCAAAGCCGGTGGTCAGGCCGGCAATGAAAATGGAAGTCATCGCAATCAGGGTCATGCTGTCCATAGGTTCTCCTTGGCTTGCCCGAAGGGGGTATCACGAATCGGGTTCTGTTACCCGAGCCGAAGTCCCTTTACGGACCCGGGTGGCGGCCGCGATGTAAACCGCAGCCAGAATAGTGAAAATATAAGCCTGCACCATGCCGGTCAGCAGGCCGAGCACCGTCATCACCACCGGAAAAACAAAGGGCGTGATGCTCAGCAAAATCGCGATGATCATGGCCCCGCTCATCATGTTGCCGAACAAGCGCACGGCCAGGGCCAGGGTACGCGACAGCTCGCTGATCAGGTTGAACGGCAGCATCACGACGGTCGGCTGCACATAGGAGGCGAGGTAGCCACGCAGCCCCTGCTCTTCAATACCGAACAGCGGTACCGCCACCAGCACACACAGCGCCAGCGCCACCGTGGTAGACAATGATCCGGTCGGCGGCTCGAAACCGGGCGCCATGGTCAGCAGACTGCAACTGGCCACAAACAGGAACAGGGTGCCCAGAAAGCCGAGATAGGTACGGGGATGATGCAAACCGACCTCTTTCATCTGACTGACGAGGGTGGTGACGATGATTTCCAGCAGGTTTTGCCAGCGAGAGCGCGAAAGCCCGGTGGACAGATTGCGGGTGATAAGCTTGGCCCCCACCGCCAGCAACAGCATCACCCCCCAGGTAAACACTATGGTGGCATTGAGCTGAACAAAGCCGTATTGCCAGAACAGGATTTCATCGGGACTAAGGTGCATGACCCTTCTCCTTTTGTGCGCTCGGCGCATCGGCAGGCGTCGGGCGTATCAGCCGCATCAGCAACAAGCGCCCGATAACAAAGCCGACCAGACACGCCAGCCATCTCCGCCAATCACCGTCGGCCACCAGATAAAAACCCGTCAGCGCGATGCCGGTGCGCAGCAACAGGCTGGCGAGAAACAACAAGGCGGGATGTGATGACGACAGGCCCCGTCGAACCGTCCACCACAGACCGCCGAAGAAAAACAGCCCCAGCGCCAGCCCAACAGCCCCGGACCATGCCCACATCAGCGTGTTACTCATGCTTGTCCTCCTGTTCGTCACGCATGGCCCGATCTTCCCTCGCCACCCAGTACCAGGCATTGAAACAACCGAGCATCAACCCGGCCATCAGCAGTGCCAGCGTCCAGGAATACTGCCCCGGCTCATGCTGGTCGAGCCAGTAGCCGATGGCGGCCCCCAGCAGCGTGGGCACCACCACCGACCAGCCAATCAATCCCATCATGCCCAGGCCAAACCACAAGCCGGGGGTACGATGCCGACGGGCCCTGAGCTTGCGCCTGGCCTTGGCGCCAACCTGGCGGGCGAAGTCCGGCTTTTTTTCGGGTTCCTCAGCCATGCTTGACGCTCACCAGCCGGCGCAGAATGCCGCTTTCCAGCTTGGTCATCACCGAACGCAGGTTTTGCTCCTGCTCATTCCGGGACAGAAATTCCTGCTCTACGCGCTGGCGCAGCTGGGCCAGACTGGCCCCGCCCAACGCCTGGCGTACCGACAGCCGTACCTCGTTACCGGCCTTGACCAGCACCCCTTCATCCACCGCCACAAAGACTTCGCCTTCGGCCTCGGTTTCGTAGGTAAAAATGCCCGGCGTCAACGCCGCCACGCAGTCCAGTCGACGGGGCCAGAGCCCAACGGCGCCGATCGTCGTTTCGGCCACCATGCGCAACACCCCGCTGCGTTCGGCGAAGATGCCATGGGGCAGCAGGATCTTAAGCTCCATCGTTATCGGTGACATGCTTCGCCTCCGTGACCGCGGGAATATCGGAGGTCGCATCGTCGGCGTCCGCTGTTTGTTTCGCCTCGTCTACCGCGCCTATCATGTACAGCGCGCTCTCCGGATAGTCAGCAAACTCGTCATTCAGAATGCGCTCACAGCCGTTCAGTGACTGCTCCAGACTAACCAGCTTGCCGGTCAGCCCGGTGAACTGCTCGGTTGTAAAAAACGGCTGGGTCAGAAAACGCTCCAACCGCCGGGCCCGGGCTACCACCTTGCGGTCTTGTGCCGACAACTGCTCCAGCCCCAGCATGGCAATGATGTCCTTGAGCTCGGCATATTGCGCCAG
>JAAEZO010000245.1 GCA_018222825.1 Gammaproteobacteria bacterium
ATCTTGACCGCGTTTTCTACCGCTTCGGCACCGGTGGTGACGAAAATGGCTTTTTTGCGGGTGTCGCCGGGCGCCAGCTCGACCAGTTTTTCGGCCAGGGCCACCGCGCTCTCGTAGGGGGTGACCATGGCGCAGGTGTGGCTGAAACGGCCCAACTGCTCGGCCACGGCGGCCTGAATGCGCGGGTGGCTGTGGCCGGTGTTGACCACGGCGATACCGGCGGCGAAGTCGATATAGCGACGGCCTTCCACGTCCCAGATTTCGTTGTTTTTGGCGTGATCCACATACACGGCGGCCATGTTGCCCATGCCCCGTGCGAAGACGGCATCTTTACGCTGTTGCAGTTGCTGATTCTTGCTCATTGTTCTGTCTCCTGAAAAGATGGCTTAGCGGATGCCGCCCATGCACAAATATTTGGTTTCCATGTAGTCTTCCAGTCCCTGGGAGGAGCCTTCGCGTCCCTGACCGGATTCCTTGACCCCGCCGAAAGGCGCGATTTCGTTGGACAGAATGCCTTCGTTGATGCCAACCATGCCGTATTCCAGTGCCTCGGCCACTTTCCAGATGCGGCTGTGGCTTTCGGTATAGAAATAGGCGGCCAGGCCGTAAGGAGTATCGTTGGCAATATTGATGGCTTCGGCGTCGTCCTTGAAACGAATGATCGGAGCCACAGGGCCGAAGATTTCCTGACGGGCGATGTCCATCTGCTGGGTCACGCCGGTCAGAATGGTGGGCGCGAAGAACAGCGCACCCGCTTCATGACGTTGGCCGCCGGTCACCAGGCTGGCGCCTTGCGACTGCGCGGTATCGACCATGCCGGCAATTTTGTCGATTGCCGCCTGGTTGATCACCGGGCCCAGAGTGGTGGCATCATTCAGGCCGTTGCCGACCACCAGCTGCTCGACCGCTGCCTTGAAACGGGCCACGAAAGCATCGTGAATGCCGTCCTGCACCAGAATGCGGTTGGCACAGACACAGGTCTGGCCGGCATTGCGAAACTTGGAGATCACGGCACCGGCCACGGCGGCATCCAGATCCGCATCATCGAACACGATAAAGGGCGCGTTGCCGCCCAGCTCCAGGCTGAGTTTCTTCACCGTCTCGGCGCTCTGGGCGTACAGCAGCTTGCCGACCCGAGTAGAGCCGGTGAACGACAGCTTGCGTATCCGGCTGTCGTCGGTCAGCACTCGCCCCACGGCGGCCGCCTGGCTGGAGGTAATCATGTTGATGACACCGGCGGGAATGCCGGCCTGCTCGGCCAGCGCCATCAGCGCCAGGGCAGAGAAAGGGGTTTCTTCCGACGGCTTGACCACTATGGTGCAGCCGGCAGCCAGCGCCGGGGCAATCTTGCGGGTGATCATGGCGTTGGGGAAGTTCCAGGGGGTAATGGCGGCCACTACGCCTATCGGCTGCTGAATGCTCAGCGCCCGCTTGTCGGCGGTGGGGGCGGCAAACACCTTGCCATAGGCACGCTTGCCTTCTTCCGCATACCATTCGATGTAGGAAGCGCCATACATCACCTCGCCCCGGGTCTCGAACAGCGGCTTGCCCTGCTCCAGGGTCATCAGCAGCGCCAGATCTTCCTTGTGCTCGATGATAAGGTCATACCAGGCACGCAGCAGCCGGGCACGCTCTTTGGGCGCAAGGGCCGACCAGCCGGCCAGCGCCTGGCTGGCGGCGTCGATGGCCGCGCGAGTTTCGATAACGCCCATGTCGGGCACCTGGCCCAATGGTTCACCGGTGGCCGGGTTATAAACGGCAATGGTAGCGCCGCTGTCGGCCTGACACCATTCGCCGGCGATATGCCCGGCATTCTTCACCAGCGTGCGGTTGACTAAATTCATGCTCATAGGAAACTGTGCCTCTCAAAACTGTGCTCGGTGTAATTCCATGCCGCCCCGCTAATGTAGGCCGACCACCGGCCACGTAACCGGCACCGCCATCACAGAATCGAGTTTAAAATACCGATTACCGTGACCGCCCCTGCGCCGTCGTTGGCCATACTTTGATTGCATGTTAGCCTTGCGCTCAAAGTCGCATAAATGATCACGTATCAACATTTACATTTAAGATTATCAAACTATGAGCCAGCCAAACCGTCCCGTACTGGGCCAAATCGGTGATTATGAAATTCGTCTGCTGAAGCTGTTCAAGACGGTGGTGGAGTGCGGCGGCTTTTCGGCGGCCGAGACCGAGCTCAATATCAGCCGGTCCACCATCAGTGTGCACATGGCCAACCTGGAAAACCGGCTCAAGCTCAAGCTCTGCCGACGGGGCCGCTCCGGATTTGCCCTTACCGATGACGGCATGGTGATCTACGAGTCCGCCAAACGCCTGTTTTCCCGGCTGGAAGAATTTCGCTACACCGTCAACGAACTGCACGAGCAACTGACCGGCGAGCTGAAAATCGTCTCCAGTGACAACATCTGGCTGGAAGACGAGTTCCCCATGGCCGATGTGTTTGCGGCGCTGGGCAGTCAGGCCCCCGACGTCAATGTCAGCGTGGACGTCGCCCACATGGGCGAGATAGAACGGCGGGTATTGAATGAAGATGCAGATATCGGCTTTATTCACTATCACCGGGATCTGGAAGGGCTGGAGTACCACCACCTGTACAAGGTGCGCTGCTTTTTATACTGCAGCGACCGCCACCCGCTGTTCGCGGTCGATAACGAGCAGGACATAGCGCGGCAGCTGGGCGAGAGCAAACTGATCCACCCCGGCATTTATACCAACCCCGAGTCCAGCGCCCAGCTGGCCGACATGCGGCTGGCAGGCCGGGCCTATCATTACGAGCCCAGAGCCGCCTTGATCCTGTCGGGTCAGTACATCGGCTTTCTGCCCGAGAGCTTCGCCCGCCGCTGGGT
>JAAEZO010000246.1 GCA_018222825.1 Gammaproteobacteria bacterium
AACCTGTTCAGCTTCTGATGTTAATGGCTTGTATTAGTCTCGAGTGGGTTTGAATGAGTCGATAATTATTTTAAAAACATCGACTTAGTCTCGTATTCGACCAAAGGGCAGGGGGGCTCGATTTTAATTTACGGTTAAAACTTATATACTGCCGCGGCATCCGCAAGGGACTAGCCCCCAGCAAGGACGCCCCCAACAAGGATATTTCCGCCCTAGGTGGCGAATGATAATAAGAGGATACAGTCGTGCTTGAAGCCTATCGTAAACACGTCGAAGAACGTGCCGCCGAGGGAGTGGTAGCCAAACCCCTCGACGCAGAGCAAGTTGCCGCCCTGGTTGAATTACTCAAAAATCCCCCCGCCGGCGAAGAATCCTTCCTTTATGAATTACTGTCTAACCGTATCCCCCCGGGTGTTGATGAAGCCGCTTATGTAAAAGCCGGTTTTCTGGCGGCCGTGGCCAAGGGTGAAGTGAGCTCCCCCGTGGTGTCTGCCGAGCAGGCCACCCAATTGCTGGGCACCATGCAGGGCGGTTACAACATAGCCCCGCTGGTCGAGCTGCTGGACGTTGACGCCCTGGCGCCCATCGCCGCCACGGCCCTGAGCCACACGCTGCTGATGTTTGACGCCTTCCACGACGTGGACGAAAAGGCCAAGGCCGGCAATGCCTTCGCCAAGCAGGTGATGCAGTCCTGGGCCGAGGCCGAATGGTTCCTGCAGCGCCCCAAACTGGCCGACAAGATCACCATGACGGTGTTCAAGGTGCCCGGCGAAACCAACACCGATGACCTGTCTCCGGCCCAGGACGCCTGGTCCCGTCCGGACATTCCGCTGCACGCGCAGGCCATGCTGAAGAACGCTCGTCCCGGTATCGAACCGGACGAAGAAGGCGTGATCGGCCCGATCAAGGCCATCGAAGCCCTGAAAGAAAAAGGCTTCCCGCTGGTATACGTGGGTGACGTAGTCGGCACCGGCTCCAGCCGCAAATCTGCCACCAACTCCGTGCTGTGGCACATGGGTGACGACATTCCGTTCGTGCCCAACAAGCGCGCCGGCGGCATCTGCATCGGCAGCAAAATCGCGCCCATCTTCTTCAACACCATGGAAGATGCCGGTGCCCTGCCCATCGAATGCGATGTTACCAAGCTGAACACCGGTGATGTGATCGACATCTACCCCTATGAAGGCAAGATCTGCCGTCACGGCAGCGACGAAGTGGTCAGCACCTTCAAGCTGAAGACCGACGTGCTGCTGGACGAAGTTCGTGCCGGCGGCCGTATTCCGCTGATCATCGGTCGTGGCCTGACCGACAAGGCTCGCGAAGCGCTGGGTCTGGATGCGTCTACCGTGTTCAAGCGTGCGGCTGCCGTGGCCGAATCCAGCAAGGGCTTTACCCTGGCCCAGAAGATGGTTGGCAAGGCCTGCGGCGTGAAAGGTGTGCGCCCCAACCAGTACTGCGAGCCCAGGATGACCACCGTTGGCTCTCAGGACACCACCGGCCCTATGACCCGTGACGAGCTGAAAGATCTGGCCTGTCTGGGCTTCTCTGCCGACCTGACCATGCAGTCGTTCTGTCATACCGCCGCCTATCCCAAGCCGATAGACGTGACCACCCATCACACCCTGCCGGACTTCATCATGAACCGGGGCGGCGTGTCACTGCGCCCGGGCGACGGTGTTATCCACTCCTGGCTGAACCGCATGCTGCTGCCCGATACCGTGGGCACCGGCGGTGACTCCCACACCCGTTTCCCCATCGGTATTTCGTTCCCGGCGGGCTCCGGTCTGGTGGCTTTTGCCGCCGCCACCGGCGTAATGCCGCTGGACATGCCGGAATCGGTACTGGTGCGCTTCAAGGGTGAAATGCAGCCCGGTATCACCCTGCGTGATCTGGTGCATGCCATCCCTTACTACGGCATTCAGAATGGTCTGCTGACCGTGGCCAAAGAAGGCAAGATCAACGAGTTCTCCGGTCGTGTGGTAGAAATCGAAGGTCTGCCCCAGCTGAAAGTCGAGCAGGCATTCGAACTGGCCGATGCGACTGCCGAGCGCTCCGCCGCCGGTTGTACCATCAAGCTGGACAAGGAGCCGGTCGCCGAATACCTCAGCTCCAACATCGTGATGCTGAAGTGGATGATCGCCGAAGGTTACGGTGACCCGCGCACCTTGGAACGCCGCATCAAGGGCATGGAAGAGTGGCTGGCCAACCCCGAACTGATGGAAGCCGATGCCGATGCCGAGTATGCCCACGTACTGGAAATCGACATGAGTGAGATCAAGGAGCCCATTCTGTGTGCCCCCAACGATCCGGACGATGCCCGTCTGCTGTCTGACGTAACCGGCGAGCAGATCGATGAGGTGTTCATCGGCTCCTGCATGACCAACATCGGTCACTTCCGTGCCGCCGGCAAGCTGCTCGACAAGTACAAGGGCCAGCTGCCGACTCGTCTGTGGGTGGCTCCGCCCACCAAGATGGACAAGGATCAGCTGACTGCCGAAGGCTATTACGGCATCTTCGGTCGGGTCGGTGCCCGCATCGAAATCCCGGGCTGCTCCCTGTGCATGGGTAACCAGGCGCGGGTAGGCGACAACACCACAGTGGTGTCTACCTCTACCCGTAACTTCCCCAACCGTCTGGGCAAGGGTGCCAATGTGTACCTGGCCTCTGCCGAGCTGGCTGCCGTGGCCGCCATTCACGGCAAGCTGCCGACGGTCGAGGAATATCAGACCTACGCCAAGGAGCTGAACGCCACCGCGGCCGACACCTATCGTTACCTGAACTTCGACGATCTGGACAGCTATGTGGAAAAAGCCGACACGGTGATTTTCCAGCAGGCCATCTAAGCC
>JAAEZO010000037.1 GCA_018222825.1 Gammaproteobacteria bacterium
GATGGTATTTTGCACGGCTCGGCATCCTTACCTTATGTGCTAAGTCATTGTCCTTTAGACACAATAATGAACTGTAAACAAAAAGCAAATTAATCGTATTAAGTTTTGTGTTGATATTCTGACTGCTGTCACAAACAACCTGTCTGGCCAGAGCAAACCTGACACGATAGTAGCCATTCGGCTACCTTTGACTCATAAAATACAGGGTTATTGTGGCAAACGCAAAGGCAGCATAGAGGGTGCCGTTTCACTTTCGAAACGGCACCTGTAGAGGATTAGCGGCTCACTTCTCGGCGGTTGAAGGTACTGTCGTTAGCCCGACGACGTGGCTGATTGAGAATGTCCAACCGGGCTTCAGGATGAACCAGACTTCCGTCTCGCTCAGGTTTGAGCCAGTCGGGCAGGTTCTCGATAGTTACCTTGATGTTTTTTTGCTGCTTGTCATAGGCCGCAACTGTAACCTCGTGTTCAACAAGGCTCAACTGTAATGCAGATTCCACCGGGGTGTGACTCAAGCTGCCTGCCTCCTGAAGAGAATAAACGGACTTGTCATCCTCCCGCACGGTTTGCAGATTCTGGCCAAAATAACGCAACTTGCTGGCCATAGTACCTGCCTCGCCCACTTTTATTTCGGTATCCATCAGGGTGACAAAACCAAAACGCAGGGTGTCGCTTTCTTGAGCCAGGATGGTTTCTTCATTATCAACACCTGCGGTTCCATCGTGATCTTTGATAGTCAGCTCAAGAGGCAGGTTAAGCCCTGTTTCCGCGAACGGCTCTGTCTTGCTGAACTTGACCTTGCTGGTATCAACGCTGATAACATGCTTACCGGTTTCAGCCTCAGCAATGGTTGGCGCCAGTATTTCCAAATCAAGAGCGGTATCCAGTTCAAGCGTTGTATTGCCTTTAAGCCCACCAGCAAACTCGCCGCTGTAGCTGGCCAGTTCATTACCATTAACATCCAGCCCCACCACAGTAAAGGAAGGAGCAGTATCAAAAATCACGCCGGGCTTGCCTGCGTACACCACATCGTCCTCGATATCACCGGCAGTAGCGATTACCTTAAGCGATGCGGGTATGGTGCGACCGACAAAAGCGTTGTGCTCTTTGGTAACCAGCTGACTGTCATTGTCCGGAATGTATTTCGCAGTGTAGTTTTCAACCTTTATGCCTATGCGTCCTACTATCCAGGCGTTAAGCTGGTGCTGAGACAAGCTACCAGTATTATTAATGTCGAAAGCCTCGGTTTTTATTTCGTTAGCACTTTCGAGGTTTGCTTCAATGATCTTCTTAAGCCCTTGCTGACTTTGAAGCCACTCAAGGGGTAACTGATCTCCTTTAAAATCCAGTGCGGCAACCGCGAAATCAATCGGCTCGCCAGCAACGCCCAACACGGTGCAGCTTTCGGCATGATCGTTATATTTAAAACCGCTGTTGTCACCACAGTTGACTCCTTGCTGAACTTCCCAATAAGCCGGCACAAAGGCCACCTGATCAGTAACACCTTTACCAGCGTAGCCCCCATCAGGCAGCATTTGTCTTGCGCTCAGGGTCAAAAGATCGGCGCGAGGATAACTCAGCGTGGCACCGGATACCGGCAACGTCAGCACACTTTTCTGCCCAGCGCTCAAAGTTTTAGAGCCGCTAGGCCAGCGAATGATAACCGGGCCAGCAAAACCACTGGTGCTGCTGTCAAAACCAAACTCCATATCCACGGTGGCATTAGATGCCAGACAATTACCGGAAAATTGGATCGGGGCATTACCTGCGACGTAGGCAGTGTCAATATCTAGTGTCAGGGGGCCACTACCAGAAGTATTAGATTGGCCATTAACCTTACAGGTTCTAATGCCGTCAACATAGCACACTAAATCGTTTTCTGGCTTAGGGGAGAGATTACCATTACCGGTAGTGTGATAGCCTAGCTCAAAAGAATAGTTCAGTTGATTGGCTTCTTTGGAAATGCTTGTGCTTGCCTGCCCATTAAAATCTTTAAATTTATATAAATCCTTAGGAGGATGCCCCTGGTTTTTTACATGTACGGTTGCTTTATCACTATATAAATTATCGGCTGAACAACTTGCATCACCACAGGCTTTAACCGTCAGGTTGCCGCTACAAGTGTTGAAATCAAGTTCATAGTGGTGAACTACATTCGGCACTAGGATCTCCAGTTCGCGATAATTGATCGCCGAACTGCCCCCCATTTGGAGGTCAACTACGTTTACAGCACCGTTGATTCGTGTAGATCCGCCCATCTCCAGCTCGCCCTGGATGTAGAGATGGCCGTAAATTTCAGACGAACCTTCCAAATCCACTTCGCCATCGTGATCGCCTTCATCACCGTAAACCAGTACCAATAGTGGCTGTCCATCCGAGCCCAGTTCGGTACTACCTCCAAGCTCCAACTCGTCGCGAATATACAGGCGAGTAACACTATTACCCACAGGTAGTAACCTGGCACTACCGCTCAGTTTGACATCATCAAACCAATAATCCCCTGTAGTCTGATAAAGACGGGTGCTCCCTATCAGTTCCAGTGAACGGGCCTGAAAGGCCCCATACAACTTGCTACTTCCGGTTATTTTAAGGTCTGCCATACTGGAAAAATCACCATACCAAGTAAGGCCGCCGTTTAATTCGATATCATCATCATCATAATGAATCAGATTTACCGGTGCATCGATACTGCCTAAGGGAGAGCCTCCCGCCAATTTGACCTCATCTTTGACATACAGGTTAACTTCACCAGGTGTAGTTACGATCAAATTTGAGCTGCCCGACAGACTAAAAGAATCCATCCAGTAATTTCCTGCCTCAAGGTACAGGTCGGCGCTACCACTGGCTGACATATCTTCCCGAATAACAACATCACCATCATTAGCAAGATGAACATCACAGCTACCACTAGCCTTGACTGACTTATACTCTGATTGGGAATAGGTAATACTGCCGGAGCCACTGCATGTAGCATTACGGCCCGAGAAGGTCGTTTTAAAATCAGGTAGATCAAGCGGGTGATGATTGAAAGCCGGTAGTGAAAACGCCGGGGCAACATCGTGAGTTATTCCACATGGATATCCATCACAACGACCATTCAGTTCCTCTTTCTTTCTGAAATCAAGTTTCCCATCTCGCGTACCGTTGATTTTACTGCTCCGGCTCATATCGATTTCGCCATCTGCGCTATGGCTCTGGGCGGCATAGGGGAACAAGGTGTCGATATCGGCGGCCAAGCCGAAAAAGGGAAAAAGCAAGGCACTCATTAAGCCGTATTTAACTTTCATTCAATTACCTCGACTTCGATATTGCGAATAACGGTGAGGCCACTGCCGGTGCAGGTACCAGTGCTAATAATTTTTGCCTGAACAGGGACGGCGCCGCTTGTTATTTTCAGCTCATCAACATGGGCCTGGCATTGGTTTATGGTGATGGGTGAGCCGACAGCCACTACCTCAGTAGTATTAATGTCTCCCAACGATGCAAATACCTGGCGTTCCAATACCGATTCCGCTGCTAGCCTGGCTTTCAGCGCCTGTACTTCGTACACCAACTGCTGGCTGCTCTGGCCCGACAGGGTAGCCAGACCCGCCATCAGGGCCGCCAGGATCAGGATGATAAAGAGCACACTCAGCAGCATGCTTCCACGCTGTTTTGGTCGAAAATAAGGGCCGATATCAAGGCTCATAAATCACCTGGATCTGACTGGGCAACACCAGCTCTCCGTCTCGGGTTTGCAGCGACATCGACATGACCAGCAATTGAGAAGACTCATAGTAGCCTGTAAAAAGTGTGTTGGGTATGACATTGGTCAACATCAGGGTTTTATCAGACCAGTCAGCGTCTTCTTTCTTCTCACGCCAGAGTTCACCTTGATTATCCAGGCAAAAGCGCACCTGCCGACGCTGCAGCAACACATATCGCTTGCCCAAGCCTTCCCGATCGAAGCTGGCCGAACCAACAGCTTGGCTAAAGGTAAGACTGGGGAGAGCCGGAGCTGCTTGATCTTCAAATTCGACGACATTAGAGGGTAATGGCTGCTGCGGGTAATCCTTCCACACTGTCTCACCGCTGTCGGCGCGCACCGCCAGGTTGACGTCTTCAATGGTTTTTTCCTGTAGTACCAGCGGAACAATAAAGGTCGCGCTCTTATCGGTGACAAGACCGTTGTATTTGCCCGACGCCAGTACCGGTACGAAGGAGACACAACGCTGGTCATCACTCACGTAGACACTGGGGCTGTAGGCCAAACTGAGTTCGCGCTTGATGCGCTCCATGGCGAAGCGGGCGCCGGCCAGGGCCTGGCCTCGCTCGGCGGTGCCGACATAACCGGCCGCCATGTCGGCAATAAAACGAGTGCTGAAAATGGCGCTGATGCCAATCAACACCAGCACGATGACCAGCTCTATCAGGGTAAAGCCGCGGGCCTTCATCGGATATTGTACCTGTGCAGAACAAAGGAAAGAGTGGAGCCCTGCTCAATGCTGACCTTGATGGTCACCGTCTTGAAAGGCTCGGTTGCATCCGGTTCAACGCAGGTTTCTATCTTGAAACGTCGGTAAAGCTGCGTTTCCGGCAAGCTCAACTGACCGGCCAGGGTTTCACCGTCAATAGTACCCTGAGCACCATTTTCCCCATCATTGCACCAAAGCTGAAAATCATCGACCACCTTAAAATCGGTAATGTTGGTAGTGCTTGCCTTAGGGCTATTTGCACACGCTGTTACGCCATTAATGCCACAACGTTCCTGGGCGGTAGGATTGTTATTCGCGTCATATTTCACCGCCAGCACTTGTTCCGACAAGGCTTCGGCCAGTGATACGGCTCGGAACTGAAACACAGGATCCAGCTGGCGGGGCTGACTTAAAAAGAAAAATCCGACCCCGACCAATACAATAGCCAGTATCGCCAGCCCCAGTACATATTCCACCAGACTGACACCGCTATTGCGGCGAATGTTATGGAAGTAATAACTAGGGCGCATGAATATAGCCCTCGGTTTCGATATGAACGATTTTGCCGCCTATCGTTATTTCAAGGGGTTCGGCAAGCTGGGTATCATTGATAAAGGGACGTCCCAGACGACTGGCCTCACTGAGGTAATTCTCGTCTTCTGCATCAACTGGTTCTTTGCCAAATTGCAGCACCAACGGCAGCGTATAAGAAGATTCAACCGTCATCGTCAGTCCGGTTTTACCCAAAAACAGACCTTGTTGTTCGGCGGACTTTAACTGCTCTTCCGTTAACAACACGGCAGCATCACAGTCTTTGGATAGGGAGAAACCATTTTGGGCAATCACAACCCGCCCACATTGCTTAATACCAATATCATTGGCTAAAGCTTCCGGGTCATTCATCGCTCTTAGTTGCGCCAAGCGCAACAGACCGACCAGGTTGTCCGCCTGTAACCTTTGCTCGAACTGACTGCCCAACTGCAGTCGTGGCAAAGCCACCGCCGCCAGTATGCTCATCAGCACCAGCACCAGTATCAATTCGATGAGAGTGAAACCACGGAGTTTAGTCATGGAGTTAAAAAAGGCGGCCTAAGCCGCCTTTTTTATCAAACTGGTTAGTCACAATCAGCTTCTGATTGAACTTTTGCTGCAATACCATCTGTTGCTTGTGTGTATTTAACAAAACACTTAGAAGCATTTCCATCTCTTGCTTTTGGCTGGATAGTTAATACTCCACCTGTACCAGAAATAGTATAATCATTTTCGGTAATAGCACTTTGCAGGGCACCTAAAATTCCATCTTGCCACTTCGCACCATTCTCTTCGTTAGTCCCAATGGTAGGGTAACCAAACGCAAATGCTACACCTTCATATCCAGGTAATTGATCAGTGGTTGTTCCAGCTACAGCAACATTATCTTTGCCTTCCAGAATAGCTTTTGTATTTGCTAATGTCGCAGCAGTTTGCAGTGATCCTGCCAATGACTTCACATTAGCTCCATACGCATCACCCTGCAGGTTCAGAAACCTAGGCGCAGCCACGGCACCCAAAATGCCCAGAATGACGATAACGATAACCAGTTCGATCAGGGTAAAACCTGCTGTTTTTCTCATGCTTTCCTCATTGCTCTGTTTATTGGTAACTAGTAATAAAATAATTCATGGATAAATTACTGACCTCAACGGCAGATCATACGTGCCCGATTGAAGCCCTTCAATGCTTTTTATATCAAAAAGCAGCATTAGCGGTGTTGATACAAGTCATGCAAACCAATGCGTTAGCCCTTGATCACATTCATCATGTCCCACATGGGGGTGAAGATGCCCAGCGCTAGAATCAACACCATGACAGAAATCACCACAATCAATATCGGCTCTATCTTGGATGTCAGGTTGCTGATGTCGTAGTCCACCTCTTCTTCATAGAAGCGACCGGCTTCCATCACCATTTCGTCAACCCGACCGGTTTCTTCCCCCACGCGGAACATCTGCAAAATCAGGGGCGTGAACACCCGGCTTTGCTCCGCCACCGCCGACAGGCTGCTGCCGGACGACAGTTGCTCGCCCATGCCCAGAATGGCGCGGGTGAGATACGCATTGGAGGTGGCATTACCCGCCAGGGTCAGCACCCGCACTATGGGCACGCCGGCGGTCAGCATCATAGCAAAACTGCGGCAAAAACGCGCAAGTAAAATACGTTTGATCAGCGGACCTATGATGGGAATGCGCAACTGCCATTGGTGCCAGCGCAGGCGCCCGGCCGGGGTGTTAACATAACGCCAGATCAACACGCTGCCCACCACCGAGGCCACCACCATGTGGCCGATATACTGGGTAAAAAAGCTGGAGGTGCTCATCAAAAAGCGGGTGGTCCAGGGCAAGTCGGCGCCCAGGCTGGCAAAAATACCGCTGAAAGCCGGAATCACATAGAGGTTCATCACCACCATGGCGGCCAGCATGGCGATGCTGACAAACATGGGGTAACGAATGGCGGCCTTGACCCGGCGGCGGGTATCCAACTCCAGCTGAAAATAGTGCGCCAGTTGCAGAAAGGCCTGCTCCAGCTGACCGGTACTTTCGCCCACTTCCACCAATGACACAAACAGGCTGTTGAACAGATGCGGGTGCGCCGCCAGCGCATTGGCAAGGGTCTGGCCCTGATTCAGTGCCTCGGCGACGTCGTTCAATGCCGTGCTCATCAGTTTGTTGTCGCTGGTATCCCGCAGCCCTTCGACAATGCGCAGTATCGGAATACCCGCCCGGGTCAGGGAGGCAAACTGACGGCTCAAGATCAACAGCACTTCGGGTTTGACGCCGCCCTTCAAAAACTGCTGCAGTTGCATCCAGCTCTTGGTGCCGGCCTGGGTCTCTTTCAGCTCTACCGGGATCAGTCCCGCATTCAACAGACTCTCGGCCGCCGCCTGCGACGAGGCGGCTTCAAGCCGGCCTTCGTTGAGCTGCCCTTGCGCGTTGCGGGCCCGGTAGCGATAAAACGCCATTATTCCATCCACTCGGCCAGACGCAGCACTTCGCTCAGGGCCACGTTACCGGCTTGTGCCAATTGCAAAGCCGAACGGGCCAGGGTGACAAAGTCGGGCGCGGCCGCCACCAGTTCGTTGAAGCGTTCGATGTTCTGCTCGCGCAGGGTATCGGCCATGTCATGGGTGATTTCCAGCCATTCATAGACCCCTACCCGCCCCTTGTGGCCGCAGTGGTTGCAACTGGCGCAGCCCTCGCCGCGGTAAAAACGACCGCCGCTGAAGCCGGGCTCGAGATACTGTAAAAACTGCTGTTCGCTTTGTTCCGGCACCTGCTCTACCTTGCAGTGTTCGCACAGGCGACGCACCAGCCGCTGGGCCAATATGCCCTTGAGGGTGCTGGCCACCAGATAACCGGGCACGCCCATGTCCATCAGTCGCACCGCAGAACTGGGGGCGTCGTTGGTGTGCAGGGTAGACAACACCAGGTGACCGGTTAGCGCACCGCGCATGGCGATTTCGGCGGTTTCCTGATCGCGCATTTCACCAATCAGCAAAATATCCGGATCCTGCCGCAGACTGGTACGCAGAATACGGGCGAAGGTCAGCCCGGCCTTGGTGTTCACCTGCACCTGATTGACCCGCGGCAACTGATATTCCACCGGGTCTTCGGCGGTGATAATCTTGCGATCCGGAGTATTCAGCTCGCTCAGGGCACCATAGAGAGTGGTGGTTTTGCCGCTACCGGTCGGGCCGGTCACCAGAATGATACCGTTTGGGCTGGCCAGCTTGCGCCGAAAGGCGGCCAGCAACGCCGGTGGCATGCCGGCTTGCGCCAGGCTGCGCACACCCTGGGTTTGATCCAGCAGTCGTAACACCACCGCCTCGCCAAACTGCACCGGCATGGTGGCCATGCGCACATCCACCGGGCTGTTTTTTATTTTCAAGGCGAAACGACCGTCTTGCGGCAGCCGCCGCTCGGCGATGTCGAGTCCAGCCATCAGCTTGAGCCGCGAAACCAGTGCCGGCGCGATGCCGACTTCCTTGAGCTCGGTTTCCTGCAACAGGCCGTCGACCCGCATCCGCAAGCGGATCAGGTTTTTGTCGGGTTCGATATGCACGTCGGAGGCGCCGACCTGCAGCGCATCTTCAAACAGCGAATACAGCAGCTTGGCCACGGTGGCGTCGCTGTCGTCCAGCCCCGCCGCTTCCAGCGCCGGGCGGCTGGGCGTATTTTCAACCTGCAGCTGCTCGGCCAGGTTGGCGATGTCGTCGGTGCGTCGGTACAGCTGATCGTAAAGCCCGAACAGCTGGCTCTGGGGTGCCACCGCCAGCCTGACCTCGCGCGGCGACAGCAGGTTGGCGATGGCGTCCTGAGTGTCCAGATCTGCCGGGTCCGACAACACCACGGTGGCCTGAGTATCATCGGCGGCAATCACCAGCGAGCGATGACGACGCGCATACACTTCCGACAGCAACTTGACCGCCTGCGAGTCTATCTCGACCTTGTTCAAGTCCAGCAGGGGCAAGTCCAGTTGTTCGGCCACAAAGCCCAGCAGTTCCAGCTCGCTCAATATGCCCATCTGCACCAACAGGGTGCCGATGCGGCCGCCTTCGCGTTTTTGTTGCTGTAAAACCGACTCCAGCTGCTGGGCACTAATGACATCGTGCTCAATCAGCAATTCGCCGAGCCGTTTAGTGAGTTTGCGCTGTGCCATATTGCTCCAGTTGCTGTTCTACAAAACGCTGCGAGGCCATGCCCAGATCGGCACTGGCTCGCGCCTGTTGAAAGGCCCAGACAAAGTCTTCTCCCTGTTGGCGCTGGCATAGTCCCAGCCCCAACCACCAGGCACCGACCCGGTTTTCGGCCAGCAACAGACGATAGGTCTCTGCTGCCGCTTCGCACTGGCCGCTGCGGCGAGCCATGTCGGCCTTGAGGCTGTAATAATCGAGATGCATCGGCAAAGGGGGCTGGCTTTCATCCAGCACTCGCCACGCCGCATCATAGCGCTGCTGTTCCGCCAGTAAACGGGCCAGCGCCAGGCGCATGTCGGCCTGCTGCGGGTTCAACTCCAGCCCCTGCTGCAACTGGATCCTCGCCTGATCCAATGCGCCCCGGCCAAACTGCAGGGACGCCAGACGTAAGCGGGTCGCATGGTCGTCGGGGTACTCACTCAGTCCCTGAGCCAATCGAAACTCGGCCCGGGCCCAGTCACCGGCGGCCAGCGCTGCGTCGGCCTGCTGGCCGATCTCGGCCAGCCAGTCTGCCCGGCTCAGGGTCACTTCGCTGATGCTGAGTTCACTTTGTGCCGCCGGCGGCGCCACCGTGAGATCGGCCCATTCAGACGGCTCCCACTCTTCTGCGTCAGGAGCCTGAGCCTGAGCCGCCAGCGGCAGCAACATCAACAGTAACCGGGACCAGTAACAGGCGCCTTTCATTAACGGATCCCGCTATGCACGGAAGCGAGCGGCTCAGGCAGCGGCGGATACCATTTTTCCAGCAGATCACGCGAGCGCTGAAGTTCGGTCTGCCAGGTATTTTCATTGATCACCACCGGGCGAAGCATTATCACCAACTCGCTTTTCTGGGTACCGAGGTTACGGTTCTTGAACAGGTTGCCCAATATCGGTATCTGGCTCAGCAGCGGCACGGCGGAGTTCTGTTCGCTTTGCTTTTCCTGCATCAAGCCGCCGATGATGATCATCTCGCCCGAGCGAGCCTCGACGATGGTATCCGATTCACGCACCGTGCTCCGGGCCAGTGGCAAGGTAACGAGGCCGCTGCCAAAGTCGATTTGCTTGTCTCCATCGGTCACTTCACTGACAGTGGGGTGTATATGCAGCAACACCTTGTTGTCATCGGAAATCTGCGGTGTCACATCGAGCGAGATGCCGGAGAAAAACGGCGACAGTTCGATATCCGGTGACTGCTCCGAGACGCCATTACTGGTGGTGGTATTCAGCGTAAAGTTGGTAACGAAGTATTCGTCGGTACCCACCTTGATCACTGCCTTCTGGTTATTACTGGTGGTGACGCGCGGGTTAGACAGGGTATTCACTTCCCCCTGGGTTTGCAGCAGATTGACGACAACATCGAAGTTGCCATCGGTATAGCCGAAGACGGCACCGCCGCCCAGCAGGTTGGCGATGGGGCTAAGAAAACCGGGGTAGTCGTTAAGGCCACCAGGACTCTGGGCTGTGGCACGCTGACCGCTGTTACTATCTGCGGTGAGGTTGTTCCATTCAATGCCCTGCTCAAAACCGTCGTTCAGCTCCACTTCTATGATGCGGGCTTCCAGAATGACCTGCCGCTTGAGTTGGCGTTCGGCTCGGCTCAGAAAGTCTTCTACCAGCGCCAGCTCGTCGGGGGCGGCGCGCACGCTCACCAGCCCGGCCTGGGGATTGGTCACTACCACCCGGTCGTCTTTGTTACCGATCAGCCGACCCAGTGCCGATTCCAGATCGGACCAGAAGTCGTTGTTGGACTCGGTGTTGATGCGGGTCGAGCTGTTACCGGCGCTGTTGCCTCCGTCTTCACCATTCGACAGGCTGCTGCCGCTGATGGCGGTTTGGGACTGACCATTACGGGATAGCATCAGATAGTTCACGCTGAAGGTGCGGGTGCGCACCCCGTTGGGATACACCTGATACACGCCGCCCTGTCGCTCTATGCCATAGCCGTACAAACGGGAAATGGCGGCCAGGGTGTCGGCCAGAGTGACCTGGCGCAGGTTGAGGCTGATGGTGCCGCGTACATCCGGATGCACCGCTATGCTGATGCCGTGCTGGCTGGCCAATGCATTGAAAAAGCTGCCGGCCTCCACATCGCTGGCGGCAATATTGAAGCGGCGCAGCCGTGGCTCGGCACTCAGGGTAGACGCGGTCGAACGGCCGCTCAGCAATTCCTGCTCTACCGCCGCCGGCACCGCATCCGGGCGGGCATTCAGGGCCTCATCCAGTGCATCCTTGGGTAAAGAGCCATCCGGCGCATGCACACAGGCGGCCAGAGAGGCACCCAGCAAGGCCACCGCAAAAGGTCTTGTCGTCAAATTCATTGGCTACTCAGGGTTGATAATGAAGGAAACAGCGTCAGGGTCAGGGAATCGCCCTGACCTTCCAGCAGAATATGATCCGGCCTGATGCGCACCAGCCGGTAGTTGGCGACCACATCACCGGTTTGGTAACGGTGACCGTCGATAATGGCGCTGGGGCGCTTACCGCCGCTAAAAATGGCCTGCAACCGTAACGGCGTCTGCTGCTGGTGTTGCGCTCGAGAGGTTACCGGCGCGTCCGTCATCGGCGTCAGTGGCCGGGTCGGATCCTGCAGACCGGCGGTGCTGCTCGCCAGCAATAACAATAAGGCGTTAACCACGCAGCAGCTCCTTGTGTTGGCTGATGGTAAAGAAATCGAGCCGAATGATGGCGTCGGGATATTGTTCCAGTTCAAATTCCAGACCGCGCCAGAACACGCGACCCGACAGCTGCTCGAGCCGCTGCACATAATCGAGCAACGCCAGGTAGCTGCCGGTTAAATGCAGGCTCAGATCGTGCCGATACAAGGGTTCGGTGTGTTCTGCGCCGTTCAGTTGCTGGGGTGGCTGGTTGCTCAACTCCCGCAACTCCAGCCCCTGGCTTTGCTCAAGTATGGTC
This sequence comes from Gammaproteobacteria bacterium, assembly GCA_018222825.1. Classification (GTDB taxonomy): domain Bacteria; phylum Pseudomonadota; class Gammaproteobacteria; order Enterobacterales; family Aeromonadaceae; genus Oceanimonas. The sequence goes on from JAAEZO010000037.1 coordinate 12,082, forward strand.
AGCAACAGGCCGGCCATCTGCTCCGGCCCCACCAGGGTACGCATGCGCTGATCGACGTTTTCATTGAGTTTGCTCAGCCGACGATTCAGCCGCTCCAGTTGTTGTTCGCTGTCATTATTCGACAGCCGGGCGATACCCTGCGTCAGTTCATCACGCAGTTGCTGCTGCTCGGCCAGCTGGCGGTGCAGTCCTTGTTGTTCCTGCTGCAGCCGTATCACGCCGGCCTGCAGCGTTGATTCATAAAGCAATAGCCCAAGCCAGGCCAGTAATGCCCAGCTGGCACCCAGCACCAGCCAGCGTTCCCGACCGGACAGGGCGTCAAACCGTTCGTTCCAATTTTTCAGCTGTTCGGTTAATCGGCTCATCGGGTTACCTCGGCGCTGTAGAGGCTGAAGCCCAGGCCGCCCTGGGGCCGCCGACTGATTTCAAGCTCACCAAAGCGATGGCCGCGCAGGCTGTCGCGCTGCTCGAAGCCCAGAATCCAGGCCGGCACCAGGCTGGCGCTGGCGGCCTCACCACGCAACACCATGCGTTTGCCTTCCAGGGTCAGCCCCTGCAGGGCGATACCCTGCCAGGGAATGCGCGCCAGGTCACTCAGGGTATTGGCATAAGACACAAAGTTTTCCTGCTGCAGCACGCCCAGCAGCCGCTGGCGCGCATGGATATTCTGCTCTATTCGCATTCGCTGGCCGTCGTCCTGACGGCTGTTGAGCGCGGCCAGTCCCTGACGTAGCTGATTCAGATCGGCTTCACCCGACCATATCGCCGCCTGCAGCGCGTTATTCTGTTGCTGCAATTGATATTGGTTGAAGCCCGCATAGGCAAACATAATGACCCACAGCAAGACGATGGCCAGCCCGACGCGCCACAGCAAGGTGATGGAAGCCGGGTCTTGCGATGGCTTGAGCGCGGCCTGATAAAACTCGATACGCCGTTTCACGCCTGCTCCTCCGGCAAGATACCGAGTGCCGGCAGACTGATGGGGCTAAGAGTACTGCTGGTGAGCGATTCGGACTTGATATCGAATACCTGACTGATGGCTTCCTGAATGGCCGGAGTGACCCGCTGGGGAAGTGCCAGATACCAGCGATTGGGTGTGCTCAGCTTGAGCTGGCCCACCGCATAATCGATGCTGCGCTGCAGCTCCAGCAGCAGGTTGTCGAAGACGAACTGATCGACCGGCATCAGCTCGTCATCCAGCGCCTGAAAGCCGCGAATGGTACGGGAAAAATGCCATTGCCGTTGATGAATAAAGGTCAGGGTCAGCTCCTGCCCCGGCATCTTGTGCAGCAACAGACCCCGTACCTCCGGCTCCAGCAGGTTGGCCATGGCCAGCTCATCCACCCCGATGGTGGCAATTTCATGCTGTGGGGTAACGGCCCGCACCAGCTCGGCCAGCTTATCCCGCTCGCTGCTGTATACCGCGATGCGCGCCTGCCCCGTTGGGCTGGGCGGCAGTTCGATATAGTCAAACAACAAGTTTTCTACCGGTGCGTTGACCAGTTCGCGCATGCACCAGGGCAATGCCTGCGCCAGCTCGTCATCAGGCATGGCGGGCTTGTCTATCTGGCTTTGCTGATACCAGTGCCGGCTCAGCACCAGATGCAGCCGACGGCCCTGCCAGTGCTGCTCGTCAATCAGCGCCTTCAGCGCCACCGGCAATGACTCGCCATGACTCACTTCACGCTGCACCGTTTGCTGGGGTTGAAGTTCATCTACCGCAAACAGGCATTGCCGGGTGATATAAATCCCCACCGAAGACAAAGATTTGACCGGTTTGAACCAACGGGAAATAAAGGCCATCTACACCGCACAAAAAGAATTAAAGCGGCAGTATAAACAGATAAAAACTATTTATAAACAAGCCATTATCAAGCGATTAGAAAAAGGACTCTAAATAGACCGCTTTAATTATTCCCCTTGATTAAGATCAATAATTTGATCTCGTATCCATAACAAGCCCATGACATCAGAGCAAAGTCAGGGTCAGATAAATCACCACCGGAATGGTCAATACCGACAGGGCATTACCGAGCAGTACTATGCTGGCCATTTTATCGGGCTGGCAGCGATATTGTTCGCACAGCAGGTAATTGAGTACCGCCGGCGGCAGCATGACCGACAATGCCAGCAACCGCAACCAGTCTGCGCTTAACGGCAACCACCAGGCCACCAGCAACAAACTCGCCGCCCCGGCCAGCAAATAGCTCAGGTTCACCCGCAGCGCCAGCCCCAGATCCCCCATTTCCCCGCCCGACAGCCGCACGCCGAGGGCAAACAGCATCAATGGCACCGCCATTTGCCCCAGCAGCCCGGTGCTGGTGTAGACAAACTCGGGCAACAGGGTCGGATGATCCGCCAGCAGCATGCCCAGCACCGCAGACCAGATGATGGGGTTTTTCAGCCAGAGCCAGCGACCGGCCTCGCGCGACAGGATAAATAGCCCGAGTGAGAAATGAATCAGGTTGGAAAGCACAAACAGAATAATGATGGCGCCGAGTTGATCCTCGCCATAGGCCAGCATCATCAGCGGAATACCGATATTACCGGTGTTGCGGAACATGCCGCCCAGCACAAGAGTCCGGCGCTCCAGCCCCTGAAAGCGAAACAGGCACAGCAGCAGTCCCGGCAGCACGATCACCAGTACTCCGGCCAGCATCAGGGGCCAGCTGGTACCCAACTGTACCGGATTGTCGATAAGGGCAGAAAACACCAATGCCGGGCAGAATACCGCCACATTGGCCAGATTGACGAATCCCATGTCGGCATGGCGCTGACGGCGACCGAAGGCAAAGCCCACCGCCACCACCGCAAACACCGGCACCACGATATTGAGCAGGGTAGAAAACATATATAGAGACGCAAAAGGCGCCAGTATGGCGCCTTGCTATGGTGCTGTCCAGCCGCCGGGGTCGGCGGCTGTTGGGCGATCGCCCGGTCAGCGACGAGCTTAACCGTAGCGGCTGAACGCCAGGCCGCTGTCGTCGATTTCCGGCTTGTTGCCGCTGATCAGATCGGCGATCAGCTTGCCGGAGCCCGCGCCCATGGTCCAACCCAGGGTGCCGTGACCGGTGTTCAGCCACAGGTTCTTGTAACGGGTGGCACCGATGATGGGAGTACCATCCGGGGTCATGGGGCGGAAGCCGCTCCAGAATTCGGCTTCTTCTACCTTGCCGCCTTCGGGGAACAGGCTGCTGACCGACTCGGCGATGGTCGCACGGCGGGCCTTGGGCAGATCCGCATTGAAGTCGGCCAGCTCGGCGGTGCCCGCGGCACGAATGCGATTTTCGAAACGGGTGATGGCCACCTTGTAGGTTTCATCCATCACGGTAGATTGCGGCGCATCGGCATCGTTCTTGATGTCAATGGTCAACGAATAGCCCTTGATCGGATATACCGGCAGACGAATACCCAGCGGGCTGAGCAGGAAGGGAGAATAGCTGCCCATGCACACCAGCACCTGATCGGCGGTTTCCAGACCATTTGAAGTTTGCGCACCACGGATCTGGTCGCCTTCGCTGACCAGTGCCTTGATCTCGGTGTTGAACTTGAACACCACACCGTTTTCCTCACACTTCTTCACCAGTGACTTGGTAAAGAGGTTGCAGTCACCGGTTTGATCGTCGGGAAAGTGCAGGCCGCCCACCAGCTTGTGCTTCACCCGCGCCAGAGCCGGCTCACGGGCGATACACTCATCCACGTTCAGCATGGCGTGCGGCACGTTGAATTCCTGCAGTACCTTGATGTCTTTGGCGGCATCGTCAATCTGCTTCTGGGTACGGAACACCTGCAACAATCCCTGCTTGCGGCCTTCAAACGGCAGCTTCAGCTCGTTCTGCAGCGCATTGATGCACTGGCGGCTGTATTCGGATACCCGCACCATGCGCGACTTGTTGACGCCGTAGGATTTTTCGTTGCAGTTGGCCAGCATCGACAGCATAAACTGCCATTGGGCCGGATTGAGGCTGGGACGCAGCTTGAGCGGCGCATGGGTCTGAAACATCCACTTGGCGGCTTTAAGGGGAATACCGGGGGCGGCCCAGGGGGAGCTCATGCCAAAAGAAAGCTGGCCGGCATTGGCGAAGCTGGTTTCTTCGGCCGCATCGGGCTGGCGGTCTACCACCACCACCTCGTGGCCCTGCTGCGACAGATACCAGGCGCTGGTAACGCCGACGACACCACTACCCAACACTAATACTTTCATGACACTCCCCTACCAAGATGCTTGTATGGCGGCAATATCATCTAAAAAAACAATAAAATCCAGAGTAAAACGCATTGCGCGTTCAGGCATCAGTAACCGGCGTACAGCCAGCGAATTCAGGGGCTCTATCTTTATCTGAGCCCGGTTTTAGTTTTAGTGAATAAGTTCAACAAAAATAAAAATATCGGAATAATTAACTACAAAAACATAAAATGTGACGAACATCCCAATTTGGTGAAATCCCGATCTCAGGATCCCGTCGCGTCATCCGCCAGCCGAGCGAGCGCGTGACTCAAGGCCGTCAGCTGCTCCGGCTCGGGTCGCCGCCGCTGTAGCAACGGCAACCGCAATGCCAGGGCCTGCGCCGCCAGCGATGTCAGCCCGCAGGCCTCGGCCTGTTCGGCCAGTTCCGTCATCACCACCAATGCCTCGGACCAGTCTTCGCCGGCCAGGGCGGCTTGTAACAGCCAGACATCATCCTGATGGTGCACGCCAAAATCCGCCCTTTGCCGATCGAAGTGCTCGGTGGCCGCATCGGTTGCTGTATCCGTTACTTGCCTGGCGTCTTCGATCAACGCGGCTGTCGTGAGCGGTTGCGTGACCGATGCATCCGGGTGTTCGACGTCGGCCAGAACACTATCGGTAGCATCATCTGCTGGACCATTGGTTGCACTATTTGTCTCTGCACTATTCGTTTCTGCACTACCGGCGTCACCGTCCGCGAGAGTGACGCCTGCTGTCGGCGAATGTGCCAATATCTGCGTCAGCGCTTGGTAAAGGTCGAGACGATTGACCGGCTTGGTAACATAGCCGTTCATGCCCGCCTCCAGGCTGGCTTCCCGATCGCCGCGCATGGCGCTGGCGGTCAATGCCACGATGGGAATATCGTGGTGCACCCGGAGTTTGCGGATCTGGCGCGTCGCCTCTATCCCGTCCAGTATCGGCATCTGCAAGTCCATCAGAATGGCGTCGAAGCGGCGTCGGGCCATCTGCTCGACAGCCTGGCGACCGTTGTCGGCCAGGGTGACCGACACCGCGATCTGTTTCAGAAACTCCACGATCAACTGCTGGTTCATGCGGTTGTCTTCGGCCAGCAAGATCTGTTTGCCTGCCAGCTGCTCGTGATAAAACGCCAGATCCTGCAACCCTGCCGCCACGGCGCTGCCTGGGGCATCGGCACCATCCCCCAGCACCTTGTTCAGGCACTGACGCAGGCTATGTTCGGTGACCGGTTTGGACAGATAATGATGAATGCCCAGCGCCTGCATTCGGGCTTGTGGCCGCTCCCGCCCGAAAGCACTCATGATCACCACCCCGATATGACCAAAGTGAGGTTGCTGCACCAGGTAACGGGCCAGCTCCAGGCCGTTGTCCTGCCCCAGACAGCAGTCGATGAACGCCAGGTTCAGCTCAAAGCCCCGCTTGTGAAGCAGCTCCCTGGCCGTACCCACATCCTGGGCGCTGTAAACCACCAGCCCCAGCCGGCGAAGTAACCGGCTCATCACCTCCAGTACCAGCGCATTATCGTCAACCAGCAGTACTTTTTGTCCCACAAAGTGTGCCGACGGAGACTCGGCCCGGACTACCGTCGCCGGCTGCAACGGCAGATACACGGTAAAGATCGAGCCCCGCCCCGGCTGACTGCTGACCTCGATAGTGCCCCCCATCAGCTGCACCAGATGACGGCTGATGCTCAGGCCCAGACCGCTGCCACCGTACTTGCGGGTGGTGCTGGCATCCACCTGGGTAAAGGAGCCAAACAGTCGGTTGAGCTGTTCGGGCATGATGCCGATGCCGGTATCGCTGATCTCGAAACACAGCCGGGGAGCGGGCTCGGCACACACCGATACCGTCAGCACCACTTCACCACGCTCGGTAAACTTGACCGCATTATTGACCAGGTTGACCAGTACCTGCCCCAGTCGCAGTGGATCACCACGCAAACAGTCAGGCACATCGGCTACCTTGTTGATGATGACTTCCAGCTGTTTCTGCTCGGACATGTCGGAAAACAGCCCGGACAGCCGCTCTAGCAGCTCGTTGAGATCAAACTCGATGTCTTCCAGCTCCAGCTTGCCCGCCTCCACCTTGGTCAAGTCCAGAATGTCGTTGATCAGCAGCAGGAGGTTATCGGACGAGTTCTTGATTTTTTTCAGGTATTCAGACTGTTGTCCATCCAGTGGCGTCTGCTGCAGCAGAGAAGCAAATCCGATGATGGCGTTCATGGGAGTGCGAATTTCGTGACTCATGTTGGCCAGAAAATCGGTTTTGGCCCGGGCCAGTGCAAACGAAGCCTGGCTTGCCTCACGCAACTGCCGGTTGCGTGCCACCAGCAACAGTAACCCTAGGCCAAAAAACAACAGCAGCAGCACTGTCAGTACCGACTGCATATTTTTCCAGCTGTCTTCGGCCTGTTGCCGCCAGATTTCAGTGCGCTGGAGCAGAGCAGGCAGCTCGCTCGCGGCCATCGTTTCACGCAGTTGTATCATCTCGCCCAGCCGGTGCCGGTACAGCCGATGATAATAAAGTGCATCCTGCCACTCGCCGGTGGCCGTTTGCTGTAACCGCTCGGCTTCGTCGTCCAGCGCATACAGAAACATCTGGTTGGGTGCAGTCAGATAAAGCCGGCTATGCTGCAAAAATTGTTCGAATTCCGGTCGGGTGGGCAGACCCTGAAGGGCTTCGGCAAAAGACTGCAATGCATGACGGCTGCGAATATCGGCGTCTTGCAGCGCCAGCACCGTCTCTTGATAGCGATTGAGTTCGGCAACGACCTCACCGGTGCCCGCCAGCGGAATCGGGTGTTGTTCGATAAACTGGATGAAGTGCGACACCGTCAGCGCCAGCGAAGTGAGCTGCTCGTTCAGTTGCAGGCCGCTTTCTGCGGTGGTGGTTGCCCGGCTCTGCTGCTGGTTCAGTGCCTTCAGTACCGGCTCGGTCTGCTGTTGCAACACCTGATAGTAACGATACTGCCGATATTGATTGCTACCATAAGCTATAAACAGCAAGGACAACACGAATAGACAAACCAGTATCGTCCAGCGTGGGATCGGTAAAATGCGTCGTTTTGCAACCGCCATCATCTTTTGTACCCATAGTCTGGTGATATACTCACAAGTTGAACCAAAACAACAACATAACGAGAAAAAAACATGTCCGATGAGAATCCACAACAAGGTGTAAACATCAGGGCCAAGTGGGGCATTCTAAGCGCCAACCTGCTCCTGTTCTTGCTTTTACTCAATACACTACCGTTTGATCCCGGCGTGACCAAGGGACTCAGCCTGCTGGTCTTTATTGCGGTGCTCTGGCTGACCGAGGCGATCCATATTACCATTACCGCCTTGCTGGTGCCGCTATTGGCTGCCCTGCTGGGCGTGCTGGATACCAAAGAGGCGCTCGGCAACTTCTCCAACTCCATCATTTTTCTGTTTCTGGGTGGTTTTGCACTGGCCGCCGCCATGCACAGTCAGCAGCTTGATCGGCTGATTGCCAGCCGAATCCTGCGGCTGGCCAAGGGTCGGCTCGGTACCGCCGTGTTCCTGCTGTTTGCCACCGCCGCCTTTCTGTCGATGTGGATCAGCAACACCGCCACCACCGTCATGATGCTGCCACTGGCGCTGGGTCTGTTGAGCTGTCTGGATGGCGAGCGTTATCGCAGTACCTATATCTTCGTGCTGCTGGGTGTGGCCTACAGCGCCAGCATCGGTGGTATCGCCACCCTGGTCGGCAGCCCGCCCAACGCCATTGCCGCCGCCCAGGTAGGACTGAGCTTCAGCGAATGGATGGCCCTGGGTCTGCCCATTACCCTGCTGCTGCTGCCGGTCGCCATTCTGGTACTTTATCTGTTGTTCCGTCCCAAACTGTCCGAACGCATCGTACTGCCCGAAGAGCACATCAGCTGGACCGGCAAGCGCAAAATGACCCTGGCCATTTTTTGCATCACTGTGTTGCTGTGGATTTTTTCCGGCCCCGTATCCAAGGCCCTCGGTGGTCTGAGTTCATTCGACACCATAGTCGCGCTGTTGGCCATCGCCCTGATCGGCATTACCCGAGTGGCGGAATGGAAGCACATTGAAAAGCACACCGACTGGGGCGTATTGCTGCTGTTTGGTGGTGGTCTGACCCTGAGCCATGTACTCAAAGCCACCGGCACCAGCGAGTTTCTGGCTCACCACCTGGCCGACATGCTGGGTCATGCCAGTCCCTTCGTGATCCTGCTGGTCATTACCGCCTTCGTGGTGTTCCTGACCGAGCTGGCATCCAATACCGCCAGTGCGGCACTGTTGATTCCGGTATTTGTGGCGGTAGCCGAAGGCCTGGGACTAACCCCGGTGATGGTGGCCTCGGTCATTGCGGTATCCGCCTCCTGCGCCTTCATGCTGCCGGTGGCTACCCCACCCAACGCCATCGTGTTCGGCTCCGGTTACATTCGGCAGAAAGACATGATGAGAGCGGGTTTTGTGCTCAACCTGGTCTGTATCAGCATGCTGGCGGTATATTTCTTCGTCTTCGCCTGAGCCTTACCCATGCTGTAAACATACAAACTGTAAATACAAAAAAGCCGCTGAACTTCAGCGGCTTTTTTTGAGGCGCATCCTTGCCGATTTATTGTTGCCAGAACGGCTTGCTGATCTCCTGATAACGATCGGATTCATTCAAACCAATGTCTTTCAGCAAATAGGCCGGCAGCTCGGATAACTGGCGGCGGGTACGGGTACGTTGCAGCCACAGGCCGAGTGTAGCCAGCAAGCCGGATTGAGTCGTGGTTTTGCTTGCGTGTGGCAGGTCTTGAGTTTGATAAGTTGCGGTGTTCATGATGCGCCTCCTGAGCTGATGTCGGGCACAGGATAGTGAGCCGCCGATCCCGGCTCAACCCACTTTTATTCGATCACGGCATTAGTTTTTGTAATAGGTTAACGGCCGAGAGAAACGATTAAACATTGCGCGATCATTGCCTTAACAGAGCCTGTTCGAGCCGGGTCAGCGTCATTGCCATAAAAAACACCACATAAAAATAAACAGTCAAAAATCAGGTTTTTTATGCAGCGAAAGCTCCACACACCTAGCTATAGCGCCATCACGACGACATTGCGCGCATAAATAGCAAACAGAACTCACTGCTACCAGAATGTGCTCTTGTCGACGATTATACTCAAAATGCAAAAAACACAGATGAACCATTATTGAATGAATACTTGAAACATAACACTGCATTAACAGTATAAATTTGATTAATATCACCACTTAGCGAGCAGTAACCACCTTGATATAGGGTTGAATCATGAATATGCGACAACCGCGCTCGTTGATTTTATGCCGCAGCCTCCCTACTCTGCGCTCCGTTTACCTATCCTTATACATCTG
>JAAEZO010000038.1 GCA_018222825.1 Gammaproteobacteria bacterium
TGTTCCTGATTCTGGCCGGTCTGCTGCCCAAGTTTGGCGCCGCCATGACCACCATTCCCTACCCGGTACTGGGTGGTGCCACCATCATCGTGTTCGGCATGATCACCATGACCGGTATTCAGTTGCTGGTTAAAGACGAACTGTCTTCTCGCAACATCACCATCGCCGCACTGGCCGTGGCGCTGGCCATGGGTATCAACACCGTACCCGAAGCCATTGCCCTGCTGCCCGACACTGCACGCATGCTGATCGGCTCACCGGTTATCGTGGCTGCCACCGTTGCCTTTGTACTGAACATGGTTCTGCCCAAGAAATCACTGAAAGACGAAGCGCGTGAGCGTGAACAGATCGAACGTGAAATGAACGGTGAGACCGATAGCGCGCCCTGTAATGGCAACATGAAGATGGAAGCAAGTAACTGAAAGGGTAAGCCGAATGGCAAGGATGAAAATCCATAGCACTCGGGTATAACTCCCTGAAAAGCCGGTCGCAAGACCGGCTTTTTTGTGGCTGAATGCCGGTGAGGGTGGCTTGGTCATCTTCGCGCAATGAAGATCCACGGCATGGGACACTGGATTCCCGCCTGCGCGGGAATGACGAGAAAAACGCTCAAGGCCTTGTTTTGAATACCGTCATCTCTGCGAAGGCGGAGATCCGCGGCATAGGGCACTGGGTTCCCGCCTGCGAGTGAATGACAAGAGAAGTGCTCAAGGCCTTGTTTTGGATGCCGTCATCTCCGCGAAGGCGAAGATTCATGGTATAGGGCACTGGATTCCCACCTTCGCGGGAATGACGATAAAACTCTCGGGAATGACAATAAAAAAAGCCGCCGGCAAATGCGGCGGCTTTATCTGATGACAGGCCGGTCAGGTTATTTCAGTTGCCACACCGTCATTTCGGCCAGGGTGTGCTGAAACTTGCGGCGGGTTTCGCGGATCACGAAGGGAATATCCTGTTGCCCCACCAGCTCGAAACGTTCCTGCAACGCGGCCTTCAGGCCATCCAGGGTGGTGAAATTCTCGCCGTTGACCTTGATCCCGCCCAGCCACTTGGCCTTGGGGGTATAGTCTTCCAGCCAGGTGTAAGGTGACGTCAGCACCAGATAACCACCGGCGTTCAGCCGTTCGTGTACCTGGGTCAAAAACAGCGCCGGATCGTAGAGCCGGTCGATGAGGTTGCCACAGAAGATCAGATCATAACCGGTAAAGCGCGGCTTGAGGTTACAGGCATCGCCCTGCACAAAATCAATCTTGTCAGCCAGCCCGGCATAACCCAGCTCCTCGAGGCTGGTTTCCTTGAACTCCACCAGCTCCCCTTCGGTAGGAATGGCAAAACGGGTCTGGCCGCTTTCCTTGAGCTGAAAGCCGTGCTGAATGAAACGGGCAGAAAAGTCGATGCCATCCACCTGCTCGAAATGACGGGCCAGCTCAAAACTGGCACGGCCCACCGAGCAGCCCAGATCCAGCGCCTTGCCCCGGTTCAGATTCGGCGCCAGCGCCATCAGCGCCTGTACACAGGCCACCGGATAGTTGGGCACATTGAAATAGTGATCGCCATAGTGAAACTCTAGGTACTGGGCCACTAAAGCGTCGGTTTCATAGGTATTTACAGGTTCCACGGGTACCTCTGCATGATCGGATTCAATGTATCTAAAGCCCGCATGCTGAAAGAAATGCCGACGAAAAGCATAGCGGGAATAACGGGTCGCCTCGTTGCCGGTCGAGATCCAGGATCCGCCCTTGAACAGGTTATGGCGGCCGTCGAAGGTCGGGGTAGAAAAGTCGTCATAGAGCGGATGCACTTCAAAGCCGGGAAAGCCGTCTATCGGCGTTTCGGTCCACTGCCAGACGTTGCCCACCACATCGAACAGGCCCTGATGTTCGAAGCGGTTCACCGGGCAGGACGAGGCAAAGTGCTCCAGGTTGATATTACCGGGGGCCGTTGCCCAGTCGGGCTGATCCGCCTCCAGCCGGTTGCGCAACAGGGTCCATTCCGCCTCGGTCGGCAGCCGTATGTGAGTGCCGCTCTGCTCGGCTTTCCAGTTACAGAAGGCCTTGGCCTCCAGGTAATTAACCTCTACCGGCCAGTCCAGCGGCAACGGCATTTCCTGCAGCAGGTTACGCTGCATATATTCGCCGTTGCGGTGCATCCAGAAGCGCGGCATGGTGGCCCCGGTATAGCTCAACCAGCGTTGTCCTTCTTCGGTCCAGAACCGGGCCTCGCCATAACCACCCGCGCTCACAAAGGCCAGAAATTCGCCGTTGGAGACCAGGTGTTTCGCCACTCTGAACGAGGGTACCGCGACGGTCTTGCGGCCGTATTCGTTGTCCCAGCCATAGGTGGCCGCCGCCGCCGGCTTGCCGAGAGTCAGGGTGTCGCCCGCCACCGATAGCAAACTGTTTTGCGGCGCCGGGCCCGACTCGTGACATGCGGCCCACAACGGATGCGCATCCAGGTATGACAGCGGCAACATGCGCATGATCACCGACGAGGTCTCGAGGTGAATGCGTTCATGCTCTATGCCCATCAGCACTATCCAGGCCGGTGAATCCTGGGTAATGGGCAGGGTCAGCGGCATGTCGCTGATCAGCCGGTCGACCACTTCTCGTACTCGAGCGCGGTAGGCTCGGGTCTCGTCTACCGTGGGCCAGTCATAATGGGCGCTGTTCAAATCGTCCCAGGACATTTCGTCCACGCCGATGGCAAACATCGACTCCAGTCGCTCGTTTAACCGGCCATCCTGATACTTACCCAACAGCAGCTTGTTGATGAAAAACACCGCGGTATGACCAAAATAGAAGATCAGCGGGTGACGCAGAGGCTCAGCCCGCAGGTAGTAGGCTTCGTCGCTGTTGATGCAATCGAACAGGCTCTCGTACAAGGTATAAGTCTGATGAAAGTAACGCCGAATTTCTTCCCGCTTTTGCTCGACCGAGCTGCCGGTCAATAGCGGGGTTTTACTCACCACCTCTGTTAATGTTTCCATAGCCTTCCCTGATTGATATCTGTTTTTTATTGTTGGTATGGCGATACGGTAACGCCTTGTCACATTATCGGACAGACACTGGACCCGACAACCCTGAACTGTCTTTCCACCGGCAAAAAATCGGTTTCAAAGCACCGGCCTTGTGCTATAACCATGGCCCCGTTTTTTTCATCGTTACAGGAAGTATCATGACTCAATTCGACAACGTCACCGTCATCAAGAAAGCCAATGTCTACGACGGCGGCAAAGTCACCAGCCGGGTGGTCAAGTTTGCCGATGGCAGCCGCAAGACACTGGGCATCATGTTGCCGGGCGAGTACACCTTCGACACCGCTGCCGCCGAGCTGATGGAAATTCTCGACGGCGAGCTGGAAGTGCAACTGCCGGGCAGCGACAGCTGGCAGACCATCAAGGGCGGCGAATCCTTCAACGTGCCCGCCAACGCCATCTTCAAGCTCAAGATCCACAGCCTGGTGGATTACTGCTGCTCTTACTTCGAGTAAGACACCAGCCGGGCACTCTGGCCTGTTGGCCGGAGTGCCCTTCTCCCCCTCACCGCACGCCCGCTATAGTTACTCCGTCATCAAAGGGGAGAACCATATGCGCACGCTACTGCTGTTACTGAGTCTGCTGGCCACGCCACTGACCGCCGCCGAATACCGCATCGAAACCCTGGCCGACGAACTGAACCACCCCTGGGGGCTGGTTGAGCTGCCCAATGGCGAGCTGCTGGTCGGCGAGCGCCGAGGCCGTTTGCTGCGCCTGAACGCCGACGGCAGCCGTACCCCCATCGAGGGCCTGCCCGACATCGCCGGGGGCGGCCAGGGTGGCTTACTCGATTTGGCGCTGCACCCCGACTTTACCGATAACCTGTGGCTGTATTTCAGTTACAGCCAGCCCGGCCCGGGAGGCGCCGCCACCGCCGTGGCCAGAGCCAAATTGACCGGCAACCGCTTGATCGACACCCAGATCCTCTTCGAGCAATACCCCAAAACCACGGGCAGCGCCCATTTTGGCTCGCGCCTGGCCTTTGACCCCCAAGACTACCTGTTCATTACCACCGGCGAGCGTTACCACTCGCGGGACATGGCCCAGCAGCTCGACAATCATCTGGGCAAAATCATCCGCCTGCACGACGACGGCCGAGTGCCCAAAGACAACCCCTTCGTCGATCGGCCCTACGCCCTGCCCGCCATCTGGAGCTATGGCCATCGCAACATACAGGGTGCCGCCATTCATCCTCGAAGCGGCGTGCTCTGGGCACACGAACATGGCCCACGCGGAGGCGATGAGGTCAACATTATCAAGCCCGGCGCCAACTACGGCTGGCCGGTAGTCACCTTCGGCCGGGAATACAGCGGCGGCGCCATCGGCCAGGGCAGTCACCATCCACAGATGGAAGATCCAATATGGGTCTGGGTGCCTTCTATCGCCCCGTCCGGCATGCTGTTCTATACCGGGAGCCAGTTTCCCCAGTGGCAAGACTCGCTCTTCATCGGCGCCCTCAAGGGCCGCAAGCTGGTGCGACTGACGCTGAACGGCGAACAGGTCACCGAAGAGCAACACCTGCTGGAGGAGCCGGGCTTTCGAATTCGCACCCTGCTACAGGCCCGCGACGGGGGCATCTATGTACTCACCGATGAACGCAACGGAAAATTGCTCAAGCTGATGGCGCCGGCATCACCCGAGGGCTGATTTTAGCGTAAAAATGCGTTAACCTTTAACAACTGTATTTTATTTAAATTACCTTTGTGAACAAAAAGGAATACATAATGAGTCAGAAAATCTGGAACGTGTATCTGTCCGGCGAAATCCACAGCGACTGGCGTGAGCGTATTATCGAGGGTGCCAAGGCCCAGGGCCTGGCCATCGAGTTCAACTCGGCAGTGACCGATCACGACGCCAGCGACATGGTCGGTGTGAACATTCTGGGCACCGAAGAAGATAACTTCTGGCGTGACCGCAAGGCCTCCGGCATCAACAGCATTCGCACCTCGACCCACATCAAGCAGGCCGATGTGGTAGTGGTTCGTTTCGGACCCAAATACAAGCAGTGGAATGCCGCCTTTGACGCCGGTTTTGCCGTTGCGTCCGGCAAGCCCATCATCACCCTGCACGATGCCGAGCACGACCACCCGCTGAAAGAAGTGGACGAAGCCGCCAAAGCCACCTGCCGCCACCCGGAGCAGGTCGTAGAAATTCTGTCTTACCTGCTGTCCTGATTGCCCATCCCCCGCTCTGGCGGGGGATTTTTAGTTTGCATACTTGGCTCCCGGGTCTGCTGTTATCACTCCCGCGACTCTTTGCCGTCATTCCCGCGCAGGCGGGAATCCAGTGCTCTAGACCATGGATCTCCGCCTTCGCGGAGATGACAGATAATAAACATTTCTGTATTGCTGTGCCGGGTTCTGTCGGCTGGCCCCCTTTCCGCCTGCATGCTGCAACCGCTTCTGTTTTACACTTAAGGTGATCAAAACAGAGGTATCGTCACTCATGAATAACCGAATCGCCGCACTCTTGCCGAGCCTGTTGCTGAGCCTGGCGTTGCCGCTGATGGCTGCCGAGCCGGTATGGATAGATGTGAGCAGCCCCGAAGAATACGCCCAACAACACCTGGCAGATGCCATTCATATTCCCCATACCCGCATTGCCCGCGGCGTGAGCACCCGTTACCCGGACAAGAACACGCCACTGAATCTGTATGACAGAGGCGGCAACCGGGCGCAGCAGGCCAGCGAAGCGCTGCAGATACTCGGTTATCGACAGGTAAGCGCCAAAGGCGGGTTTGATGACCTTGAAGCCACCGGCATACCCAGCCGATACCCGACTCCCGAGGCAGCAGATCAGAGCGCCCGCCTCACGCTTGCGCCCGTCTCGTATACGGCAGCCTCAGCAGCACACTAACAGCTGTTCAGATCACCGCCAGGCGCGGCGTTGGCCGAGCGAGGTACGCTTTTTGCCGCCATCGCCGTAAAGCCTGGCAAGCGTGTCTGCCACCACCTCAGACATTGTCTATTTCATGCTCGCGCAAGCCCACCTTGAGCACCTGGTCGCCATCTACATCGGCCACGGTCCACACCATGTCGTAACGCACAAAGTGATCCCCCACCACCGGGTGGCCGTTGCTGTGCGCCAGCATGAACTCACCCAGATTCAAATCGACTTCGCTTTCGTCCACGTCCACGCCGTACATCAACGCCACATCCCCCATGCGTGCATTTGCATCCAGAATGAAATCGCCGAAGAAGGCCCGCGCCTTGCTGCGCGCCGCATCCAGATCGCCGCCAAACATGTTGTTCAGGGTCTTGAGATGATTGCTGCGACCGATCACACAGAGCACATCGTTCAGCGCCAGCCGGGTACTGCCCGAGGCCGGCAGCAGATTTTCGCCCCGAAACACCGCCGCCACCCGGCAATGGGGCGGAAAGGTCAACTGGCGCACGACTACACCGTCTATCGACTCGCTGCTGACGGTATACAGAAACATCTCGAAGTCGTCTTCCTCAAAAATTCCCAGCATGGAGCGGCGCCGGGGCGCCGGCTCGGGCGGCACTTCCACCTGCAGCAGGCGGGCCATCTGCGGCAGGGTAGATCCCTGCACCAGCAAGGAGATCAGCACCACGAAAAATGCCACATTGAAGATCATGTCTCCTTCCGGTATGCCGGCCATCAACGGAAAAATAGCCAGCACTATGGGCACGGCGCCGCGCAATCCCACCCAGGAGATAAAGCCGAGTTCACGCGTATTGAAACCAAAGAACGGCACCAACGCCACCAGCACCGCCAGCGGCCGGGCAATAAAAATCAACGCCAGCGCAATCAGGCTGGCGGGCAGCGCCATCGCCCACATGTCTGCCGGCGAAATCAGCAGGCCCAGCACCAGGAACAGGCCAATCTGACTCAACCAGGCCAGACCATCGAACACCGGCAAAATAGACTCCATATGGCGCAGGCGGGCGTTGCCCACCACCAGCCCTGCCAAATACACCGCCAAAAAGCCGCTGCCCGCCAGCAGCGCCGTCAATGCAAACAGGGCCAGACCAAAACCGGTCACCAAAATGGGATACAGACCCGAGGCCAGCCCTACCCGCTTGATCAGTTGCACCAGCAAGATCCCGCCCAACACCCCGGCGATGGCGCCGATGCCGAACTGGGTCAGCAAAAACAGCAGGGTATCGCCGGCGCCATGCATCTCGCCGGTAATCAGCCCAATCAGGGTCAGGGTCAGAAAAATCGCCATCGGATCGTTGGTGCCCGACTCGATTTCAAGCGAGGCTCCCACCCGCTGGTTAAGGTGCATGCCCTTGCCGCTGAGCAGCGAAAACACGGCCGCCGCATCGGTCGAGCCGACAATGGAGCCCAGCAGCAAGCCGTGCATCCAGCTCAGGTCAAGAATGTACACCGCCAGCAGCCCGGTAATGCCGCTGGTGATCACCACTCCCAGGGTGGCAAGGCTCAGCGCCGGCCTCAGCCCCACCCGAAAGGTTTCCATGCGGGTACGCATGCCGCCGTCCAGCAGAATGATGGCCAGCGCCAGGTTGCCGACCATATAGGCCACCGAATAGCTTTCAAATTCGATGCCACCGGGCCCGCTTTCACCGGCGAGCATGCCAATTAGCAGGAAAATAAGCAGAATGGGGATGCCGGAACGCGCCGACAACAGGGTCGCCAGCACGCTTAAACACAGCAAGGCTCCGGTCAGCAGAAAAAGGTGCTCTATATTGTCCAACGAGTGAATTCCGACAGGGGTTTTAGATGTAACTGTTATATCACAGCCAGGGGTATTGGTAATGAATGAGTTTTTAGCCACTTTTAAAAAATATATATTCAAAAAATTACATAACTTTCGCTTTACATGATCGGTGCCGTCGCTGCTCGGCCATTCCCCACCAAGACGTCGTCCCCGCGCACAGCGCCTAATGAATAAAAATGCTTAAAGAGGACTCATTTGATTAATTTAAACCGGTAAAAAGGCACTTGCCAAGATTAAAATGTCACCCATCGTGCATATTTCACTATTAAAACCTCATTATCCGGTTGCAGCAGCGGCCAACCTTCTTTAAAGTCCCGCGCTTCATCTGCTTATTCATCTTCGCCTGCCGGGCCTGCCCCACCGGCGTCGATACTGTTCAGGAAGGAACCGGTAATGGAACAACCCCATATCAGCTCGCTGATCCCTATCGCTATCACCCTGCTGCTGTCGCTCGGCACCCGCAACGTGGTGATTGGCCTGTTTGCCGGTGTCGCCAGTGGCGTGGTGATGCTCAACGACTGGCTGCATCCGCTCGACAACTTCGGCATTCTGGTCAAAGACCACCTGGTCGGCCAGCTGACCGACAGCTATAACGCCGGCGTGCTGGTGTTGCTGGTGTTTATCGGCGGCTTTGTGGCGCTGATGGAGCAGTCCGGTGGCGGCCAGGCCTTTGCCCGCAAGGTTACCCACTGGGTCAGCACCAAGTGCCGGGCCCAGGTGGCGGCCTGGCTGGGCGGCATCGTCATCTTCTTTTCCGATCTCGGCACGCCGCTGATCGTCGGTCCGGTCTTTCGGCCGTTGTTCGACAAGCTCAAGCTGTCGCGCCAGAAGCTGGCCTTCATCATCGACTCCACCGCCTCGCCGGTGGCGATTCTGGTGCCCTTTATCGGCTGGGGCGTGTACATCATGGGTCTGCTGCAAAAGGAATTTACCGCCCTTGCGCTGCCGCTGACCGACTGGGAAGCCTTTATTGCGGCTATTCCGTTCCAGTTCTACGCCGTGCTGGCGGTGGCCATAGTGCCGCTGATCGCCTTCAAGAAGCTGGATTTCGGCCCCATGGCCGAGGCAGAGCGTGCCGCCGAGCGGGGTGAAATTGCCGCCGGCCCGCAAGAGCAGCAAACCCTGTTCAGCCACGACAACGCCCGGGCCTCTTTTGTGTGGGCACCGCTGTTGGTGATGGCTGGGGTACTGGCTGCCATGCTGGGGCCGTTGGGCTTTCCGTTCGAGAAGGTATCGGGATCTGTGTTTCGTGCGGCACTTTCTACCGCCTATTTCATGGCGGCCATGACTCTGATCACCCTGATGGCCTGCTACGGCGTGCGCCGAGTGACCGACGGCATTGCCGTTT
Source organism: Gammaproteobacteria bacterium (assembly GCA_018222825.1). Lineage (GTDB taxonomy): Bacteria > Pseudomonadota > Gammaproteobacteria > Enterobacterales > Aeromonadaceae > Oceanimonas. Next base: position 9,088 of record JAAEZO010000038.1, read on the forward strand.
ACCTCAAGGGCATGGGCAACATGATGCAGGTTGCCATCGTGCTGATCCTGGCCTGGACCCTGAGCAGCGTGGGCAAGGATCTGGGCGCCGCCGCCTACATCGCCGAACGGGCTCAGGCCGGTTTTCCTGCCTGGCTGGTACCGGCGGTGGCCTTCTTGCTGTCGGCAGTGATCTCCTTTGCCACCGGCTCGTCCTGGGGCACCTTTGCCATCATGATGCCGTTGGTGATCCCCACCGCCGTGGCCATCGACGCTCCGCTGTATGCCTGCATCGGCGCCGTGCTGTCGGGCGGTTTGTTCGGCGATCACTGCTCGCCGATTTCGGAAACCACCATACTGTCGTCTACCGGTTCGGGCTGCGATCAATTTGAACACTTCCGCACCCAGCTGCCCTACGCCCTGCTCAACGGCGGCATCGCACTGGCAGGCTTTGTGGTGGCCGGCTGGGTAGAAAGCCCGCTGGTTCTGCTGGCCGCCATCGCCACCCAGCTGGTGCTGGTGATCTTGCTGTCACGACTGCAACGCGCTCGCCTGCAGATTCAAACCGCATAACCGCGGTCTCCCGCCCCGTTCGGGGCGGGATTCATCAACCGACGCTAGCCGTCGGCCATTAACTTGAGCTCATCGGTTACTGCCGAGCAAAACTGATCCCGCCCCCGGTGCTTGGCTGCGTACAGGGCCTGATCGGCACGGCTGATCAATGACTCAACGCGATTCTGCGTGGTGGGCACCACCGACGCCACCCCCAGACTAATGGTCACCATATGGCAATCGGCCTGTGCATTGGGGATCTGCAAACGCCGCACCGCCTGCAACAGGTGTTGAGCCAGCTGTTCGGTCTGCACCAGATTCAGCCCCGGCAGCAACAAAATAAACTCCTCGCCGCCGTAACGGGCCACCATGTCCCCTTCCCGGTGCAGTTCGCCGGCCAGAGCCTGCGCCACCCGATGCAAACATTCATCGCCGGCCTGGTGGCCATATTCATCATTGAATCGCTTGAAGAAGTCGATATCCGCCATGATCAGGCCAATCGCGCTTTGCTCTCGCTGCGCGCGTCGCCACACCGACGTCATATGCTGATCAAAACGCCGTCGGTTGGCTATTCGGGTCAGTTCGTCTATCTCGCTCAGCCGGTGCAGTTCGTCATTCATCTGCTGCAGGTGCTTGTTGGCCTGTTCCAGCTGTTGCTCCGCCTGCCGGCGCGCCTCGACAAACACCGCAAAGGTCGAGCCCATCAGGCTGATTTCGTCATGACCGTCACAGGGAATGGGCTCATCATGCCCCAGCTGATGGGCGTGCATGGCGGCACTGAGTCGATTGATTCGCAACACCACCGCACGACGGACATAGATAACGGCCCCCACGGTAATGGTGATCAGCGCCAGCGAGGCCAGCAGCAGGCCGAACAGCGAACGCCGAATCATGCGCTGGTGAACGGTAATCGCCTGCTGCGCGGCGGCCTTTAACTGCAGATGATAATTAAAGGTGGCGCTGGTCAGCTTCTGGGCCAGCACCCGGGTTTGCCTGGCCGTGGCCAGGGTGGCGCGCTCGTGCTGAAGCAGGGGTCTTCGGCTGGTGAAGATGGTCGGCAGGGTGCTGTTCAGTCGTTCCCGCAGTTCGATAAACCCTTTCGAGGCCATCGGCAGGGCTGCCAGCTGTTGCAACTGTTGCTGGCAAGAGCCTTGCAGACGAGCAATTTGCCCCGGCCGCTCGGCACTGAGGGCGGCGGCGGCATAACTCAGTGCCGCCAGGGCGTGAGCAACAAAGCGCTGATCTGCCACCGGCAACGCAGACGTCGCTCCCACCGACGGCAGTTGCTGCAGCAACAGAAACAGTTCATCGATGCGATTCAGATTGGCGGCCTGCAACGACTGCTCGGCAGCCAGTCGAGCATCCAGCCGCTCCAGACTGCTGAAAAAGGGCTGTTGCCAACGATCCAGCTCGGAACGGGTTGCGGCATCCACCACGTCAGTGGTATCAACCGCATCCAGGCGCTGGCGGGTGGCCTGGTAAATACTGGCCAGATTTTCGGCGCGACTATTACCGGCACTGGTGGAGCGTTCGCTGCTTACCAGCATCTCGAACACTTCGGCGGCAATGGTTTCCGCATCCCGGGTCAGCTCGGCGGCGATCATGGCGCGGTCAAAATGACTGCTGGCCAGGGTGCTGAAACCGCGATACTGGCTGTACATGACATAACCGATCACCGTCACCGACAGCAAATAGAGGCCAAACACGGCACCGATAATCAGGGTCAGCTTGCTGCCAATGCTGTAACGGAGTTGGCGGCGGCGAGAAACGGGCAGCAAGACCGTGGGCTCCTTCACTGAAACAGCGGCGCAAACAGCAGACCGCCCCGCGACCAGGGCTGGTTGAGGCCGGGATCGATGTTAATGGCGGTGTCGGGACCATAATGCCGCCGATAGATTTCGCTGTAATTGCCGACGCTGCGAATGGCCTGATAGGCCCAGTCGGCCGGTAATCCCAGTTGTTGGCCAAGGTCACCGCTGTCGCCAAGCAGGTTACGTACCTCTGCATCCCGGCTGTTGCCGCGCAGGGCCGCCACCTCAGCCTGCGTGATGCCCTTTTCATCGGCCAGGATCAGCGCCTGCACCACGGCGCGGATCACCCGCGCCCATTGGGCGTCATCGTTTCTGACCATGGGGCCGATAGGCTCTCGAGTGAAGGTCAGCGGCAGAATGCGGTAGCGGGCGGGATTGTCGGCGCGGTGAGCGCGATTGATGGCCAGATTGATGCGATCGGCACTGTAGGCATCGCAATGGCCGCGAAAGAAGCTGTCGCCGTTGGAAAACAGAATACGGGCATCGAGCCGTTCGCGCGCCAGCAGGTTGACCAGATTGCGGTGGGTGGTGGTGTTTTCGGTCACACAGACGGTTTTGCCCGCCAGATCGGCCAACGCGTGAATATCGGCCTGCTCGCGGACCATCAGGCCCTGACCGTCAAACAGGTAAATGGCCGGAAACTCCACCTGGTAGCGATGCTCGCGGCCAAGTGTCCAGGTGGAGCTGTACATCACGACATCGGCCTGGCGCTGCTGCAGGCTGGTAAAGCGGGTGGTGGCGTCTACCTCTATGTACTGCACCCGCTCGGCATTCCCGAACAGGGCCGCCGCGGTCGCCCGGCAAAAGTCCACATAGAAACCGCGCCAGATCCCTTCGTTGTCGATGGCGCTGCGCCCGGGATCGTCCGGAAACACGCCACAGCGAATATCACCATGTTGCAGGGCCTGTTGCAGAGTACCCGCATTGGCGCCCCAAGAGGGTAACCACAGGCCCAGCAGCAAAACCGCCCACTTCCCTTTATCACGCAATGACATCAGCATGCCCTACATCCTTGTAACCGGTCATTATGGTGACAGATTGCATCATTATCAGCCAGAACACTGCAAGTTTTAATTGGTTGTAAATGTGCCACCGGCATCACACCGGCGGCACTTTCACAAGCAGAGCAACCACCGCGAACACCCGTTCAGGGGGCAATATTCTGATTCAGGTGAAACAGGTTGTCGGGATCATACTGGCGCTTCAGCTGCACCAGCCGCGCATAATTGTCGCCATAGGCCGCTTTGACTCGCTCACCTTCTTCTTCGGTCATGAAGTTGATGTAAACACCGGCAGAAGCATAGGGCGCCGAGGCCTTGAAAAACTCGCGCGCCCAGCCGATACAAGCGGCGTCTTGCGCGGCGTCATCCCAGCGGGCATGCACGTTCATCACAAAGCGGGCATCTCGGTGCCCATAGGCCATGGCATGGGCCGGCACCCGATTGGCGGCGCCCCCGATCATGCCGATGAAAATTTCGCACTGGGGGTCGGGTAGCCGTTGTGCGTAGCTGACCAGGGTATCCAGCGCCTCATCGCACAGCTCGGTAAAATTGTGGGATTTCCAGTAATTTCTGGCCCCCGGCGTCAACAGCGGATCAAACGCCTGCTGCCACTGCACATAAGGCTGCTCGCCAATATGTTCGCCGTGGGCTGTACCAAAGTCTCGCAGCGGCGCTATCAGCGGCTCGGCCTCGGCCAGCGGCCCGGCGTAAAAGATGGCCAGCACCACCACTTCCTGCCCATGTATCGGCTCGGGCAAAAACGGCAACGGCGGCGCCTTGCGCATCACCACCCACACATTGAGCCGTTCGGGTGCACCGTTCATGTAATCACGGTATTGCTGCAATACCTGGGTTGCCTGCGCCATGGGAAACACCAGCAGCCCGGCGGTGATTTCCGGCCCCACCGCATGCAGCCGGTATTCAAAACGGGTAACGATGCCGAAATTACCGCCCGCCCCGCGCACCGCCCAAAACAGATCACTGTTTTCCTGCTCGCTGGCCCGAAGCGACTTTCCCTCGGCGGTCACCAGCTCGACCGCCAGCAAATTATCTACCGTCATGCCGTGTTGCCGAGTCAGCCAGCCAAAGCCGCCGCCCAGGGTCAAACCGGCCACGCCGGTGGTGGAATTGATGCCGAGCGGCGTGGCCAGCCCGTGCTGCTGGGTGGCCAGATCCACATCGCTCAGCCGGGCACCCGGCTCCACCAGAGCTATTTTATTGGCCGCATCAACCTGCACCCCGGTCATGGTCGACATGTCGATCATGATGCCGCCCTCGCACACCGCATTGCCGGCAATATTGTGGCCGGCACCGCGCACCGAGATATCCAGCTTGTGCCGGCGCGCAAAATCGAGGGCCGGTGGCACATCCTCCGCCTCGGCGCAGCGCACTATCACTTTGGGGTGACGGTCAATGGTGGCGTTCCACACCTTGCGAACCTCGTGATAATCGGCATCTTCGGGCAGCACAACTCGGCCCTTCACCGCCTTTTTCAGGCCGGCAACGGCATCCTTGGATATAAGTGTCATGATGGTGTCCTTGAAATAACAGACTCAACAGAATAGCCGGCCTCAAGCGAGTAACCGCTAACCCGGCACCACTGACCAAGCAAGCGCCGGCCAGATTTGACTCGCTGATAAGTTTAGCAGCCCGCGTCCCACTTTCAGCCGCGTTGACGGAAGGTCGGCGCCCTGCTAAGCCTAAAATACTGCATGGATAGAACATTAATCGTCCTGATTAATGCCCGCTGTACCATGTTAAGGAGCCAAACCATGAACAACCTGGTTTCTCTTCCCCGTGTTACGCTGGGCCTGATGTTCGCCGCAACCTGCGGTGCCACCCTGGCCGCCACCCCGGAAGAAAAAATAGCCAGCGCCATGAGCGCCGCCCCACCCTCGGTCAGTGCCACCGCCACCATAATGGACTGGCCGGCCGAAGAAGGTGCCGACATGACGGAGTTGCGCAAAGGCGACAACGGCTGGACCTGCCTGCCGGATATGCCGGCCACCTCCGGCAACGACCCCATGTGCCTGGATGCAGCCTGGATGGCGTGGGCACACGCCTGGATGAACAAGCTGCCACTCACCAACACATCCATGGGCTTTGGTTACATGCTGCAGGGCGGTACTCCCGAAAGTAATACCGACCCTTACGCCACCGAGCCGACAGACAGCAACGAGTGGATTAGCGAGCCGCTACCGCACCTGATGATACTCGTGCCCGATACCGCCATGCTGCAAGATCTGCCCACCGACCATACCAATGGTGGCCCCTGGGTAATGTGGAAAGACACGCCCTATGTGCACATCATGGCGCCCATGCCGGCCTATCAGCCCTAGGCTCGGCGTCCGGTAATACCAGCCCCGCCGCTCACATTCGCGGGGCTTTTTACATCACTCTTTTCAGCCGGTGTGTTTCACCCCTACTTCAATAAACCATGAGGCCGCCATGATCATCACCTTGTCCATTCGTCTCGTTTCAGGCATGTATGCACAAACAGACTGGGGCTGTGAACTGGAGATAGAAGAAAGCAGCTCGCTGCACGATTTACATGACGCCATTCAGGCCGCCGTTGGTTTTGATAACGACCACATGTATTCGTTTTTTATCTCCAGCGAAGAGTCCGGAGCCGAGCGCCTGCATTTTGATGGTGAAGAATACTCGCTGGATGACAGCATAGGGTCGTTATTGCCCCTGCCCGCAGGCAAGAAACTGTTCTACTGGTTTGATTTTGGCGACGACTGGATTTTTCAGGTTTCCCCATCGCCACAGCAACCGGGCGAAGCACGTCCGAATCGGCACTATCCCTTTGTGGTTGCCGAAACCGGCAGCAAGCCGGAACAATACAAGGGTTACGATCCGGCGGCAGAACCCGAGTGGTAGCCGCATAGTGGCAGCCAGAAAACGCGAACACATAAAACCCGGCAGCCGCAAACGCGACTGCCGGGTCAATATGGTGTGGCGTTGGTGCGGGATTACAGGGTTTTCGGCAGCACCTCCTCTATGGCCTGCAGGGCACAACCTTCATCGATGGCTGCACCGCCGGCACCGGCGACGCCAATGGCGCCAATCACCTGGTCACCCACTTTCAGTGGTACCCCGCCGCCCAGCAGCAACAGCTCGTCCAGCGTATTCAGGTTCTCGGACTCGGGGTTGTTACGGGCAATTTCAGACAGCTTGCGCGAGGTGGTTTTGGTGGACAGCGAGGTAAAGGCCTTGCGCTGGGCCGCCAGGGTATTGTGCGGGCCTACGTTGTCGTCACGCTGCAGGGCAACCAGATTACCGCCACGGTCTACCACCGCTGCAACCGCAGTGCGGCCGTCGGCGTGGCAGGCCGCCATGGTGGCGTCCAGCAGCTGGTTGGCCAGGGCCAGTGACACATCGGCTCTTTGTTCAATGCCGCCGGTAGCAGCAAAGGCAGGAGCGGCACACAGGGTCAGGGCCAGCAGTGAACGGCGAGCAGTTTTTATCATCATCATTATCTCCATGGATGTTTGGCTTAGCAGGCATATCAGGATGAGAGCCAATACGAGCCATACTGCCAGCCAGACACCGTCAAACTCATTGCCACTCGATTACCATTTTGTAATGACCGCCCTGCTCCGCCGTTAGCGCAACCATCAAACACCGCTGCCATACGCTCTGTTGTAACACCGTCTGACCCAGCGCTCATATCAGCATGCCGATCCCCCGCATTAGTCGGACATAAGGCCCGCTCCACCGTTAGCGTAAGCATCAGATACCGGTGCCATGCCCTCTGTTGTAGGGTCGACTTCAGTCGACCAGCACACCTACCCACTATCCCGCAGTTGTAGGCGCAAATTTGCAGGTGAATGCAGAGATAGCGATCCCGCACCCATCGGACAAAGGGCCCGCTCCGCCGACACGCAACGAGCACATCCATGTGAGCTCAGATATGCCATGTATGGCATATCATGGTCGGCAGTACGGACCCTTTTCCCTCCACCACACAGCGATAGCGCCTGATGATATCGGCCGTTGTTCTGCATTTTTTCTTGATACTTGTCACTGATAACTGCCTCTTACCCACTTCCATTATGCATCCCGATTTGCCTATAATGCGAAAGCTTCATATGAGTTCCATCAGGATAACCGCAATACGAAGTCGAAAACCGGCACAAGGAATGGCCGTTCTCATGCAAGAGCGTGCGGTAGCCTGCCCGCTACGGACAAGTGCAGCCCAGCCGTAGGCATGAAAGATTTATGCCGTCTATTTTTAGTGAGTAGAATGCTCGAATTGACGCGACATAATGCGCCGAATTAAAAATTTTATAACACAAGGAATATTAAATTATGATATTCATCCTTTGGATTTTCTTTGCTATTTTAGTAGGGGTTTATGCTAACTCTAAGGGGCGGTCAGGTTTTGGTTTTTTCCTCATCGCTACATTATTATCTCCATTAATCGGCTTTATAATAGCATTAGTGGTTCCACCAATAAACAGTAAGGTAGAGCAGAAGGCTTTAGAAGCTGGAAATATGAAAAAATGCCCAAATTGCGCTGAAATTGTCAAAGTCGAAGCCAAGCTTTGTAAGCATTGTCGCAGCGAACTCGCATAATACCTCAATAATTTATTCAAACGAAAATCACCCAAATATATCATTAACTGTATAAAATCGAAAACTGCAACCTAAAACCTTGTCACTTTACTTACTAAAATCTTACTGAGTAGTTAAGCATTTAAAAATCACGCAGTATAGATTTACAATTATACTCAAAGGTATTGGCGCAGCAAGATAAAGGATCTAAGAATGACTTGGATGCTACTGGCATTTTCAATATTAGTAATAATCATTATCGCAATAGTAAAGTTCTCACCTCAAAAAGTTGACAATAGCGCTGAATTAAAATATCAAAAACTGGATGTGCTGTTTACCTCGGCCGAGAGATCTTTTTTAGGTGTTCTAAAGCTGGCTACCGACGATACCGTTGAGGTTTTTGGCAAGGTTAGAGTTGCTGATGTGATCACACCGCTAAAAGGTCAGCAACGAAGTATTTGGCAGAAATCATTTAATAAAATATCAGCTAAACACTTCGACTTTATTCTATGCAGAAAAGATGATCTTACACCTATATGCGCCATAGAGCTCAACGATAGTAGCCATAACTCCAAGAAGAGAAAAGACAGAGATGATTTTCTGGAGGGTGCATGTAATTCAGCCGGTTTTCCTTTGGTTCAGATTAAGGCCAAAGCTACCTACAAAGTCACAGACATCAAGCAAGCCATCACTGATTTCTTACCAACAGGTGAGACTCATCACGTTAAAGAAACAGAAGTCACTTTAGAGCCAGAAGCAGTAAAGGGTGAGCGGGTTTGTCCGAAATGTTCTTCTTCAATGGCTGTCAGAGTTGCAAGAAAAGGCAGGAATATTGGTAATGAGTTCTGGGCCTGTAGTGCTTTCCCAAAGTGCAGGCATACAGAAGAAACCGCTTCTTAATAATACCGCTCACAGACAAGAAATATTATCGGAGGTTCACCAACTCACATCAGCCGACATTTATAGGAGTTAAAACTGAAAATACATAAGTAAAGACACCGTTTCATTCAAACATCATTAGTTAACGCTAAAAGGGGGCTTTGTTGATCAAATCAGAGCCGAGACAGCCTGTCCCTAAAGGGCTTTTCACCCTTAACTGACCGGCTGACGAACAGGCATACCCAGTCCTATGACTTTGTTCATAACCTTAACACCGGCCAGAATTTCACCGACCTGGCCGTTGTAGTTACGCAAGCTCAACTTGGGATTTACCAACTGCTTGTATCGGGACATCGCCGTTTCCGCCAGCGACCGCTGATGGTAGCCAGACGTGGTTTTCCAGTCGGACAGGTGACCTGATTTCAGCGCAGTAACGGCCTCGTTCCTTGGATGTCCTTCATCCCAATAACCGGCATTCTTGCGAGGTGGAATCGTCGCTTTGCTGCCTTTCCGGAGCAGTAACTGATGGCACTCCTTGGTATCGTAAGCCCCATCGCCCGAGACCTGGTGCAACCGGCGCCGAAGTGGGTTGAGCAGCGTCGGCAGTACCTCGTTATCCGCCACGTTTTCCAGGCTGACTTCAGCGGCAATCACCTCGTGGGTACGCGCATCGACCGCAAGGTGTAACTTACGCCAGACCCGGCGCTTACCCTTGCCATGCTTGCGCTGCTTCCATTCGCCGTCACCGAACACCTTCAGCCCGGTGGCATCGATAACCAGATGAGTGACCGCGCCTTTACTCGGCAAGCGGTACTTCACCTCCACAGTCTTGGCGCGCTTGCAGATACTGCTGTATCCCGGCGAGGTCAGCGGCACGTCCATCAGCTGAAAAATGGAGTTGATAAACCCTTCCAATGCCCGCAACGGCAAGCCGAAGAAGGCTTTGAGCATCAGCGCCGTTTCAATGGCACTATCGCTGTATTGGAAACCGCGACCCCGGCGGCCATGGTGCTGATGGCAATGCCACTGTTCGATGGCCTGTTCATCGACCCATAAGGTAAGCGAACCGCGATTAATCAAGGCTCGATTGTACTGCCGCCAGTTACTGATGTTGTGTCGTGCCTTGCCCATCGTTCTGCTCCCGAGTCCGTTCGTCAGGAGATCGGATCACGGGAGAAGCAGATAGTTCCCTGATTTAGGAAACAACGCCCTAAAAGGGGCGTTGTTGATCAAATCGGGGCCGGGACAGCCCGTCCCTACAGGGCTTGATTCCCTTAACTGACCGGCTGACGAACAGGCATACCAAGACCTATTACTTTGTTCATGACCTTAACACCGGCCAGGATTTCACCGACCTGGCCGTTGTAGTTACGCAAGCTCAACTTGGGATTTACCAACTGCTTGTATCGGGACATCGCCGTTTCCGCCAGTGACCGCTGATGGTAGCCAGACGTGGTTTTCCAGTCGGACAGCTGACCTGATTTCAACGCAGCAACGGCCTCGTTCCTTGGATGTCCTTCATCCCAATAGCCGGCATTTTTGCGAGGTGGAATCGTCGCTTTGCTGCCTTTCCGGAGCAGTAACTGATGGCACTCCTTAGTATCGTAAGCCCCATCGCCCGAGACCTGATGCAACCGGCGCCGAAGCGGGTTGAGCAGCGTCGGCAGGACCTCGTTATCAGCCACATTTTCCAGGCTGACTTCAGCGGCAATCACCTCGTGGGTACGCGCATCAACCGCAAGGTGTAACTTACGCCAGACCCGGCGCTTACCCTTGCCATGCTTGCGCTGCTTCCATTCGCCGTCACCGAACACCTTCAGCCCGGTGGCATCGATAACCAGATGAGTGACCGCGCCTTTACTCGGCAAACGGTACTTCACGTCCACAGTCTTGGCTCGTTTGCAGATACTGCTGTATCCCGGTGAGGTCAGCGGCACGTCCATCAGCTGAAAAATGGAGTTGATAAACCCTTCCAATGCCCGCAACGGCAAGCCGAAGAAGGCTTTGAGCATCAGCGCCGTTTCAATGGCACTATCGCTGTATTGGAAACCGCGACCCCGGCGGCCATGGTGCTGATGGCAATGCCACTGTTCGATGGCCTGTTCATCGACCCATAAGGTAAGCGAACCGCGATTAATCAAGGCTCGATTGTACTGCCGCCAGTTACTGATGTTGTGTCGTGCCTTACCCATCGTGCTGCTCCCGAGTCCGTTCGTCAGGAGATCGGATCACGGGAGAAGCAGATAGTTCCCTGATTTAGGAAACAACGCCGCTAAAAGGAGCAAACTGTGAAAAAAATAGCAGTGTTAGGATTGGTCGTCGCTTTAGGTGGTTGTGCGAATCATGCAAATATTGAAATGCCTGCTGTAACCCAGGTTTATCACGAGTCATTTGAAAACAAATCCATCAGCTATGAAATTATGTACAGCCAGCCCAAGCCTGGGGTATTCAGTGGTGGCGAGCAGATGCCACTTGTTCCGCTTGAGCAAGCTGAATTTTCCGTAGCTTCTGCTGCCACGCTTAGAAAATTACCCGACTACATTTATCAGCAGCTTCCACCTACCGTTAAGCGGTTGGAAAATGGTCAGGGTGACTTCAAACTAGTAGTAGAATTAACCGCTTATGATAAAAAGGGGCTAGTTTATTCAGATCACGAATTTGCAAAGAGCTTCGGAAAAAACCTTCTAACATTGGGCTTTGCTTCGTCAGAGTATGACATCATTGCGGACTTTGACGCCAAATACAAACTGTACAGTGGTGATAAAGAAATTTTTGTTGAATCTTACAATGTACAAGAAAGTGTAGATCATGAGAGAGGTGACTTTGACAGCTTTAATTCTCTCAATGACTATGCTGGTCAATTACTGGAAAAGCATTTAATTCTTACGCTTAATGATTTTTTCAAAAAAAGCACAACAAAGATCTAAATGAACGTTTCCTACCTCAAGTAACAGGCGTTCAAGTTAATACTGGAGAAAGAAAATGAAACTTAATAAAATTGGTTTTCTAGCCCTTGCCATTGGGTTATCGACTATCTCTGGGTGCTCCACCTACCGCACGAGTTCCAATATACAGTCACAACCGGCATCGGTAATAGATAAAACCTCTCAGGTCATTATTTCGGAAGGTGATATCAAAGACCGAAAGTATGAAGAAATTGGTCCAATTGAGGTTTCCGTCAAAAAACTGACTGTCTTTCACAAAGACCCGACTAAAGAGCAAGCTAATGAAGCTCTTATTGAGAAAGCCAAAATGATAGGTGCTAACGCTGTTGTTAACGTCAGTTATAAAAGCGGCATAGGTCTTACCACTTGGGGCTATATGGATGCAAAAGGTACAGGAGTAAAAGTTGTTGAGTAAACTTCATATCAAGCAATGCCTTAATGTAACCCTTGCTACAATTTTTTAGCTGACCTTGATGATGACGCGATACCGAAACTTCGGCATCGCGTCATCATTTGACAATATAAAAGTACATGAAATTATATCATTAGGGATCATGGCCGAGCATCTGCGATGTTAGTTACTGTGATTTCCTTTTAAAATATAAATAAATTTTTCACTTGAAAAATGATCCGAACAGTGGCTATTTTATCTAATTAAGTTTCTTCAGAAGATAAACATGTTGGCAACAAGGAGCTCAATGAACATTTTCATTCTGGATAGTGATATCAAAAAATGCGCTCAATATCATTGTGATCAAC
>JAAEZO010000039.1 GCA_018222825.1 Gammaproteobacteria bacterium
GCGACGACATTCTCTATGGTGCCGTGATGATTATCGGCGACAGCCGAGGTGGGATTGACTAAAGCACCCAAAATGAGGGCTGGCACAGTAAATCCTCGTAAAAGACGCATAAGTGATCATAAACCCGAACAAAAACCGATATCTCAATGATAGCCCGAGCCAGGGTTCGTTGTAATCTGTCGCAACAAAATAATATCGGCCTGAGATCGGCTCACGTACCCGCGAGTCTTGTATTAGGATAAAACAACACCAGATTGATTCGAAATAACAGCCATTGGAGTTTAGGATGAACCCATGCCTTGTTGCCTTTCCCCTCCTGCTGCTGACCGGCTGCACGCCCCTGACATCACTGCCTTACTTCAGCAGATCCGACAACATATCGGCCCGCACACCCGGCGTGGCCATAACTCAGGCCCGTCCGCACCAAATTGCGAGTTTCTCTTTTTTCTCCGACACCCACTTTACCGCCAGCCATGCCGAACCATGCGCCCATCAGCTGATATCCGTTCCGGAGCAGGAAGCCGGGATAGTACGCTATACAGGTAACGACGTGCTCACTACTGAAGGGGTGCTGGTGGTAGAAAAAAGAGAACTGGGCCTGCTGCCCAGCCGCTACCAGATACGTTTTCAACTGGCGGCTCTGAGTCAGAGTAACGGCACCAGCTATGGTTTTAGCCGAATACGGGTGGCCAGAGAAGATGCCCTGGGTCTCGACAATCACGACTTTACAGCCATAGCGCCAACCGGGCAGACGACCCGGCAGGTATACCGGGAACTGCAGCGGTTATATCAACAACTGGATGCCTGCATGGCGGGGTAATCTTGTGCCGCAATGATGCCATCGCCGGGTGCTATCGGGGCAAGGTCGAAGTGTCAAAAATACGAGGGAGTATAACGTTAAGATATGGTGCCGCCGTTCATCTTCTGCTTCATTCAGCCACGGCTTGTCGTCGGCCAACAGGTGCCGTTCAAAGGCCGTCGCCTCCCCTTTGGTGGTGAACAGCCGACTCACCCGCCGACCGTCCCGCCCTTCCCGCCCTTCCGGGAACACCTGCGCATGCCACTTGCCAGAGGGTAACTTTTTAACTGCCATATCATGTGCGGGTTATTGCGAATAACTGGGATTATATACAGTAAGATATGAGCATACATGCATAAATTTCGCTTGGTTCAAAAGCAGCTCACAGATACAAGGATGCTATCGTTCTAAAATCCCTATCAATTATTAAGGTAAATGAAATGCCAACGTGTTAACTTCACGCCACAACATTGATAAGTTAGTATCAAATTCACCTTCCTCTTCATTATTCAATGCATCACACACATTCAGATATAAAGATTCATAAAAACTCTTTAATTCTTTACCTTCCCTGCAAATAGAGTTCATTTTATTTTCATCATCAAAATAGTTATTTAGTTGTTGATAGTCAGAACTGAATACCAAAAAGCCATCTTGACGAATAGTGGACATGAGCCTGCTTATAGAATGAAGCATATGGAATACATGATTTTCAAAATGAACAATATAAGAGTTATGGTTAACTTGTCCTTGCCTTAAATAATCATAAAGACACTCTCTATGCTTAGGACTCACCTTATAAGATACATCTTCAACCAATCTGTTATCTGAAAAAAATAACAATGAATTAACTATACGCTTCACCATTATCAGGTAATTTCTAATTCCATATATATTAACACCAAGGTTTCTATCGCGAAAAATAATGTCACCATTTTTACGGTCATCTATAAATCTTAAATTGATAGTTTGTTCAAAATTACTAACATTGAGCAAAAAATCACCGCAGAACTCCTTGTCGCAGCCAGGGTCAGACGAAAACAACTCACCAAACCTATTATATATATAAATCAGCTCATGTAGAGCGCTCGATTTGGAGGAGAATTGGAGAGAAATGTCAACCTTTAGATCGCACCTGACAGGAGAATTGTAATGAAAGATTTCACTATAAACTCCCTCTATGTTGTAAAACTCGAAAATATTCCCGAAATCACTTTCAATACTTTTCATTCTTTCTATGAAAAGTTTTCTATGATTCAAATAGTGCTCAAATGTTAGTGCAGCTAATTTCCTTTCCGTCACCTCATCGTGTTTTTTATTTTCTTTTTCCCTTTTAATATCTAGTCTAATATTCCTCTCATTTACTTTTTTTTGTTGATAATACAAAAAAAGTAAAGTTGCAGCTGTCACTGCAGAACTCAGCAATGTAAAAAGGCCACTCATTAGAGCACCGAAATTCCCCCAATCATTAGGCGAAGTTGAAATTCCACCCATATTTTCATAGTAAAAAGACAAAATAACTATTGGTGAAACCACACATAATGAAATAAAAAACACGGAAATGACAATCACTATTTTTCTTGACATCTCCCCTCCTTGCAACAGTATTTAGTTAACTTCACTTTCACCATCAGCCTCGATAGAATCCGGATTAACTTCATCATGGGCAGCTTTTTTTTCTACATTCTTTTTCACTTTGTATTTATAACTATCATTTATATATTCTTTGAGGTGCTCTCTGAGCAATTCCATTTTAAGCTGAGTTCTAAGCTGGTATAGATCATCATCATCAAGCTCCAAGCCTTCCTCAGATGCTTTAGATACATCCGTAGCAATAATGCTAATCTTTGATAGATTTAGCTTTTGCTGATTTATCTTCAAAATCTCAGAAATAAAGACTTTGGCGATACGATAGCATGCGTGCACTATCGTCACGGCAATCATGACGTAAGGAAGTCTTGTAAGAAATATAGTCCAAACACTCACACCTTCTTCTTCTTTATAAATAACTGTGAGATCGGCTGCATTAGAAAAAAGAGCTAAAATTACGAGCAGCATCCCAAATATAGGAAGCATTGAAAGCAAGGTATAACCATAGATATTTTTTGCCGCCTGCTCAACAAAGGCACCAATTTCGCTAGGAAATAAGTTAATATCTTCTCTTAAGCTTTTCAGCTTGGCCGTTTTCTCAGCAACATCAGCATTAAGCTGTTTATGTTCTTCCCTTTTTCTATCCAGCAAGTCTCCCGACTGTTCCAGTTTTGCTGATAATGATGCATCTTGAGCCCTTAACTCTTCAATTTTATCTTTCAATGACTCACGATCATTTTTTAAAAACTCAATATCTTTAAGATAAGAACTAGACTCAGTCTCAAGCGTTGCTAGCTTTTCATTATAGCTATCTATTTTTTCCTCTGCTATAGATTGTTGTTCTTTAACTTCTTCCAATCTATGTCTAACCTTCTCCAGGATCTTTTCTGCTTTTAGCTTATAGGAATCAAAGTCATAAATTGCATCACAGACTTCTCGGAACTCACTTTTAGTGTAACCATAAAAAGTTACTCGTAAGATTTTCGGATCCCCGCTATATCGTCGACTTGGCTTAAAGGTAAAGTTTTTTATAAATGAGTTAACTTCGAATTCGAAAGAGCCATCATTATTTCTAACTTTAGAATCAAAGTACGCACCTGTGGCATCAGTATAACCATATTCGGCATAGTCAATCGATGAGTAGCCTTCAGTCTCGACAAAAACACTGACTACATATATTTCCACTTCCAGTTCAAAACTATAATTCTTATGCTGACCTTTAATAGGTTCCTGTTTACCTGACCCATAAAGTAAATTATATGTTTTACTAGTTTTCTTACTGAATAAGCGAAGTTCAATAGGATGAGACTCAACTAAAGAAAAAGATTCCATCTCAGCTTCAACTTCGTTAATCTGTTCATTTTCCATGGTTATAATCCCGCATTGTAATTCATGATGACCTAGACAATCCGTAAGTAGAAGTGGTTAAACTTCAGCCCACCAGCTTGGCGATGTTGATCATTTCGTAGGGTTAGTTATTTTTAGTAAAATGAAGATCAGTTAAAGTATTGTACAAGCTGGTTTAGCTACCTATTGCTGAAATTAAAAAGGAGCCGATAGAAGCAAGAGTTCCAGCGTGTGGTAACGCAGATACTAGTATTTTAATAACCGATTTACTTGGAGCCCCTGATTCAAACTGCGATTGGATAGCATCAACTACCTCGAGCGCATCGTTTTTTTCCTCACTCCCGACGACTAATTTCTCTACTTCCTGTCGGAGTAGTACCAGATGTTCAGCCACATCCTGACTAGTGTTAACAATATTCGTAGAGTTATCCGTAGAGTGGTGGTTTATACGAACATTAGGGCCACTAATGTTATAGGTAATCGTTTGAATAGCCCTCTCTGCTTCTGGTATCCCAAGCTTTTGAACTTTCATCTGATAGTGAGCAGGGATACTATGCAGTCCTTCACGAAACCCAGGATCTATAACTTTGAACGTTTCGATTCCACCGTTGCTCATCATTCTTTGGATTAAATCATTTGGTTCAATCAGAACATCAGATCGCATAAGATAGATACCCTTAGTTTGAACACTAGCTTTTAAACCATCAAACTCTCGCCCATCTGATTTGATAACCTTTATGCTATCCCGCATCATTTGTCTAAATGGCATAATTTTTCCCTTGCGCAATTTAACATTTCTATATTGACCCGATTTAAATCTTCTTCCCAGTCCACATAGCAATAATGCGTATGTCGTCGGGTTTGTTGCTGGGCGATATGTGGATCTTGTCGTAGGCCGGGTTGTCGCTCTTGATGTAGAGGCCGCCCATCAGGTCGGACTGCAGGCGTTTAACCAGCAGTGCGCCGTTCAGCCGCAATACATACACGCCGTCGGCGTCATGGAGTCGCCCTGCACCTTGATCACCGCCAGGCGCTTGCCCTGCAGATCATGAGATTCAAGCCAGGTACTGGCAAACGGCACACGAGCTTCCAAGTGTTCCCTATCGTTATGAACACCGTTGCCTGCGGATGCAAATACGTCGTAGCTGTCGATCCACACGACTTCGGGCTGAGATTCTTCCTCTCTGAGATCAGAGCCCGGGCTACCTTCACCTGTTGCCAACCACTTCACATCTACACCAGCGATATTTGCTATTGCAATAAGCCGTTCAACATGGGGCGTCGAAGTGCCTGCCCGGTACTTTTTGATGGCCGTATCAGATAAACCACACCGCCATCTAAACGAACGAGCCGATTCATCCCCCGGAATTTGCCCCATTCGTGCCGTAAAACCCTTCAAATCGGACGAAATAGAACCCGAAACAGTCTCTTTGGTAGCCATGGATCACGCTTAGCGCCTCTGTGGTAACTATTTCGCTTTAAATGGTCCTGATGACCACACCAGATGATCTGATAACAATCTCAGTAACGAACAAATGAATTGAACTACACGTCGTTTCAAGAGCATATAAACACAATAGGTGCCAAGTATGACTCAAATAGCTATCCATTTCGACTCTGCGGTGGTCGGTGTCGACCGCTTTTGTGAACTCTCGGGCATGACCAAGGCCACGGTACGGCGCCGAATAGAAAAAGGTCGCATTCCGGTGCTGCCCAAGCAGGGCAATGCCCAAAGAGGATTGGCTGGTTAGGACACCTCATGCCAGTGACGCCATGGCCGCGTTCACCCATATCAATCCGGAAGGGGCGCGTTTCACGACCGGTGATTTTGGCGGTTACTACTGCGCCCCCTCGCTCGATACGGCGATTAAAGAGACCTTGTATCACCAAGAGCGGTTGTATACCAACGAGCCGGCTCAACGCATTCAAATGCGCTCTCTTTCCGCTCGGTCTAATTTACTGTCCGGGATTAGTTGAACACTACATAGCGCCCCTTCCCGTTCCCTCAGCAAAAACCCTTGTGCTCGAGTGTCTAAGCTCCAGGCGTGACACCATTTCAAAGCCGGAGCACCGGGTTCTGGCAAGCCGCTTATTCTGCTGGTTTATTGAGCTGGTTTCGGTACTGCTGATGCCACAGCATGTGGTTCATCATCTGCTGCTGCATACCCATGTAGTTGTTCATCATGTATTGGTTATCTTTGAGCTGATCGGGTGTCATGTTCCTGTAGTAACCGCCCATGTGCCCCCGGCCCATCATGGGGCCATCCATCATGTGCCCACGGCCAGGAAGGGTGCCGTCTTTACCCCATCCCATCATCATGCCCGGCCCCCAAAAACCTTGCATGGTATCAATGTTGGACTGCATCAAGTCCCAATGTTCGGTCAGAAGTTTTTCACGTTCTGCAGGGTCGGTAGTCCGCTGTATTTGCTCCATCTGCTCATGCATCTTGTTCATGTTTTCCAGGGCTTTAGCGAACCGCTGATCGAACTCAGCAGGATTTGGAGGACTAGCAAGGGTTGGAGGATTAGCAGGGGTTGGAGGACTGGCAGTATTCGGTTCGGCTTCTTCCGCTGTAACAGGGGCTACCACCAACGCAGCCAGCAAGCTCATGGCAGGCAAGCTATAAAGCCTGAATATATTCATTGCTCTCTCCTTGAACTGATTAATATTACTTATTGAGCCAATGTCAGTGTAGATAAGAAAAGGGGCGCGCATCTGGCCGAAGAAACCTGGCTGCGCTTCGAACTGCCCGAGGCCGACTACCTCGACACCCCCGTTCCCAACTTCACCACCGCCGGCACCACCAATAGCAACCTGCAAAGCTCTACCGGCTAACCCCAGCCCAACCCCACTCAGGCGGCCCACAGCGGCCGCCTTGCTTTACCCTCGCCACCATCAAGCCACACACCACCAACGCCGCCAGCAACTGACTGGCACCGCCATATCCCCCACCAGCAAGCCACCACGTAATCCGTACACGCACGCCAGCACCCCACGGAAACCGCGCTCCTCCGCGCCCGCCTTCGCGCTTTGTGTTTTAAAATTTTGGAAATTCTGCGGGTGTGCAAAAAGCACGGCTACGCACCGCCATCACTGGGATCAGCGGACGATCTGAGGATCTGCAAAAATTGAAGGGAATTGCACAAAAATGAAGGAATCGGCAAGAAAGGAAAGCAGGCCAGAATCAGGCAAAGGCCGCCGTTGCTGGCTTGGGCATGGATTACGTGGCGAAAATAATACAACGAGAATAACGCGGAGCATTATCACGATATCCGTCCAGGCCACACCTCACTGGGGCTTCAGCCAAACAGCGTAGAAAAAGAGAATTTCAATCTGCTTCATTCACGAAAGGGCCGTGAACAGATAGAGAATTTGGGGGAGGTAAAAAAATTGTGCTGCCACTTTGCTGCCATTTCATTCAGATTGGTGCAATTGAAAATCTAGGGGAAAGTGCTTAAATCGTCGCTAAGTGCTTGATTTATAATGGTGCCCGGAGCCGGACTTGAACCGGCACGCTGTTACCAGCGAGGGATTTTAAATCCCTTGTGTCTACCGATTTCACCATCCGGGCAGTAGATGCTTCTTGAAGAAGAAGTGGAGGCGCGTTCCGGAGTCGAACCGGACTGAACGGATTTGCAATCCGCTGCATAACCGCTTTGCTAACGCGCCTTAAAAGAGGTCTTTCAGATGACTTTGCATTCTAATGATGGCCGTCGTTCAGTCAACTGTATTCTGTGTTTATTGTTCCGTTCGCACATTTTTTATGCGCAAAACCCTGTTTTACCGCAGCTTTTGCTTAGTCATTCTGCTGCCCTCGCCTATTCGGACTCGGGCAGAGAGTGCTGATTCAGGCGGAACGGGTCAGATCACCCCAGGCCGCTTTAAGATAATCGTACGCCGAATACAGGGTCAGGCCGGTGGCAACATACAAGAGCGCATAGCTGCCCCAGATCATGTACAGGCTCTGCTGCCAGATAAGGCCTATCAGTGCCAGCATCTGGATGGTGGTTTTCCACTTGCCAATCCAGCTCACCGCCACCTGGGAGCGCTGGCCAATTTCTGCCATCCACTCGCGCAGGGCAGAGATGATAATTTCGCGCCCTATCATGATCATGGCTGGAATGGTCACCAGCGGGCTGCTGTAATCTTCGACGATGATCACCAGGGCCGCCGCCACCATTACCTTGTCGGCCACCGGGTCGAGAAAGGCGCCAAAGGGAGTGCTCTGTTCCAGCTTGCGGGCCAGAAAACCATCAAGCCAATCGGTTACGGCGGCAAAGGTAAATACCGCCGCCGCCCAAAAGTAAGCCCCTTCCACCGGCAGATAAAACAGCACTATGAATACCGGGATAAGCAGCAGTCGAAAGAAAGTCAGGGAATTAGGTATATTTATCATTATTTTCAGGCCAGTGGATCATGCCGCTACATGGTGCATGATGCGGGTCAGTGATGCAACGCATCGTGAATTTTTTCTGCCAGCGCCTGGCTGATGCCCGGCACCTTGGCCAGCTCGTCCACGCTGGCCCGTTTTACTTCCTGAATACCGCCCAGATATTTCAGCAGTGACTGTCGCCGCTTGGCACCAACGCCGGGAATGGTCTCCAGGGTGCTGGTGGTACGCGCCTTGCCCCGCTGCGCCCGGTGGCCGGTAATGGCGAACCGGTGCGACTCATCGCGAATATGCTGAATAAGGTGCAGTGCCGGCATGTCTGCCGGCAGGTGCCGCTCTTCATGGCTGCCGCCCATCACCAATGTCTCCAGCCCGGCCTTGCGGGTGACGCCCTTGGCCACCCCTATCAGCAGCGGCTGACGCGGGCTGTCGGCCAGCTCACGGGCGATGACCTCTTCGGCTTTGGCCAGTTGCCCCAGGCCGCCGTCGATAAACAGGATATCGGGTAACTTGTCGATATCGGCCTGATAAAAGCGTCGGCTCAGGGCCTGCTCCATGGCGGCATAGTCGTCGCCGGGGGTAATACCGTTGATGTTGAAACGACGATACTCGCTCTTCTGCGGCCCTTCCTGATTGAACACCACGCAGGAGGCCACGGTTTTCTCACCCATGGTGTGGGAGATATCGAAACATTCCATGCGGGTAATCGGCGGGCAGGACAACACTTCTTCCAGCTGCAGCAACCGTTGGCGCTGGGTGCTCTTGTGAGCCAGGCGGCTGGCCAGCGCCGCTTCGGCATTGGTGCGGGCCAGCTTGATAAAGCGCGCCCGCTCGGAGCGGGTACGGCTGCGCAGCTTGATGCGACGGCCATAGTGCTGGCTCAGGGTCTCGCTCAGCACCTCTTCGTCGGGCAGGCTGTGGTCGAGCAGTATTTCGGCCGGCGCTTCCCGGCCACCGATGCCGGCCAGATAGAACTGCAGCACAAAGCTCTGCAGTATTTCTTCACCGTCGGTGTCCGGCGGCATCTTGGGGAAATAACTGCGGCTGCCCAGCACCTTGCCCTGGCGAATAAACAGCACCTGCACACAGGCCTGGCTGCGGGATACCGCCAACCCAATCACATCGAGATCGTCCAGTACATTGCCGCTGACAAACTGCTGTTCCTGCACCCGGCGCAGCGCCTGCAACTGATCCCGAAAGCGGGCCGCGTCTTCAAAGCGCAGCTCTGTACTCGCCAGATCCATGCTGTCCGCCAGCCCGGTCAGCACCTGCTGGTTCTTGCCCTGCAGAAACAGACGCGCCAGTTGCAGCTGATGGCCGTATTCCTCGTCGCTGACCAGGCCGCTGACACAGGGGCCGGCACAGCGCTTGAGCTGATACATGAGGCAGGGACGAGAACGATTGGCATAGACGCTGTCTTCGCACTGGCGTACCGGAAACAGCTTTTGCATCAGGTGCAGACTTTCACGCACCGCCGCCCCGTTGGGATAGGGGCCGAAGTATTCGCCCTTTTTCTTGCGGGCGCCCCGATGTAGGCCGATACGCGGATGGCGGTGATCGGTAATGATAATGTAGGGGTAGGATTTGTCGTCACGCAGCAGCACGTTGTAACGGGGCAGATGCTGCTTGATCAGGTTGTGCTCAAGGATCAGCGCTTCGGTTTCGGTGTGAGTTACCGTCACCTGCACATCACAGATTTGACGCACCAGAGAGCGGGTCTTCTCGCCGCTGACATTAGTGCGGAAATAGGAAGACAACCGTTTTTTCAGATTTTTGGCTTTGCCGACATAAATAATCACCCCGGCTTCATCAAACATCAGATAAACGCCGGGATGATCCGTTACCGCCTTGAGAAAGGCCTTGGCATCAAAGGGCTGGCTCATACGCCATTAAATCTTTTCTGCGTCCAGCATGCCGTAACGGATTGCCAGATGGGTCAGCTCCACGTCACCGTTGATATCCAGTTTGCTGAACAATCGGTAACGGTAACTGTTAACCGTTTTAGGGCTCAGATTAAGCTGCTCGGATATATCGGTAACCCGCTGGCCCCGAGTAATCATCAACATGATCTGCAGCTCTCGTTCGGATAACTGCTTGAACGGGTTTTCTTCGTTGGAAAACTGACTCAGCGCCATGCGCTGGGCAATTTCCGGCGAAATATAACGCTGGCCACTGTGCACCAGACGTATGGCGTTAATCATTTCTTCCGGCCCGGCCCCCTTGGTCAGGTAACCGCTGGCTCCCGCCTGCATGACCTTAGTGGGAAACGGGTTTTCGGTATGAATGGTCAGGACGATGATTTTTATATCCGGGTTGAAACGCAATATCTTGCGGGTGGCTTCCAGGCCACCGATACCCGGCATGTTCATGTCCATCAATACGACGTCCGGGTGCTGTTCCCGACACCATTGCACGGCTTCTTCACCGCTTTTGGCCTCGCCCAGCACCTTCATTCCCTTGACGTCTTCTAATATGCGTCGGATCCCTGTGCGCACTAACTCATGGTCATCAACCAGGAATACGTTAATCAAAAGATACTCTCCGACTGCGTTAACATGCTTATCATATAACACTTTTACCCAAGCTTGGCATCATAGCGAAGATGCCGACGAAAATAAAATATTCGCCATCGTATGTATCCGCCATCTTTATTATCAAATCAAATAGATATTGGCAATATAGCGCTGCCGGACGGAAACTGCGATGAACGAAAAAAAAGGCGCCGAAGCGCCTTGTATTATTAATCGTGTTCAGAAGTTTTCATTCTGGAATGTGGGCTGACGATACTCGATCTTGGCCGCAGCCTTGAGCGCGCCAATCAGGCTCAGATATTCACGCTGCCCCTGCAGGCCGCTCTGCCCCTGGCGAATTTGTGCCAGCAACTCAGAAGGCGCTTCCGGGGTGCTGACCGCATTCAGCTTGAGCACCACCTGGTCGCCACCGGCCAGTGCCAAACCGTGCAGGCTGGGCTGGTCTGTCGGAGCCGGCATGGCAAACAGGGCATCCAACACCGCCGGTTCCTGCTCGCTTTCGCGGGTCAGGCCCTTAAGCTCGGTCACGGTCAGCTCATGCTGTTCCAGCCAGGCTTGCTGCTCGCCGGCCGCCCAGGCCTGCTGCAGTTCAACCGCCGCCTGCTCGGTCAGCTCACGGGCCTTGGCAGCTACGGCCTGCTCCCGCGCCTGGTCGCGCACCTCGTCAAAGTCGCGTATTGCGGCAGGACGGTAGTCGGTCACATGAATCACCACCGCCTTGTTGCTGCCCAGCTCTATCAGCTCCGAGTTCATGCCCTGCTCGCGCAGTTCTTCAGAAAAAGCCTGCGTCAGCACGCGCGCGTCCTGCAGGTCGGCCGGTGCATTCTGGGCAGAGAAATAGTCGGTAGAGGTCACGTTCAGACCCAGCTCCTGTGCCGCCATGTCCAGCGAGTCGGGAAACTCGAAGGCCAGTTCGGCCAGTCGCTGTTCCTGCTCGTAGAAGGCATTGGCCGCCTGCTCCTGCGCCAGACGCTCGGCAATGGCATCGCGCACCTCGGCCAGCGGTTTGGTCTTGCTCTCACGTTTATCCAGCAGGGTGATCAGGTGCAGGCCAAACTCGCTTTCGACCACCGGAGAGATGTCACCGATGTCGGCCAGGGCAAAGGCTGCCTGATCGAAAGCCGGATCCAGGGTGCCCTGCTCCATCCACTCCAGTTCGCCGCCGTTGGCTCCGGAGAATACATCATCCGACTCGGCCTGAGCCAGCTCGGCAAAGGACTCACCGGCGGCAAGACGCTCGCTGATGGCGTTGATGGTCTGCTCTGCATCATCACCCTTGTTGATCATGATGTGGGCCACTTTGCGCTGCTCGGGCTGGCTGTAGTTGCTCAGGTTGGCCTGGTACTCGGCCTCTATGGTCTGCTCGTCGATATCGAAGGCATCAACCGCACTGGCATCCAGCAACAGGTAATCCACTTTCACCTGTTCGGGGCGCTGGAACTGCTGCGGTTGTTGCTGATAGTAGGCTTTCACCTCGTCATCGGTCAGCTCGACCCGGGCACTGAAGTCGGCCAGCGGCAGGCGTACCAGCTCGGCATCCCGCTGCTGACGGCTCAACCGGTCCAGCCAGCCGGCTTCGGCTTCCAGAGTAAAACCCGAACCAACCAGACTATTCAACAACAGCTGGCGACTCAGATCCTGGCGCACGTTGTCACGCAGCTGTTCGGCAGTCATGCCGCTGCGAGCCAGCAGTTGCAGGTAACGTTCGTTATCGAAGCGACCGTCCTGCTGAAATTCCGGCAGAGCGCGAATGGCGTTGCGTACCTGCTCATCGCTGGCGTACAGACCCAGTTCCTGCACCTTCTGGTCGATCAGACGCTGTTCAACCATTTGCTCCAGTACCGAACGGCGGATCTGCGCAACATACTGGGGATCGCCCAGCAACTGGCTGAATTGAGGCCCCAACTGGTTTTCCAGCCGGGTCCGCTCGTTACGATAGGCGTTTTCCAGTGCCTGGGCACTGATGTCATCGCCGTTGACCACGGCGGCCACTTCCGCCGTGGGCCGAGTGACATAACTGCCAACTCCGGCCAGCGCAAAAGATAAAATAATTAATATCAGAATGACTTTGGAGACGGTGCCCTGGGCACCCGCTCTTAATTTGTCAAAAAACATAAGCTGTCGTTACTCCCGATAGACGGAGGTGCCGTCTTACCCGAAAAAAAAGCGCACCCTTTGATGCGCCTTTCGAGCCATGACCTTTCGGACCCAAAAGTCCAGTAAAGGCGTCGCTTAATTAACCGCGTCTTTCAGCGCTTTACCCGCCTTGAAAGCCGGCGTCTTGGCGGCGGCGATTTCGATGGCTGCACCGGTTTGCGGGTTACGGCCGGTACGGGCAGCACGTTCACGCACGGCAAAGGTACCAAACCCAACCAGAGACACCTGATCGCCTTCTTTCAGTGACTCGGTCACCGCCTCAACAAAGGCGTCCAGCGCACGGCCGGCAGAGGCCTTGGTGATGTCGGCGCCGTCGGCAATCTTGTCGATCAGTTGAGATTTATTCACAGTCATTCCCCTTGTCGTTTTTACGTTGGTCAGCTGACACAACCTTAACTTCGATATTGTTATTGATGGATGGCAGCGCTCATGAGCTTATCAAGCGCTGCTTTGCCGGCCACCGGCATCGTCCATGTCGGTGGCCGGCCACATAATTTCATCCAAGGCTACTGCGAGTCAGGGCCGCTGACAAGCCTGAAACCGTGAGTTACGGCGAAAAAGCTCAGGCAGAGGCCACAGAGAAGCCTTCCGGAGGCTGTTCCAGCGCCAATTCCAGCACTTCCTCTATCCAGCGCACCGGATGGATGGACAGATCCTGCTTGATGTTGTCGGGAATTTCTTCCAGATCGCGCTCGTTTTCTTTCGGAATCAGCACCCGCTTGATACCGCCACGGCGCGCGGCCAGCAGTTTTTCCTTGAGGCCACCGATGGGCAGTACTTCGCCGCGCAGGGTGATCTCGCCGGTCATCGCCACATCGGCACGCACCGGGTTACCGGTCAGGCTGGACACCAGCGCCGTACACATGGCCACACCCGCACTGGGGCCGTCTTTAGGGGTTGCCCCTTCCGGCACGTGCACATGAATATCACGCTTCTCGTGAAAATCACTGTTAATGCGCCACTTGTCGGCACGGGAGCGCACCACTGTCATCGCCGCCTGCACCGACTCTTTCATCACGTCGCCGAGGGAGCCGGTATAAGACAGCTTGCCCTTGCCGGGCACGTTGGCCACTTCAATGGTCAACAGCTCGCCGCCCACTTCGGTCCACGCCAGACCGGTTACCTGACCTATCTGGTTGTGCTCTTCGGCCTTGCCGTAGTCAAAGCGGCGCACACCCAGGTAGTTTTTCAGGTTGTCCTGATTGATAACGACCTGTTTGACGTCTTTATTGAGCAGAATTTCCTTCACCGCCTTGCGGCACAGCTTGGAGATATCACGCTCCAGGCTACGCACCCCGGCTTCCCGGGTGTAATAGCGGATAATGCCGATAATCGCCGAATCCTCTACCACTATCTCGCTTTCCTTCAAGCCATTGCGGCTGATTTGCTTGGACAGCAGGTGGTTCTTGGCGATGTTCAGTTTTTCGTCTTCGGTATAACCGGACAGCCGAATCACTTCCATCCGATCCAGCAACGGACCCGGAATATGCATGGAGTTGGAGGTGGCCACGAACATCACGTCCGACAGGTCATAGTCCACTTCCAGATAATGGTCGTTGAAGCTGTGGTTCTGCTCCGGATCCAGCACTTCCAGCAGCGCCGAAGCCGGGTCGCCACGCATATCGGACGACATCTTGTCGATTTCATCGAGCAGGAACAGCGGGTTGCGCACCCCTACCTTGGCCATTTTCTGAATCAGCTTACCGGGCATGGAGCCGATATAGGTACGGCGATGACCGCGAATTTCGGCCTCGTCCCGCACGCCGCCGAGCGCCATGCGCACGTATTTGCGGCCGGTGGCCTTGGCGATGGACTGGCCGAGCGAGGTTTTACCCACGCCGGGCGGTCCCACCAGGCACAGAATGGGGCCTTTGAGCTTGCTGGTCCGGCTTTGTACCGCCAGATACTCGATGATGCGTTCCTTGACCTTTTCCAGACCATAGTGATCCGCATCCAGGGTCTCTTCCGCCTTGGCCAGATCCTTCTTCACCTTGGACTTTTTCTTCCAGGGCACGGCGACCATCCAGTCGATGTAGCCGCGCACCACGGTGGCTTCCGCCGACATCGGCGACATCATCTTCAGCTTGGCCAGCTCGGCGTCGGTTTTCTGCCGCGCCTCGTCGGTCATGCCGGCGTCTTCGATTTTCTGCTGCAGTGCCTCGAATTCATCGGGCACATCGTCCATCTCGCCCAGCTCTTTCTGAATGGCCTTCATCTGCTCGTTGAGATAGTACTCGCGCTGGCTCTTTTCCATCTGCTTCTTGACGCGGGCGCGAATGCGACGCTCTACCTGCAGCACGTCGATTTCCGACTCCATCATCGCCATCAGGTATTCGAGTCGCTCGCCGACCTCGGCAATTTCCAGCACCTTCTGCTTGTCTTCCAGCTTCAGCGGCATATGGGCGGCCATGGTATCGGCCAGCCGCGCCGCATCTTCGATGGCAGACAACGAAGTCAGTACTTCGGGCGGAATTTTCTTGTTGAGTTTGATGTAACTCTCAAACTGGGTAATGGCCGAGCGGACCAGGACTTCCTGCTCACGCTCTTCGAGCGCCGCTGTCTCCAGATACTGAGCTTCGGCCACGAAGTAACCGTCCTGCTCGCGCAGATCTTCCATGCGGGCACGCTGACCACCTTCCACCAGCACCTTGACGGTGCCGTCGGGCAGTTTCAGCAGTTGCAGTATGTTGGCGATGGTACCGACCTGATAGAGGTCTTCGGCCAGTGGATCGTCGGTAGCTGCCTCTTTCTGTGCGATCAGCAGTACCTTCTTGTCCTGCTCCATCGCCGCCTCAAGGCAGCGAATGGACTTTTCCCGTCCCACAAACAGCGGAATAACCATATGAGGGTATACCACCACGTCACGGAGAGGCAGAACAGGGGTTTCGATGCGTTCGGAACGCTCTAGGGTCATAGTGTCCTCTCGGCTTGAATGCAATTATTAGCGCTTGGGCAGTATATGGGGGCGAGATCATCAGATTCAATCACCAGGCACGCAAAAACAGAAAAAGGGGCATAAAGCCCCTTTAATCCGGTCAAAAATAACGCACCTTGGCAAAGGGAGCCGTCATGACCTCCCTTCGATGGCTCATCGCCAATCTCAGTCGCCGGACGCCGCCTGGGTTTCGCCTTTCTCGTAAATAAGCAGAGGCGCAGACTCACCCTTGATCACGGTTTCATCGACCACCACCTTGGTGACCTCGTTCTGCGTCGGCAGATCGTACATGGTATCGAGCAACACCGCTTCCACGATGGAGCGCAGACCACGAGCGCCGGTTTTACGTTCCATCGCCTTGTGGGCAATGGCGCGCAGGGCGTCGTCACGGAACTCCAGCTCTACGTCTTCCAACGCGAACAGGGCACCATACTGCTTGGTCAGCGCGTTCTTCGGCTCGGACAGAATCTGCACCAGCGCATCTTCATCCAGCTCGGTCAGGGTGGCGACCACCGGCAGACGACCGATAAACTCGGGGATCAGACCGTACTTGACCAGATCCTCCGGTTCAACCCGAGTAAAGATCTCACTCAGGGAAGAACGATCGTCCTTGGCTTTCACCTCGGCACCAAAACCAATGCCGGTACCCTTGTCCATGCGCTGCTCAATCACCTTGTCCAGGCCGGCAAAGGCACCACCACAGATAAACAGGATCTTGGAGGTATCAACCTGCAGGAATTCCTGCTGCGGGTGCTTGCGGCCGCCCTGGGGCGGTACCGATGCCACAGTGCCTTCAATCAGCTTCAGCAGCGCCTGCTGCACCCCTTCGCCCGAAACGTCACGGGTGATGGAGGGATTGTCGGACTTGCGGGAAATCTTGTCGATTTCATCGATATAGACGATGCCGCGTTGGGCTTTTTCCACATCGTAGTCGCATTTCTGCAGCAGCTTCTGGATGATGTTCTCGACGTCTTCCCCCACGTAACCGGCTTCGGTCAGGGTGGTGGCATCCGCCATGGTGAAAGGCACATCCAGCAAGCGCGCCAGGGTTTCGGCCAGCAACGTCTTGCCGCAGCCGGTCGGGCCAATCAGCAGTATGTTGGACTTGCCCAGCTCAACGCCGTCGGTCGCGCCCGCGTTGTGCAGCCGCTTGTAGTGGTTGTACACCGCCACTGCCAGCACTTTCTTGGCATGATCCTGACCGATGACATAGTCATCCAGGTTGGCACGGATTTCGTGCGGCGTCGGCAAGGCATTGCCTTCCCGCTTCGGCGAAATATCCTTGATCTCTTCCCGAATGATGTCTTCGCACAGCTCGACACATTCGTCACAAATGTAGACGGAAGGGCCGGCAATGAGCTTGCGTACTTCGTGTTGGCTTTTACCGCAAAAAGAACAGTACAGCAGTTTGCCGCCATCCCCTTCGCCCTTGCGTTTGTCTGTCATTCAGTCACCTCGTATGCGTACAGGCTGAGGAGTGCCCACTAACCTCTTGTTCAAAGAGTGTACAGCACCCCACCCCGCTTTGCTCAATCGCGCTTGAACAGCACCTCGTCGACCAGACCATATTCTTTGGCCTGTTCGGCAGACATGAAGTTGTCACGGTCGGTATCGCGCTCGATAATCGACAGCTCCTGGCCGGTATGTTCGGCCAGCAAACGATTGAGCTTTTCTTTGATATAGAGAATTTCCTTGGCGTGGATCTGGATGTCCGACGCCTGGCCCTGAAAACCACCCAGCGGCTGATGAATCATCACCCGGCTGTTGGGCAGTACAAAGCGCTTGCCGGCAGCACCACCGGCCAGCAGGAAGGCACCCATGGAGCAGGCCTGCCCCATGCACACCGTGCTGACATTCGGCTTGATGAACTGCATGGTGTCATAAATCGACATGCCGGCCGTGACCGAGCCGCCCGGAGAATTGATATACAGATAGATATCTTTCTCCGGATTTTCCGACTCCAGAAACAGCAGCTGGGCGCAGATCAGGTTGGCCATGTGGTCTTCGACCTGACCCGTCAGGAAGATCACCCGTTCTTTCAGCAGGCGAGAGTAGATATCGTAGGAACGTTCACCCTTGGCGGTTTGCTCCACCACCATGGGGATAAGGGCAGCCAGGGGCCCGCTCGTCATCGAATCATGGATATTTGACATAAGATATTGTCCCCAAAACAAAATGGCCCAAGTGCACTCACACTGGGGCCATTATACGCAAGAGCTTGATGCCTAAGTCAAATGGTTCTTAAGCGCCAACGCCCGGCTTGTTCATCACTTCGTCGAAATTGACCTGCTTGTCAGACACCTTGGCCTGGCTCAGCACGAACTCGATAGCCTGATCTTCGATGGCCAGGTTACGCACGTTTTCCAGCAGTTGCGGGTTTTCGTTGTAGTAGGCAACCACTTCAGACGGATCTTCGTAGGCGGCAGACATGGAAGCGATGATTTCCTGCACCTTGGCGTCGTCAGCCTTGATGTCGTTGGCTTTGATCACTTCACCCAGCAGCAGACCCACGCGTACGCGACGCTCGGCCTGTTCCTGGAACAGTTCAGCCGGCAGTTGCGGTGCATTCTTCGGATCCATACCACCGAAACGCTGCAGCGCCTGCTTGCGCAGGGTTTCGATTTCGTTGTCGATCAGCGACTTGGGTACGTCAACCGGGTTCTGCTCCAGCAGACCGTCGATAACCTGCTCTTTCACGGACGCTTTCAGGGCCTGAGCCAGTTCGCGTTCCATGTTTTTGCGTACTTCAGCCTTCAGACCATCAACGTTGCCGTCGGCAATGCCGAAACGCTTGACGAATTCTTCGGTCAGCTCGGGCAGTTGCTGGGCTTCAACCTTGGTCACGGCAATGGCGAACTGGGCCGGCTTGCCTTTCAGGTTTTCGGCGTGATATTCCTCGGGGAAAGTCACTTCCAGAGTGAAGTCGTCACCGACTTTCTTGCCCATCAGGCCTTCTTCGAAGCCCGGGATCATGCGGCCGGAGCCCAGTACCAGTACGAAGTCTTCGGCGGCGCCGCCTTCGAATTCTTCGCCGTCAACGGAGCCCACGAAGTTCATGGTCACGCGGTCGTCGGTGGTGGCTTCGCGCTCAACGGCAACCCAGTCGGCGTGCTGCTTGCGCAGGGTGTCGATCATCTTGTCCAGATCGGCATCGGTCACTTCGGCCTGCGGCTTTTCAACGCTGACTGCGTCCAGACCTTTTACTTCAACTTCCGGATACACTTCGAAAGTCGCGGTAAAGGTGAAGTCTTCACCGGCTTTCAGCGCGGAAGGCTCCATGGTCGGCATGCCGGCCGGGTTCAGTTTCTCGCTGATCACCGCTTCGAAGAAGTTGCGCTGCATCAGGTCGCCAGCCACATCGGCTTCAACAGAAGAACCGAACATTTTCTTGACCACGGTCAGCGGCGCCTTGCCGGGACGGAAACCGTCGATGCGGCGAGTCTTGGCCAGTTGACGCAGGCGGCTGTTTACTTCGCCTTCTACCTTGTCGGCAGGTACGGTAATGGTCAGGCGGCGCTCCAGGCCTTGAGTCGTTTCTACAGAAACTTGCATTCTTCTACCTCAATTTTCTTCAGCACCGTGGTGCTGACCCTGTGATTGATTTAAAACAGCCTGGGCTGCTTCCTTGAATCCTGGTGAAGACACACAACGGTGTCTTCTCGGCAAATTAGACGCGGCATTATAACGGGGCATCCCGGCAGCGTCGAGCGTCGCTACGGCTCAGGTTAAGCAATATGGGGCCGAACTCGAGCTTTTCAATGAAAACTCGGTCACAAAATGCCGTTATCTGCTACGCCATTAAAAAAGGCATGCCGTAGCATGCCTTTTTTTACCAGCGACTTTCGTTCGATTTAGAACGAAACGCGACGGTACTTGCGGTATTCCGGCTGCCAGAAGTTACCTTCTATTGCCGCATCCAATGCCGCGTCGGAAATCTGCAACGCCTGGCCTTGCAACTGGGCGGTTTTGGCCACCATCTTGGCGATCTGACGGCTTACCTGCTGGATGTCTTCCAGCGGCGGCAGCAGGGCGCCTTCACCGTTGAGGGCCAGCGGCGAACAGGCGGCCAGCGCACGGCTGGACGACATCAGCATGGCATCGGTTACTCGCTTGGCACCACAGGCCAGCACGCCCAGACCGATACCGGGGAAGATGTAGGAGTTGTTGCACTGGGCAATCTCGTACAGCTTGCCCTTGTGCTCAACCGGTGCGAAGGGGCTGCCGGTAGCAACCAGCGCCTGGCCGTCGGTCCAGTTGATGATGTCTTCCGGCGTCGCTTCCACTCGTGAAGTGGGGTTGGACAGCGGGAACACGATGGGCCGTGCACAGTGGGCGTGCATGGTCTGGATCACTTCCTTGGTGAACAGACCCGGCTGGCCGGATACCCCAATCAGAATATCGGGCTTGCCGTTCTGCATCACTTCCAGCAGCGAGATGTTCTCGCCGGCCACGGTCCAGTCCTGCAGGTTTTCCAGCGACTGGGCCAGCGGACGCTGAAAGTCGACCAGGTTAGGCATGTTGTCGGTGATCAGACCGAAGCGGTCCACCATGAACACCCGCTCGCGCGCCTTGGCATCGCTCAGGCCTTCGGCCTTCATCTGGGCCACGATTTGCTCGGCGATACCACAGCCGGCGGAGCCGGAGCCGAGGAAGGCCACTTTCTTCTCGGACAGCTTGCTGCCGCTGGCCTGACAGGCCGCGATCAGTGAGCCCAGCGTCACGGCGGCGGTGCCCTGAATGTCATCGTTGAAGCAGCACAGCTCGTCCTTGTAACGGTTGAGCACCGGCATGGCGTTTTTCTGGGCGAAGTCTTCAAACTGCAACAGTACGTTGGGCCAGCGGCGCTTCACCGCTTCAATAAAGGCATCCACGAACTGCTCGTATTCTTCACCGGTCACCCGCGGGTTGCGCCAGCCCATGTACATGGGATCTTTCAGCAGCTGCGGATTATTGGTGCCCGCATCCAGTACTACCGGCAGGGTGTAGGCCGGAGAAATACCGCCACAGGCGGTATACAGAGACAGTTTGCCGATGGGAATGCCCATGCCGCCGATGCCCTGATCGCCCAGACCCAGAATACGTTCGCCGTCGGTGACCACGATCACCTTAACGTTCTGCTTGGTGGCATTCTGCAGGATATCGTCGATGCGATCCCGGTCCGGGTAGGAAATGAACAGACCCCGGGCGCGACGGTAGATGTTGGAAAACTCTTCACAGGCCTGACCCACGGTCGGGGTATAGATGATGGGCATCATCTTGCTCAGGTGATTCTGCACCAGACGGTAGAACAGGGTCTCGTTGGTGTCTTGAATGTTGCGCAGATAAATATGCTTGTCGAGATCGTTCTGAAAGGAGGTGTACTGTTTATATGCCCGCGACGCCTGCTCTTCGATGGTTTCGATACTGTGGGGCAACAGGCCTTCCAGGTTGAACGAAATACGCTCTTCCTTGGAGAAAGCACCACCTTTGTTCAGCAGTGGGGTTTCCAGCAGGGCCGGGCCTGCATAGGGTACATAAAGGGCACGTTTTTCATGATGCTCTTGGGGCATAAGACATCTCGCTTAGTTATA
>JAAEZO010000247.1 GCA_018222825.1 Gammaproteobacteria bacterium
CAGAGCATAACGAGTCTCTTTAGCGGTGTTAAACTAATAAGACAGCGATACCAGTGGTTATCGGAATTCTTCGATAGGAGTAGCAAGGTTATGAATCCAGATACCAGCTTGGTCGGAAAAAAGATCCGGCAAATCCGTGAGGCAATGGGTCTTAGTCGCCCCAAATTTGCCGAACTGCTTCAAGTCCCTCCCACCACCCTGAAAAACTACGAGCTGGGATACCGGGAAGTGGGCGGCGCGTTTCTGGTGGCTCTGGCGCAGCACCCCGAATTGCACAGATTCACCCTTTGGTTGTTGTCTGATCAGACCATCGAAAGTGTGGGTCAGATAAGCCCGGAGCAGATCGCCGAGTAAGCAATAGTAGAAGACAAGGGTTGCCCCCTTCTTTATGTTACGCCCTCGTACTTGAAGCTCCCATACCGCGATGTTGGCAGCTGCCTCGCGGTATATGTTGGCGGATGTCATCTTCAGAGACATAATCGCCGCTGTTTTCTTCAGAGGTTTTTCGATGTTTTACGGTGTTGATATCGGCGGCAGCAAGATAGCCTTTGCCGTGTTTGATGCGCAGGGCGTAGAGCGGGAGCGTTCGGTGCACCAGACGCCGACAAGCCTGTATTCTGCCTTTATTCAGTTACTGGGTGAGTTGGTGACGGCGGCCGATAATCGCTGGCAGACGACCGGCCATGTCGGCATCGGCTTTCCCGGTGTACTGGACAGTAACGGCCTGATGCTGGCGCCCAATGTGCCGGCCATTCATGGCCATGATCTGAAAGGCGATTTGCAACAGCTGCTGGCAAGACCGGTATACGCCGACAACGACGCCAACTGCTTTCTGCTGTCGGAATATCATCAGGGGGCGGCGGCCGGAGCCGAGCTGGCGCTGGCACTGACGTTAGGCACCGGGGTTGGCGGTGCCTTGTTGCACCGGGGGCAACTGGTAAACAGTGGTCGTGGCGGCAGTGCCGAGTTCGGGCATGGGGGCGTCAATGCCACGCTGCTTGTGCGTTATCCGGAACTGCCTTTGTTTCCCTGTGGTTGTGGGCTGCATGGTTGCCTGGAAACCTATGTCTCCGGCACCGGCTTGAGCCGGCTCTATCGTCATGTCGGCGGCGATCTGCTGTCGGGGCCCGCCATTATCGATGCCTGGCAACGGGGTGAACCGGAAGCCATCCGTTGTGTGTCGCTTTATCTGGATATTCTGGCGGCAGGGTTGGGAATGTTGATGATCCAGCTGGATCCGGATGTGGTGGTGCTGGGGGGCGGGCTCAGCGAGCAAGCCTGGTTATATCGCGAGCTGAATAGCCGGTTACCCGAATACCTGATGAACAATGTGGTGTCAGCAC
The DNA here is from genome assembly GCA_018222825.1 of Gammaproteobacteria bacterium. Classification (GTDB taxonomy): domain Bacteria; phylum Pseudomonadota; class Gammaproteobacteria; order Enterobacterales; family Aeromonadaceae; genus Oceanimonas. Next base: position 1,344 of record JAAEZO010000247.1, read on the forward strand.
CGGTACGACCGCCGGTGTTTGGTGGCAGCGGCGGGGTGCGAGGTGCTGCATTATTGGCCATGCGTGCGGCCTTGCCATTTAGCTGACCGAGTTATTTTGTTAGCATGCCTTTTTTGTACCCAAACGAAGGGAATGTCATGTCGTCATATGAGACAGTAGAGCAAAAGGCCAGCTACGGTGTTGGTCGTCAAATCGGTGACCAGCTGAGCCAGCAATCCTTTGAAGGACTGGAAGTATCTGCGGTACAGCAGGGTCTGGCCGACGCCCTTGCCGGTGTGGATTTCGCCGTTTCTCGCGAAGACATCAACGGTGCCTTCCAGGTGATCACCCAGCGCATGCAAGAGCAGCAGGCTGCCCAGTCTTCCGAAGCCAAAGAAGCGGAAGTTGCTTTCTTCGCTGCCAACGGCGAACGCGCCGAAGTACAGCAGACCGAATCCGGCCTGCAGTATGAAATTCTGGCCGAAGGTGACGGCGCCAAGCCTGCCGCGACCGATACCGTACGCGTGCACTACCACGGCACCTTCATCGACGGTTCTGTGTTTGACAGCTCTGTCATGCGCGGCGAGCCGGCTCAGTTCCCGGTAAACGGCGTGATCAAAGGCTGGGTTGAAGCTCTGCAGCTGATGCCGGTTGGCTCCAAGTGGAAGCTGTATGTGCCCCACGATCTGGCCTATGGCGAACAGGGTGCCGGCTCCATTCCGCCGTGCGCGACTCTGGTGTTCGAAGTTGAACTGCTCGAAATCGCCTGATTCTGAAAAAACCGGCAGCCGCCGGTTTTTTTATGTCTTCGAAAGACAGGAAAACCGGAAGAGTAAGGCGTGAGAACATCATGACTGCTCGCGCCTTACTCTTCCGGGCTTTTTCGTTTTAAAGGCAGCTTTTATCTGGCAAACTTCCGGTTTACCCTTGGCTTAGCATGAAGAAAGGAAGAACAGCATGACAAATCCGGTTCGCATCGCCGTGGCTGGTTGTAACGGACGCATGGGCAAGGTATTGGTCGAATCCGTGACCCATACCGAGGGCGTCACCCTGACCGCTGCCATCGAGCACTCGGGCTCTACGGTACTGGGTGCCGATGTCGGTGAATTGGCCAATGTCGGCCGTCTGGGCGTAATGGTAACCGATGATCTGGCAGCGGTGATCGAGCAGGTGGATGTCATCATCGACTTTACCCGGCCCGACGTCACTCTGGCCAACATCGCCCTGGCCCGGCAGCATGGCAAGCGACTGGTGATCGGCACCACCGGCTTTGACGATGCCCAAAAGGCCGAGATCCACGCCGCCGCCGCCGATAGCGCCATGGTCATGGCCTCCAATTACAGCGTTGGCGTCAATCTGGTGTTCAAGCTGCTGGAGCAGGCCGCCAAGGTGATGGGTGATTACACCGATATCGAAATCGTCGAAGCGCACCATAGACACAAGGTGGATGCAC
>JAAEZO010000248.1 GCA_018222825.1 Gammaproteobacteria bacterium
CCATCCGTACCGATGCCGAGCTGAACGAGATTGGCGAGCCGCTGATGTTCTATTGTCGCTTGCCGGTCGACTATCTCCCCTCGCCCGAGGCGACACTCATCACCGGCATTACGCCGCAAAAAGCTCAGCAGGAAGGCTTGTGCGAAGCCGAGTTTATTCGGCACATTCACGAGCAATTCAGCCAGGCCGGCACCTGTATTCTGGGCTACAACAACATACGTTTCGATGATGAAGTAACCCGCTATACCCTGTATCGCAATTTCTACGACCCCTATGCCTACAGCTGGCAGCAGGGCAACTCGCGCTGGGATCTGCTGGATGTGGTGCGCACCTTCTATGCCCTGCGCCCGGACGGCATCAACTGGCCGGAAGACGAAGACGGCAAACCCAGCTTCCGGCTGGAACGACTGACCGCAGCCAACGGCATCGATCACGGCAATGCCCACGATGCGCTGGCCGATGTACGCGCCACCATCGCCCTGGCCCGCTTGCTGCGCCGTGCTCAGCCCAAGCTGTTTGACTACATGTTCGAGCTGCGCAGCAAGCACAAGGTGAAGGCGCTGATTGACGTCATCAACAGCAAGCCGCTGGTGCATGTGTCCGGCATGTTTTCTGCCTGGCAGGGCTGCGCCAGCTGGATTGCGCCCCTGGCCTGGCACCCGGACAACGCCAATGCGGTGATTTGCGTCAACCTGGCGATGGATCTGACGCCACTGGTCGAACTGACGCCTGAGCAACTGCACGAGCGACTTTATACCAAACGGGCAGATCTGGGCGAGCTGGCCCCGGTGCCGGTCAAACTGGTGCATATCAACAAGTGTCCGGCGCTGGCCAAGGCGGCGGCACTGTCCGAGCAAAGAGCCGACGAGCTGGGTATTGACAGAAACCAGTGCCGGCACAGCCTGGATCTGCTGCGTCGTCACCCTGAAATTCGCGAAAAAGTGGTGGCGCTCTATCAGTTGCAACGCGACTTTCCGCCCATCACCGATGTGGATGCAGCACTGTACCAGGGTGGTTTCTTCAGCGACGCCGACAAGGCCGCCATGGCCATGGTGCGCAACAGCACGCCGGATGCCCTCGCCGATCTTCCACTGCAGTTCACTGATACCCGCCTGCCCGAGCTGCTGTTTCGCTACCGGGCTCGCAACTATCCTCACACGCTGAATGAGCAGGAATGGCAGCGCTGGCAACAGCATTGTCAGGACAGGCTGTCGGCCCTGGCCGAACCCTACATGCACCGACTGGAACAATTGGTGATCGAGCATCAGGAAGATGAAAACAAGCTGGCACTGCTGCAGGCAGTGGCCCGTTATGTTCAATCCCTTTAAGAGCCATCACATGAAATTGATTCGCGATTTTGCGATGCTACTGGCCTGCCTGATGGTAGGCAAAGGCATGGCGGCATTGTTGCCCTTTGCCTTTCCGGGCAGCATTCTTGGCCTGTTCGTGCTGTTTTTTCTGCTCAGCACTCAGCTAATCCCCCTTAGCTGGGTGCACGACGGTGGCCAGCTGTTGCTGCGCCACATGAGATTGCTGTTTATTCCAGTGGCTGCCGGCCTGCTCGGCTATGCCGACGTGCTGAGCGACGGTTTGGGACTGATGGTAAGCACCGCCATTAGCGGTCTGGTGCTGATCCTGCTGGTGGTGGGGCGGCTTTATCAGAGGATGCTGTCATGATGATCTGGCTTGCCATTCCGCTCACCGTACTGCTCTATCTGCTGGTCAAGCAGCTGGCCCGTCGCTACAAGAGTCCGCTAATCAACACCATCATGTTGCCGGCACTGGCCATTATCGCCCTGCTGCTGTTGACCGGACAGAGCTCGGCCGATTATCAGGCCGGAGCCCGGCCGCTGACGCTGTTGCTGGAGCTGGCGGTGGTGTGTTTCGCCCTGCCGCTGTATCAGCAAGCCGCCAAAATCCGCCAGCGGCTGTGGCCTATCATGCTGTGCTGCAGCCTTTCTGCGCTGATTTCGGTGGGAACCACCCTGTTGATCGGTGGCCTGATGCAGGCCGAGCCCCGGTTGCTGGCCTCCATCGCCACCAAGTCGATTACCACCCCGCTGGCCATGAGCATCAGCGAGACCATGGGCGGCATTCCGGCCATAGCGGCAGGGCTGGTGATCATTGTTGGCATGATGGGCGCCATCATCGGCTTTCCGCTGCTCAGGTGGGCCGGCATTCATCATCCCGAGGCCCAGGGGCTGGCCATGGGCGCCAGTGCCCATGCCATCGGCTCGGGAGCCGCCGCCGAGGTGGGCCCGGTGCAGGGCGCCTTCGCCTCGCTGGCCATGGTGGTGTGCGGCATCGCCACCGCCGTACTGGCCCCGCCGCTGTTTCACCTGTACCTTTGGTTTATTGCTTAAGCCGCAGAAGACGCCGTCAATGAACCATGATGTACTCAAACAGACACTACAGTTACACCGGCTAGAGCATCTGTGTCGCTTCAGCCCTGAGCAGATAGCCATCCTGCTGCAGACAACGCAACTGGGGGAAGACGCACTGGCGCTTTCCCTGCTGCCGTTGGCCCGGCAGAAATCACAGGCTCCGGTCTCCGGCTTTCGGGTAGGCGCCATCGCCATCGGCGGCTCCGGTCACTGGTATCTGGGCGCCAACATGGAAACCGCTGGTCTGCCCTTGAGCAACACCCTGCACGCCGAGCAAGCGGCCATTGGCCATGCGGCACTCTTTGACGAGCATCACATCGAGAAAGTCGTTGTCAGCGCCAGCCCCTGCGGCCACTGTCGCCAGTTTATGCACGAGCTCAATCA
>JAAEZO010000249.1 GCA_018222825.1 Gammaproteobacteria bacterium
TATTCGGCTTCGAGCTTCACCTGATGGGCATCATGGCGGTGGTCGGCTCCATTATCGCCACCCTGTGGAACTATGTTTACAACCTGCTGTTCGACCACGCCATGCTGAAAATGCGCGGCGATGTACGCAAGACAGTCCCGATACGGGTGTTTCACGCCCTGCTGTTCGAAGGCGGCCTGCTGCTGCTATTCATGCCGATGATCGCCTGGTACCTGAGCATCAGCCTGTGGGACGCTTTCATGATGGATATCGCCATGGCCACCTTTTATCTGGTGTATGCCTTCATCTATAACCTGGCCTACGACAAGGTGTTTCCCATTCCGCACCCCACTCAGGCCATTCAGAAATAAAAAAACCGCCTTTCGGCGGTTTTTTTTCAATTCACTTTCTTACGATTTCTGAGTGGTTGGCGCCAGCTCGGCACTGTCGTCCAGCGCCTCGGGGTTGCCTTCCATCTTCGCCACTATGGTGTTTACGGCGGTATCGCCCACCACGTTGGAAGCGGTACAGAACATGTCGTTGATGCGATCCACCGCCATGATGATGGCCATGGCTTCAATCGGCAGGCCCATCTGGTGCAGCAGTACACCGGCCATGACCACGGCACCGCCGGGTACACCGCCCACGCCCACAGACATCAGCAGCACGGTCACACCCACGGTCAGCAGGTCACCGGCCGGAATCGGCGTACCGGAAATGTTGGCGGCAAACATGGCGGCCAGGGTGATGTAGATGGCCGAGCCGGACATGTTGATGGTGGCACCCAGCGGCACACCAAAACCGGCGATGGCACGAGACACGCCCAGCTTCTCGGTCAGGGTACGCATGGTCACCGGAATGGTGGCGTTGGAGCTGGCGGTAGACAGCGAGAACAACAGCTGTTCACGAGTGGCCTTGCGGAACTCGCTCGGCTTGACGCCGGTGGTCAGCCATACGGCCAGCGGATAGACCACCAGAATCCAGAACGCCAGCACCAGTACCACCATGCCCACGTAGCCGGCAACCGACATCAGGGTGTTGGCTTCCAGGGTGGCACCCAGGCTGATCATCAGCGCAAACACACCGTAAGGAGCCAGGGTCATCACCAGGCCTACCAGCTTCATCATCACCTGGTTGGCAACACGGAAGGTGCGCATCGCGGGGGCGGCGGCGCTGCCCATGGCCTGAATGGCCAGACCGGTAATGATCGCCATAAAGATAATCTGCAGCATGTCACCGGAGGCAAAGGCCTGCACCGGGTTGCTGGGCACTATGCCGATCAGCATGGCGCCGATATCGGGTGTTTCGGTGGTGGCCAGCTCAACGGTAGTCGAGGCACCGTGCGGCAGAGTGGCGCCCATGCCCGGCTGAAAAATAACCCCGACCAGAATGGCGGCGGCAATCGACAGCATGGTGTTGATGATATAGAGCCCGAAGGTCTTGCTGCCGAGGCGGCCGAAGCTGGCGATATCACGCAGTTCGCAGATGCCGGTCACGATGGAAATGTAGACCAGTGGCACCACCATCAGCTTGATCAGTGACACAAACATACCGCCCAGCCCTTCGGCCAGACCCACCACGTTGTCGTTTAAAAACGAAACTCCAGAAAAAAGATACTGGATCATGCTGCCGATAATCAGACCGGCAAACAGACCGGCGAATATGCGGGTAGAGAGAGAACCTTTCATTTTGTATTCCTCAGCAAAAACTGAATGATTGATCTGCCATTAGTTATTTTTATAGGTAAGTACACTGGCCATATAACAAGTGGCAGGATTTTACATTTAAAAAACAGATCGGCAACCCCGAAAGCGGCACAATTGGCTGCATAGTGAACAAAATCACAAATTTTTATCATTTATAAAATAAATTTAATCTTCGAATGAGGCTGCGGCGACTTAACCTTGGCTCAACGACCAGCCTGAACAACGCCTCCTCTGCCGATGTGATAGCCGGGGTTGGTGTTCGATAATTCAGCGGCATCGAGGCAGTCGCCGGGTTCGTTGCTATGCTGACAAAAAGGATGAGTACCACTTGAGCACCTTGGGCCGCCGGCCCATCGAGGTCATTCGCATGAACAGAGATCGCCAGACAACCACATTGCTTATTGTCATCTGCGCACAAGCCGGCGTTCACCGCTGCCGCCGGCCCTTGCCGTCAACCTTGAGTGTGCCTTCGATTGATCTCTGAGCGGCGGTTGTGCCACAGCCGGCACAACCGCCCACCGGTTCAATCACTACCGCCTGCCGAGGCAGGCCCGGTTCGCTCATCGGCTATCGCGAGGCCCAGCATGCACAATCCACTGCCCAGCTTTTCCATCGAGGAATACCAGCAACGGCTGGCCAAGGTCAGAAACGCCATGGCGATGCAGGAAATTCAGACGCTAATCGTGCACGATCCCGCCAATATCGCCTGGCTGACCGGCTACGACGGCTGGTCTTTCTATACCCCGCAGGTGGTGGTGGTCGGCCCGGCCGGCGAACCCATCTGGTATGGCCGGCAAATGGACTCCAACGGTGCCAAGCGCACCGTCTATCTGCAGGAAGACAACATCACCTGGTATCCGGACTACTACGTGATGAACCCGCCGCTGAACGCCATGGAATTCCTGGCCAACCAACTGCTCAAGCCCCGCGACTGGGCCTACGGCAACATCGGCGTCGAGATGGACAACTATTACTTCAGCCCCGCCGCCTATCTGGCGCTGCGGGACAACCTGCCCGACGCCGAACTGGTGGACGCCACCGCCCTGGTGAACTGGTGCCGGGCCATCAAATCGG
>JAAEZO010000250.1 GCA_018222825.1 Gammaproteobacteria bacterium
AGCATGATCGGCTTGTGATAGCCGCGCACTTCTTCGCCGTTGAAGCTGGAAACCTTCTCTTCAAAGGTACGGAAGTAGCCGAGCAGGGCCGGACGGCCAAATTCGTTGTTGAAGGCGGCGCCGCCCAGCGGGCCGTCGATCATGATATCGAGGGGGCTGACGATACGCTCGGGCTTGCCGAAGTCCTGCTCCCAGGGGCGGGCGTAGCCCGGTATCTTCAGGTTGGACACGCTGAAACCGACCAGGCCGGCCTTGGGCTTGGAGCCACGGCCGGTGGCACCTTCATCACGAATTTCGCCGCCGGAGCCGGTAGCGGCACCCGCGTAGGGCGAAATGGCGGTGGGGTGATTGTGGGTTTCCACCTTCATCAGAATGTGGATATTTTCCTGATGGTAGCGATATTCGCCGGATTCGGCGCTGGCAAAGAAACGCCCGGCGGTGGAGCCGGTCATCACGGCCGCGTTGTCTTTATAGGCAGACAGCACATGCTCGGGCGTCTGCTCGAAGGTGTTCTTGATCATCTTGAACAGCGACTTGGGCTGTTCGACGCCGTCGATGGTCCAGTCGGCGTTGAAAATCTTGTGACGACAATGTTCGGAGTTGGCCTGAGCGAACATGTAGAGTTCGATATCGTTGGGATTACGGCCCAGGGCGGTAAAGCCGTCATACAGATAATCGATTTCGTCTTCCGCCAGTGCCAGGCCCAGGCGCAGGTTGGCTTCAACCAGCGCATCACGGCCACCGGTCAGAATGTCTACCGCGGTCACCGGTGCCGGCTCGGCTTCGGCAAACAGGCAGCTGGCATCTTCCAACGCGTCCAGGGTCACTTCGGTCATGCGGTCGTGCAGCATGGCGTTGACCGCCTCCAGTTCGTCGGCACTGGGCGTGCGCTCGAAGCTCAGATAATAGGAGATGCCGCGTTCGATACGCTTGACCTGGGTCAGGCCGCAGTTACGCGCAATATCGGTGGCTTTACTGGACCAGGGAGACAGAGTGCCGGGACGGGGAGTAACCACTACCAGCAGGCTGCCGGCGGCGGGCGTAATGCCTTGAGCGGGGCTGTCGAGCAGCTGGCTCAGGGTTTGTCGACTGTCGGCCTCGAGGTTGGCGTTCAGCGCAACAAAGTGCACATACTCGGTTTCAATGGCGGCCAGCGGCAGGTTCTGCTGCTGGGCGCGGCGAACCAGGGCCCGGGTTCTGAAACCGGATAAGGCCGGTGAGCCTCTCAGTATTTCCATAGTGGCAGTTCTCAAAGCGTGAGTGAATGGGGGGTTGAGAAATTGGCGGTATTATAGGTTTCCCCCCCTGCTCTGTCGACGCCCATTTCCCGGAGCTTGTTCGGCAATGTTGCCCTAAAAGACAGCTATTGGCCTGACGAGACGGTTAACTTCTGCTATAAGATGCCGGTCGCCTTGTATGAGGATTTGCTTTTGCGCCTACTGCCGATGCTGTTCAACGCCACACTGCTGCTGGGTTTAGTCACCTTGAGCGGCTGTGACGCTCATCAAAACAATCACACCCAGCAGGATCAGATCCAGGCCCGCGGGGCCTTGCGGGTCGGAACTCTCTATCATCCGCTCTATTACTTTCTGCGCGATGGTCAGCAAGAAGGGCTGGATTACGAGCTGGCACAGGGTTTTGCCGATTCGCTGAACGTCGAGCTGACCATGGTGCCCGCCTACAGCCTGGACGAGCTGTTTAGCCTGCTCGATACCGGCAAAGTCGACATGCTTGCCGCCGGCCTGATCAGCACGCCGCAGCGGCGAGCTCTGTATCGCTTTGGCCCCAGCTATTACGACATCGCCCAGACGCTGGTGTACCGCAAGGGCACTGCCCGGCCTGAAGATGCCAGCCAGATTGAAGGCGAAATCCGGGTACTGGCAGGCTCCAGCCAGGCCGAATCGCTGCACCGCCTGCAGTCGGAGTTACCGGAACTGCACTGGGAAACCCGCCGGGACACGGACGCGGAAGACCTGCTGCGTCAGGTCGCCGAAGGTGGGGCAGAACATACGCTGGTACCCGATATTCTGCTGGCTCGCACCCAGCGTTATTATCCCAATATCGAAGCCGCCTTTACCCTGGGAGAGCCGCAGCCGGTAGCCTGGGTATTGGATCGACGCGCAGACGACAGCCTGCTCGGCCAGATGCTGACCTTTTTCAACCAGCAACAGGCCGCCGGCACCCTGGCGCGCCTGAATGAAAAATACTTCGGCCATGTGCAGAGCTTCGATTACGTAGATACCCGCACCTTTTTGCGCCGAACGGAAACCATACTGCCCAACTACCAGCCGTTGTTCGAGCGCTATGCGGGAGAAATGGACTGGCGGCTACTGGCGGCCATCAGCTATCAGGAGTCACACTGGGATCCGCTCGCCCGCTCCTATACCGGCGTGCGCGGCATGATGATGCTGACCGAAGACACCGCCAGGCAGGTGGGGGTTTCCGACCGCCTGGATCCGGAGCAAAGTATTCGTGGCGGTGCCCGTTATCTTGCTTCGCTGATGACGCGGCTGCCGGAGGCCATTCCCGACAGTGAGCGGGTCTGGTTTGCGCTGGCGGCCTACAATATTGGTCTGGGCCATTTGCTGGATGCCCGCAGGCTGACCCGACTGCGCGAGCAGGATCCGAACTCCTGGGCGGAAGTAAAAGAAAATCTGCCGTTGCTGCATCAGCCCAAGTGGTACAGCAAAACCCGCTACGGTTATGCCCGGGGCCGGGAAACACGGCAGTTTGT
>JAAEZO010000251.1 GCA_018222825.1 Gammaproteobacteria bacterium
AAGGCCAGAATGGCGCAGAACCAGGCCTGACTGAACAGCTCCCAGGCAGCCGACTCCCGCAACCAGACCCATTGCCCGGCCCCGTAATAGATCAAAAACAGCTGAATCAGCAGCGGAGTGCCGCGAAAAAAGTAGATATAGGCCCAGGCCGGCCCCTTGAACAACCAGTTGTCACTGTTGCGCAATATGCCCAGCGGTACCGCAATCAGCAGCCCCAGCAGCAGCGAAATGGCCACCAGAAACAGGGTGGTATAAAGCCCCTGCCAGTAGACGGTCCATTCATTGATGATGATTGAAAAGTCCATTTTTTACCTCGTCTGAATGGCGTAGTGACGTTCTGCCCACTTGAGCATGGAAGTAGACAGGGTGGTAAACAGCAGGAAGATCACCGCCACCGCCATGTAAAAGGTAAAGGGCAACTGGGTGGCCCCCGCCGCCAACGCGGCCTTGCGCACCATGTCGTCCAGACCGATGATCGACACCAGTGCCGTGGTTTTGAGCAACACCAGCCAGTTGTTACCCAGCCCCGGCAGGGCGTGGCGCATCATCTGCGGAAACAGAATGCGTCGAAACACCAGGGTCGATCGCATGCCATAGGCGCGGGCCGCTTCCAGCTCGCCCTTGTCCACCGCCAGAATGGCGCCGCGAAAGGTTTCGGTCATGTAGGCGCCGAAGATAAAGCCGATGGTGACAATACCGGCCATGAAGGGGCTGATTTCCACATAATCGGGCAGATAACTGACCCACTCATGAGCGGGATCGCCGCCACCCAGCCAGTCGTTGAGCTTCTGGTTGAGCGAATAGAGTGAGTTATTGAGTAATACCTGACCGCCGAAGAAAATCAGCATCATCAGCACCAGGTCGGGAATACCCCGAATCACCGTGGTGTAGCCGGTGGCGAGCCAGCGGGCAGGTTTGAATGAGGAGAGTTTGGCCAGTGCCCCCAGCAATCCCAGGGTAACCGCCAGCAGTAATGATAACAGCGCCACCTGTATGGTGACTGCCGCCCCTTCCATCAGGGCGCCTTCGTATCCTTTCAGATCCAGCATAACGATGTCCTATCATATCGGCCCCGAAACGGGGCCGATAAACGCTGATTAACCGCCGTAAACGTCGTATTCAAAGTACTTGTTGTTCACTTCTTCGTATTTACCGTTTTCACGCAGATCCTGAATGGCCTGGTTGAGCATGTTCTTCAGCTTTTGATCCTGCTTGCGTACCGCAATACCGAAGCCTTCGCCAAACCACTGCTCATCGGTGACGGAGGGGCCGACAAACTCGAACTGATCGCCGCCTTCCTTGTTGAGCAGACCTTCCTCGATCGCGGTCGCATCCAGGAACACGTAATCGATACGGCCGGACTTCAGATCCAAGTAGGCTTCATCGGCGTTACCGTAGCGCACCAGCGCAACGTCTCGGCCGAAGTTGTCGGTCAGGTACTTGTCGTGAGTAGTGGCTATTTGTACGCCCACCTTCTTGCCCTTGAGGCCTTCCTTGCTCAGATCGAGCGTGGTGCCTTTTCTGGTCACGAACTTGTTCGGTACCAGCGCGTATTTACCGGTGAAGTCCACGGTACGCTTGCGCTCTTCGGTGATCGACATGGCGGCGATAATAGCGTCGTATTTACGCGCCAGCAGGGCCGGAATAATGCCATCCCAGTCCTGAGCTACCAGCTCGCACTTCACCTGCATCTGTTCGCACAATGCATTGGCCATGTCGACGTCAAAGCCCTGCAGCTCGCCGCTTTCATCGGTCCAGGAGAACGGAGGATAAGCGCCTTCAATACCAAAACGTACGGTTTTCCAGTCCTGCGCCTGAACCGCGCCTGCCGCCAGGGAGGCCATGATGGCACCTGCAATCAACAGTTTTTTCATAAGTCTTGCTCCTTGTATTACGTCTTGTATCAATGGTTTATTCTTCGTCGTCTTCAATAGGACGACGATATAAACTGTTTGAATCGCTCCGAACTGGGATGGGCAAAAACCTGTTTGGGATCGCCCTGCTCTTCCACCAGACCCTGATGCAAAAATATCAGTTTGTTGGAGACTTCCCGGGCAAAACTCATTTCGTGGGTCACCACCAGCATGGTGCGGCCTTCTTCGGCCAGCCCCCGCATCACGCCCAGTACCTCACCGACCAGCTCGGGATCCAGCGCCGACGTGGGTTCATCGAACAACATCACCTCGGGATCCACCGCCAGTGCCCGGGCAATGGCCGCCCGCTGCTGCTGACCGCCCGACAAATGGCTGGGATAATATTCCCGCCGTTCATAGAGCCCGACCTTGTGCAGCAGCGCCTCGGCCTTTTCGATGGCCTCTTTCTTCGGCACCTTGAGCACATGAACCGGCACCTCGATGATGTTCTCCAATATAGTCATATGGGACCATAAATTGAAACTCTGGAATACCATGGCCAGCCGGGAGCGAATGCGCTCGACCTGACGCATACTGACCGGCTCACGCTCGCCGGCCTTGTTGGTGCGCATTTCGATCAGCTCGTCATGCAGCCGTACTTCACCGGCCGACGGGGTTTCCAGCAGATTGATACAGCGTAAAAAGGTGGACTTACCGGATCCGGAAGAACCGATAATGGAGATAACGTCGCCGTTGGCGGCCTGTAAATCGATGCCTTTCAGCACTTCCAGGGAGCCGTAGTGTTTGTGCAGTCCCGACACTTCCAGGGCAGCTTTACTCATCCGTTAGACCCTTGTTCCCGATGCCGA
>JAAEZO010000252.1 GCA_018222825.1 Gammaproteobacteria bacterium
AACCAGAGAAAGCAGGGGGCACCGGGCCCCCGGAGTGATAGTATTAACGCAGACCGGCTACGTACTGGGACAGTACGTCGATATCGTTATCGGTCAGCTTGGCAGCGATACCGCGCATCATGCCGTTTGGATCGTTGGCACGCTCACCGCTGCGGAACATCTTCAGCTGAGCGGCAACATAGGCAGGATACTGGCCGGACAGGCTCGGGAACTTGGCAGACTCCAGACCTTCGCCACGGGGACCGTGACAAGCGATACAGGCGGTAATGCCACGCTCGATGTCACCACCCTGATACAGGGCGGCGCCCTTGGCAATCACGTCTTCCGGTGCGGCAACCGGGGTAATGGCCTGGCTGGCGAAATAGGCAGCCAGATCGGCCATGTCCTGCTCGGACAAGGCCATGACCATGCCGCCCATGATGGCGTTGGCACGACCTTCACCACCGGTGGCAGCGGCTTTGAACTCGACCAGTTGCTTGGTCAGATAAGAGGCGTGCTGACCGGCCAGTTTAGGGTACATATCGGTCGGGCTGTTGCCATCGGCACCGTGACAGGCCACGCAGGTTGCAGCTTTGGCTTTACCTGCTTCGACGTCGCCCTGGGCCTGTGCAACACCGACCACTCCGAGCATTAAGGCTAGCGTGAAAATAATTTTTTTCATGACGTTGCGACTTCTCGTTGTAAGAGCTTCCAGATCACATACCTGCGAGGGCATGTTACAATGCGATTCAAAAAACGGCACCATTCTACAATGATTTTGCGAAAAAGTAAGCAAAGCGGGTCCAGAACCCGGGGGAATTCATATTGAATAACAAGAAGATAAATTTTAACACCGCCCGCTTTATTACCAGCGCGCCCGATATCAACCAGATGCCGGAAGACAGCGGCATAGAGATTGCCTTTGCCGGGCGCTCAAACGCCGGTAAATCATCTGCCCTGAACACCATTACCCAGCAGAAAAATCTGGCGCGGACCAGTAAAACCCCGGGCCGCACCCAGCTGATCAACGTGTTCGAACTGAGTGAAGGCAAGCGGCTGATCGATCTGCCCGGCTATGGCTACGCCAAGGTGCCGGAAGAAATGAAGTTGAAGTGGCAGCGCGCCCTGTCGGTCTATCTGCAACAGCGCGAAAGCCTCAAGGGGCTGGTGGTACTGATGGATATCCGTCATCCGCTCAAGGACATCGATCAGCAGCTGCTGCAATGGGCCAGCGAAAGCAATCTGCCGGTACTGGCACTGCTGACCAAGTGCGACAAGCTCAAGCCGGGCCAGCGCAACTCCGAAGTACTGCGGGTGCGCCAAGCGGTCACCGTGTTCGGTGGCGACATCAGAGTCGAGTCCTTCAGCTCGCTCAAGGGCCTGGGTCTGGACAAAGCCAAGGAAATTCTCAGCGAATGGCTGCTGCAGGACGAAGAGCCGGTAGCAAGCGCCGACGGTGAGAGCGCCTGATGCGCCTCGATCGTTTTCTGAGCGAAAGCACCGGCCTGACCCGCTCCGTGGCCAAAAAGGCCCTGCACCGGGGTGATGTTACCGTCGACGGTATCGTGGTCAAAAAGAGCGACCAGCAGATCAACGGCCAGGAAGTCCGTCTCGAAGGTCGTCTGCTTGGCGCGCCGGGTCCGCGCTATCTGCTGTTGCACAAGCCCGCCGGTTATATCAGCTCTACCCAGGATGAAGATCATCCCTGTGTGCTGCAATTGCTGCCACCGGAGCTGCGCCGCAGCATGCAGTGCGCCGGCCGGCTGGATGTCGATACCACCGGTCTGCTGCTGCTGACCGATGACGGTCAGTGGTCACACCGCATTCGCTCGCCGAAAAGAGCCTGTAACAAGGTCTATCGGGTCGATCTTGCCGAGCCGTTGGCGGATGATGTCGCCGAACGTTTCGCCGAGGGCGTAGAGCTGCACGGCGAAGACAAGGCTACCCTGCCGGCCTCGCTGGAAGTGATCACCCCCACCCGGGTATTGCTGACCATACAGGAAGGCAAATACCATCAGGTGAAACGGATGTTTGCCGCCGTAGGCAACCACGTGATGGGTCTGCATCGGTTGCAGATTGGCGATATCCGGCTGGACGACAGCCTGGAACCAGGCCAGTGGCGCCACCTGAGCGCCGAAGAAGTAGCCTCGATTTGATGTGAACGGTGAGGGATAGGGCGACATTCTTCCAAAGAATCTGCCCTTGTACTTCACACCTCACCATTCACGACTTGCCCGCTGGTTCCGGCGGCGGGAATCTCCAGCCAGAAACAGGCCCCCAGCCCCGGCGTCGATTCAAAGTCGACGCTGCCTTCCATCCGTTCCATCAGCTCCCGGGTAATGGCCAGACCCAGTCCGGTGCCGCCTTTCTTGCGGGTATCCGAGCTGTCGGCCTGAGCAAATTTCTGAAAGATACGCGCGCGAAAACTCTCGGGAATCCCTTCACCTTGATCACGCACCAGAATACGTAACCGATCGGCACCGTGCCATTCGGTGGAAATCACCACCCGGCCCCGATCCGGAGAAAACTTGATGGCATTGGACTGCAAATTGGACAAGGCCTGCAGCAACCGATCTCTGTCTGCCAGCACTCGCGCCCCCGCCGCCATGGTGCCGATATCGAGGCATACTCCTCGCTCCTTGCCCAGTGGCCGGTTCATTTCCACCACGTCATGCACCAGCTCGGCCAGATCATACGCTTGCAGACAGAACGGCATCTTGCCGGCCACCAGCTTTTCCA
>JAAEZO010000040.1 GCA_018222825.1 Gammaproteobacteria bacterium
AGGCGACGGGGGTGCTACAGAAACTGGTGGCCAGTATCAGCCGCAGCCTGTCGGGCCATGACATCATCCTGATCCCGTTGCTGATGCTGCTGTTTGCCATCGGTGGTGCGACCTTTGGTCTCGCCGAGGAAACCATCGCCTTCATCATCATACTGGCGCCGATAATGAGGATGCTGGGCTATAACTCCATGGTCGCCGCCGCAGTCCCGTTGGTGGGCGCCGGCGCCGGCTTTTCAGCGGCGTTCATGAACCCCTTTACCGTCGGCGTGGCCCAGGATATTGCCCAATTGCCGATGTTTTCGGGCATGGGCCTGCGGGTCGTTTACTGGCTGGTGTTTGTCAGCGTGAGCATCGCTTTCGTGACCTACTATGCCGCCAGGGTGAAATCGCCTCCCGAGCCAGGAGCCGCAGGGAGTAGGGACGTGCTCGATGAAAGCCCCCTGAGCCATTCCGACCGGTTGATCCTGTCGACCTTCGCCGGTGCCATCCTGCTTATCGCCTACGGTGTCATCCGCCATGGCTGGTATATCGGTGAAATGTCCGGGGTGTTCCTGCTGATGTGCATGCTGGTCGGCGCCTTTGGTCGCATGAGCCCCAACGAGATCGCCGAGCAGTTCGTCAACGGTCTCAAGGACATCGCCATGGGCGCTCTGGTGGTCGGTTTTGCCTTCGGCATCCTTATCGTGCTCAAGAACGGCAGCATCCTCGATACCATTCTCTACCACCTCGAGCAGCTACTGGGCGGCATGCCACCGGTATTCACGGCTGTCGGCATGTTTTTGGTACAGTTGGTGCTCAATTGCCTGGTGCCTTCCGGCAGTGGTCAGGCCGCTCTGACCATGCCGCTGATGGTACCGCTGGCCGATCTGGTGGGCGTCACCCGTCAGATCGCCGTGCTGGCTTTTCAGTTGGGTGACGGCATCACCAATATCGTCACCCCTACATCGGGCTATTTCATGGCGGGGTTGTCGGTGGCGGGCGTGTCCTGGAGCAAGTGGATCAAGTGGATTATGCCGCTGTTCTTCATTCAGCTGATGCTGGCCGCCGGCATGGTTACCCTTGCCTATTATCTCTCCTGGTCTTGAAAGGAAGCTCTCTTATGCAGATTAAACAGATCACCGTCTATGGCGTGCGCTTGCCGCTCAAGCAGCCCTTCAAGATTGCCTATGACACTTATGAAGACATCGAAAGTATCCTGGTCAGGATCGAGTCCAGCTCGGGAGACGTGGGCTGGGGGGAAGCGGTTGTTGACCAGCATGTTTCGGGCGAAACTTGGCAGTCGGCCCGGCAGATCATCACCAACGAGCTGGCGCCGTTGGTGCTCGGCCGCCCCGTCGACAGTATTGGTGCTTTCCACAAGGCGGCCGAGGCGCGCATCCGGCACAGTCCTTCCGCCAAGGCCGCCCTGGATATTGCCCTGCACGATCTGCTGGCCCGGCACTGCAAGGTACCGCTCTATAGCCTGCTCGGGGGGCGTTTTCATGCCCGCCTCGAGCTGCCCTGCGTGATCAGCATGCTGGCACCGGATGAGATGGCACGCCAGGCGCGGGAAGCCTGTTCCCGAGGTCATACCTCGATAAAGATCAAGCTCGGCGATGCCCCAGAGCTGGATGTGGAACGTATCGCCCGCGTCCGGGAGGTGATGGCACCAGGCGTGGCCCTGCGGGTGGATGCCAACCAGGGCTGGAGTGCCAAACAGGCCTTTCAGGTCATCCGTCAGGCTGCGCCCTATCGGGTGGAATGGTTCGAACAACCGGTTTCCATTGAAAATCTGGATGCACTGGCCCGGGTGACCCAAGCCACCGAGGCGATCATCATGGCTGACGAGCCCATCCACGGCGTACGTGATATGCTCGAGGTGGTCCGCCGTCAGGCGGCGGATATGGTCAATATCAAACTGATGAAATCCGGAGGATTGCACGCCGCCCGCGCCATGGCCGAGCTCGGTCTCGCCGCCGAAATTCCCTGCCAAATCGGCTCCATGGTGGAGTCGTCGGTGGCTACTCTGGCGGGCGCGCACCTGGCGATGGCCCATTGCAACATAGTGGCCAACGACCTGGTGGGACCGGCGATGATTTCCCTAGATGTTGCCGATATGCCCGGCAGTGAGACCCATATTGAACTGTCGGATGCCCCCGGACTCGGCATTAGGGTCGACGAGGACAGAGTAAGGTCACTCAGCACCTTTGAGGATAGAATTGACTGAGTACAGGAAAAGAGACCCAGTTGTCATAAGCTAGCTTCTCAAAACACAGAAGCTACGCCCAGATAATATATCAACCCAAAAAAGCCGGGATAATTCCCGGCTTTTTTGTTTTTGTTATTCCTGACGATAATCAGGCCGTCAGCGGCTTGGCATGAGGCTGACGACTGTCTTGCTGTGCGCCCAGGTGGCGCAGCAGTATGCCGAAGTCGACGTTCACCGATGCGGCCAGCGGTAACCAGACCACGTGGCCGCTGCCCGGGGCTACCTCAACCTGCTCACCTTTACGATTTTTCAGCTGCTCCAGGGTAAAGGTGATATTACCGGCAGGGGTCATCAGCTCTAACTGATCACCGACGCTGAATTTGTTCTTCACCTCCACTTCTACCCAGTCGCCATCACGACGGGTGATATCACCTACAAACTGCTGGCGGGTAGATACCGAATGACCGGTCTCGTAGTTCTGATAATCGCTATGAGCGTGACGTTTGAGAAAGCCTTCGGTGTAACCGCGATGCGCCAGGTTTTCCAGGGTGTTCATCAGCGTGGCATCGAAGGGCTTGCCGGCCACCGCATCGTCGATGGCCTTGCGATACACCTGGGCGGTGCGCGCCACGTAATAGAACGACTTGGTACGGCCTTCAATCTTCAGTGAGTGCACGCCCATTTGAGTCAGCCGTTCCACATACTGCACCGCGCGCAGATCCTTGGAGTTCATGATGTAGGTGCCGTGCTCGTCTTCATAGGCGGCCATGTACTCGCCGGGGCGGTTGCTTTCTTCCAGCAGCACCGGCTGGTCGTGCGGGGCGCCGGCACCCAGGGTGGGCTCTACCGGTTGTACCATGATCGGCTCTTGCCTGTGCACTATCTGGCCGGCGTCGTCTTCCTTGGCTTCATGTACCTTGTATTCCCAGCGGCAGGCGTTGGTGCAGGTACCCTGGTTAGGGTCGCGCTTGTTGATGTAGCCGGACAGCAGGCAGCGGCCGGAATAGGCCATGCACAGGGCGCCGTGTACAAACACTTCCAGCTCCACGGTGGGGCAGTTGGCGCGAATCTCTTCAATTTCTTCCAGCGACAGCTCGCGCGACAGTATCACCCGCTCGATGCCGTAGTCCTGCCAGAACTTGACCGAGGCCCAGTTGACGGCGTTGGCTTGTACCGACAGATGAATGGGCATGTGGGGGAAGTGCTCGCGCACCAGCATGATCAGGCCGGGATCGGACATGATGAGTGCATCCGGGCCCATTTCGACCACCGGTTTCATGTCGCGCAGAAAGGTTTTCAGCTTGGCGTTATGGGGCTGTATGTTGACCACCACGTAAAACTTCTTGCCCAGGGCGTGGGCCTCGTCGATGCCGATTTGAAGGTTCTCGTGGTTGAATTCGTTGTTGCGCACCCGCAGGGAGTAACGGGGCTGGCCGGCGTAGACGGCATCGGCGCCATAGGCGAAGGCATAGCGCATATTCTTGAGCGAGCCGGCGGGGGACAGCAATTCGGGGGTGAACGGTTTGGTGGTCAACATGTCTTTCTCGTCTGATGTCAGGTCAGTGGGCCGTCAACGGATGGCGGCCGGGGAGGGTATTTTACGCTCCCCGGCCATCAATATCGAGCAGAGACGGCAAAGCCGGGTTGCAGCGAAAGCGGTCAATAGGCCAGGTCCATGCGTTCGACGTCCAGTTCGGCACCGTCATCATCATCCTGATCGAGTTCTCCGCAGAGGGTCAGGCGGGTGTGAGACGTCGCATTAACATGACGCCATTCGTCATCGTCTATGTCCATCATCATGACGCCGGTGCCATCCTGAAACAGGTATTCCTCGTCGTCCAGCTGTTCAACGATATAGCCGGTGAGGCATATTTCGCTGTCATCTTCCATATAGTGCGCCTGAGCGACGCTCACCCAGGGTTGGTGATAGTCATGGTCAGATCCGGCCTGAACCGTGCCGGCCAGCGCAGATAATCCGAAGATGGCGGCAATCAGTATCTTGTTCACGAGGTGCTCCCGTTTGTAGTAGAGCGCTCGATAGTAATCGCAACCTAATGGACTGGTCTAAGACCCGCGCCGGCCCAGCGATTTATCGGGCCAAATACGGGTTCGATCAGACAATTTTGGTCTTTAAGGCAGTGGTAAGCTTCAAGCCGTGAGCGTTAAGACAACTCAAAGTGGCTAAACACACGGCGTATTCCTGTCGCCATCGGCTAGCCTGATGGTTTGCGCCGAATAAATTGGCGCCTACAAAAGCAGAGACCGCATCCACGGCCATAAAAAATGCCAGTCGGTTTTCCGACTGGCATCATGGCAGTAAAGAGGTGGTGTTATTTCGAGATGTGGGCGATCAGATCCAGCACCTTGTAGGAATAGCCCATTTCGTTGTCGTACCAGCCGACCAGCTTGACGAAGTTGTCGTTGAGGGCGATGCCGGCGGTGGCGTCAAACACACAAATACAGGGTTCGCCGAGGAAGTCGGTCGAGACCACTGCGTCTTCGGTATAGCCCAAAATACCTTTCAGCTCACCTTCGGCCGCGGCCTTGAAGGCGGCACAAATGTCGGCATAGCTGGCCGATTTTTCCAGGCGCACGGTCAGATCGACTACTGAAACGTTGGGGGTGGGTACCCGGAATGCCATGCCGGTGATCTTGCCGTTTAGCTCCGGTATTACCTTGCCCACCGCCTTGGCGGCGCCGGTAGAGGAGGGGATGATGTTCTGACCGGCGCCCCGGCCACCGCGCCAGTCTTTTTGCGACGGGCCATCGACGGTGTTCTGGGTGGCGGTGGTGGCGTGAACCGTGGTCATCAGGCCTTCGACAATACCGAAGTGGTCATTGACTACCTTGGCCAGCGGCGCGAGGCAGTTGGTGGTGCAGGAGGCGTTGGAGACGATATCTTCGCCGGCATAGCGTTGGTGGTTGACGCCCATCACGAACATGGGCGTGCTGTCTTTCGACGGCCCCGTCATCACCACCTTTTTGGCGCCGGCCTGAATATGTTTGCGGGCTTTCTCATCGGTCATGAAAATACCGGTCGCCTCGGCCACCACATCCACGTTTACCTCACCCCAGTTCAGGGCGGCGGGATCGCGCTCGGAGGTGACTCGAATCGGCCTGCCGTTGACGATAAGCATGCCACCTTCTACCGCCACATCGCCCTTGAAGCGGCCGTGAGTGGAGTCGTATTTCAGCATGTACGCCATGTAGTCTGCGTCCTGCAGATCGTTGATGGCCACCACCTCCATATCATCACGCTCGCATGCGGCGCGGAGCATCAGTCGACCGATGCGTCCGAAACCGTTGATAGCTACTTTGATCGTCATAAATTCACCTGATATTTAAAGAATAAAAAGAGGAAGGATGAAAAAGCTGTTGGTAGTAAAGTTACAAAAAAAAGAGAAATCGTCAATCGGGTATGATCAGGATCCCAACTTCTCTTGCGCAGGATCATGTTGTGCGGGGGTGGGCTGTTGTTTGATGCTCGCCGATGAGCCATTTAATGGCCTGAATCATGCCCCTCGAGGCAGTAATCAGACCAGAAAACAGAGCACGATTAGCCTCGACGATAGGCGCCGGTTTTGAGCTGCTGGAGAATGAGATCAACCTCTTGCAGCATCTGCTGTTGCTGCTCCTGATCGAAGCGGGCATAGGTGTCGATGCGCTCAAGATTCACGGTCTCCGTGTGTCCCAGCTGGCTCAGCACCCGGCTCCAGATCCAGATTTCGCGATAGCGGCGTTCGCGGGTATAGAGCGTCAGCAGGTCGGCGATAATACCGGTATCTATGGTGGCATCGGCGTCATAAAGGCTCAGGGCGTGGTGTAAAGCCCGCATGGCTGCCGGGCCATCACGAATAATGAGCAATTCCGCCAGCCCCTTCTGCAACTCGGGTTGCTGCATTTGTGGCCGGTCGGCCAGTGCGATGAAGCGGGCTTTTGCCTGATGATCGCCTCTGTGCTGCCAGTGCCAGAGCAACAGATAAGGATAATCCGAGCCGATGGTCTGCTGTTCGAGCTGCTCCAGGGCGGCGTCTGCCTTGATCACCGCTTCCAGCTTGTCGTTTTTACGCTCTTTGCGTTTGGTGTATTCCATGCCCAGCAGAGGGTCCAGACAATCGCGGTAGATTTTCAGGTTGACCATCAGCTCATGGATATTGGCATCGTTCGGTGTGCCAGCCTGCTGCTTGCGCGCCCGGATCAGATCCGAGCGTTCGAACTTGCACCAGCTGTCTTCGTGCAAATCAACACAGAATTGTGGAGTTGCTTCGCAGATGGTTTGGATGCGATCTTGCTCACACGCTGTCAAAAATAGCGGGGCCATGAGTATCAAAAAAGCGGTTTTGGTATTCATTTGAATATCTTATTGCCTGTCCTTAGTCTGGTAATCATACCCCCTATCCACTAAAATGGGCGCACTTAAATAGAGCTGATGCGGCATGATTTTTGCCCGCTTCAATACTAATGACAGTTACCTGAAATAAAAGGATTCGGTCGATGACCCACGAGAGTTACCTTTCCGCCTGGCAGCAAAGCCAGGAGCTGGCAGAGTCCATGCAGCCCCTGATCGGCAAACTGTATCGCAACCAGGGAGTGGAAATTTGTGTCCACGCACGCCCCCTGCTGAATGCCTCTACCATTGAAATCATCAAGGCTCATCGTGTGGTGAGTCGCCATGAAGGGAAGGCCCTGTTGGTCAGCCAGAGCTACCCGGTGCTGAAGGCACTGAGCGAGCTGGATCTGGCGCCGGCCAGCATCGATCTGGGTAAGCTGGCGGTCAGCTACTGGCAAAATCACCAGGACGAGTCCGGCCTGGCCGATTTTCTGCGCAACGAGCTGGCTTCTGCCCTGAACACCGATCACGACAGCAAGCCGACCGATGTGGTGTTGTACGGTTTCGGCCGTATCGGTCGACTGCTGGCGCGCCTGCTGATCGAACGTTCCGGTGGCAACCATGGCCTGCGTCTGCGCGGCATCGTGGTACGTGGTTCGGTTGATGATCTGGAGAAACGTGCCAGCCTGCTGCGTCGTGACTCCGTGCATGGTCCCTTCAACGGCTCGATTGAAGTCGATACCGAAAACCACGCCATTATCGCCAACGGTACCTATATTCAGGTGATTTATGCCAATAGCCCGGCAGAAATCGACTACACCCAGTATGGTATCAACGATGCGTTGATCGTCGACAACACCGGTATCTGGCGCGATGAAGCCGGCCTGGGTCTGCACCTTCAGGCCAAGGGTGCCGCCAAGGTGCTGCTGACCGCACCCGGCAAAGGCGACATCAAGAACATCGTATTCGGTGTCAACGACAACATGATTCTGCCGGAAGACCGCATCATGTCGGCCGCGTCCTGTACCACCAACGCCATTACCCCGGTTTTGAAGGCGGTAAACGATGCCTACGGTGTAAAGAATGGTCACGTGGAAACCGTGCATTCCTACACCAACGACCAGAATCTGATCGATAACTTCCACAAGGGCGATCGCCGTGGTCGCAGTGCCGCACTGAACATGGTACTGACCAGCACCGGCGCCGCTTCTGCCGTGGCCAAAGCCCTGCCGGAGCTCAAGGGCAAGCTGACCGGCAACGCCATTCGCGTGCCGACGCCGAACGTCTCCATGGCGGTGATTAACCTGAATCTGGATAAAGCCACCAACGCCGAAGAGCTGAACGAGTATCTGCTCAAGGTGTCACTGGACTCACCGCTGCATAACCAGATCGACTTCAGCACCAGCAGCGAGCTGGTCTCCACCGACATGGTTGGCTCTCGTTTTGCCGGTATCGTCGACTCTCTGGCCACCATCGCCGAAGGCGACCGGGCCGTGCTCTACGTCTGGTATGACAACGAGTTTGGCTACAGCTGCCAGGTCGTGCGCGTGATGCAGAAAATGGCCGGTATCGAGCTGATGGATCTGCCTGCCTGAGGGCGGACTGATACAGACAACGATACAGGCAAACAGTGCCGTAACAGTTGAGAAAGGGCGGCCACGGGTCGCCCTTTTTTTGCGTCGGTAACATCCCTACCGTTCCAGAGGATAAAGTGTCATGTCATCTTTTCAGCAAGCGATCCAGAATATGCCCGAAGAGGTGTATCAGAAGCTCAAGACGGCGGTTGAACTCGGCAAGTGGCCGGATGGCGCCGTACTGACCCCCGAGCAGAAGGAAAGCAGCATGCAGGCGGTGCTGCTGTGGCAGGCGATGCACAACGACAATCCCGAGCACATGACCATCGGCAAGGGGGGCGAGCTGGTGATGAAAAGCAAATCCGAGCTGCGTCGCCAGTTCCGCGATGAAGCCGAGATCACCCGCCAGAAACTGAACTGAGCCGCTCTTCCTGCGCTCCCAGCCAACGGGCCGACGATGATTATCGCGGCCCGTTTTTTTATGCCTGCGATTCATGATGCGTGTGCTGGTTTCGTTATTGAATGGAATATTTTCTTGTACAAGCTTGACCACGTTGTACAACAAGGTCTATCTTGTAGGACATAGTTGTACAAAAGGAAGAGTCATGTACAAGTTTGATCCCAAGGTGATACGTGTCGGCATCAGCGGTTGCCTGACCGGGCAACAGGTGCGTTTCGACGGTGGTCACAAGCGTTCCCATTTCTGTACCGAAGAGCTGGCCGAGTTCGTGGAGTTTGTACCCTTGTGTCCTGAAATGGCCATTGGCCTGGGCACGCCCCGGCCCAGCATTCGGCTTATCAATCAAGACGGCGAGATACTGGCGCACACGGCGAAAGGGCAAGACGTGACCGCGGCCCTGCGTGATTACGGCCAGCGGATGGCCCCCCAGTTTGATGGCCTCAGTGGCTACATTCTCTGTGCCAAATCCCCCAGTTGCGGCATGGAGCGGGTGCGGGTTTACCATGAAAGCGGCAAAGGCAATGCCAAGGAAGGCATCGGCATCTATGCCGCCGAGCTGATGCGGGCGCAGCCGTTATTGCCGCTGGAAGAAGATGGCCGGCTCAACGATCCGGTGCTGCGGGAAAACTTCGTCACCCGGGTGTTTGCCCTGCATGACTGGCAGTGCCTGCGCCACGAAGGTATCACCGCGGCTCGACTCATCGCCTTTCACAGTCGTTACAAATACCTGTTGATGGCACACCATCGTGACAGCTACCAGGCGTTGGGCAAGTTGCTGTCCGACCTGTCTGGCGATGTCGAGCACAAGGCCAATGCCTATATCGAAAGCATGATGCAGGCGCTGAGCAATAATGTCAGCCGCAAGAATCACACCAATGTGCTTCAGCATCTGCAGGGCTATTTCAAGCGGGATCTCAGCCCGCGGCAACGTCAAGAGCTGGCCCGTACCATCCATCAGTATCGGGAAGGCATACTGCCCTTGCTGGCGCCCATTACCCTGTTGCGTCATTACCTGGAAGAGCATCCCAACGACTATCTGCACCAGCAGGTCTATCTCAACCCCCATCCCGAGGCATTGCGACTGCGTTATGGCATCTGAACCCCTGTACCCGATTCGGGACGTTTCCCGACTGACCGGCATCAACCCGGTCACCCTGCGTGCCTGGCAGCGTCGTTATGGTTTGCTCAAGCCGGCCCGTACCGAAAAAGGCCACCGCCTGTACTCCGATGATGACATCGCGTTGATCCGCCAGATCCTGCATTGGGTGGATCAGGGGGTCAGCATCGGTCAGGTAAAAGGCCTGCTGGCCGAGCCCGCCCCTGAAGCCAGTGGCTCCAACTGGGAGCTTGCCCGAGAGCGGCTGATGACGGCCGCGCAGCAGCTCAACCTGGGCCGGCTGGAAGCCGAACTGCTGGAACTGACCAGCCTCTATCCGGCCGAGCTGGTATTACGCCGGGTCGTTGAGCCCTGGTTACTGGCGCTGGCGCGTCTGCAACGCCCGGATGCTCAGCTTATCGAACAAAGTGCCCTGTCTTTGCTGAAGCGGCTGATGCACCAGCTGCTGACCATCAAAACCGGGCCCGTGATAGCGGTAGCACGGGTGGGGCAGGTGAGAGAGCAGCAGGCGGTATTGACCCAGTATGAGTTGCAGGGACTG
The DNA here is from genome assembly GCA_018222825.1 of Gammaproteobacteria bacterium. Taxonomy (GTDB): domain Bacteria; phylum Pseudomonadota; class Gammaproteobacteria; order Enterobacterales; family Aeromonadaceae; genus Oceanimonas. The sequence continues at coordinate 10,211 of JAAEZO010000040.1, forward strand.
GAGTGCCGCAGCCTGGATTTGGGTGTGCTCGATCCGCTGACGTTACCGCTGGCGGAGGGAAGACTCAAATTTGACGCTCTGGTGGTGATACTGGGCGCGGGCTTGAGTCAGAGCTGGTTCAGCGACATGGACGCGGCCTTTCCGCCGCGCAGCTTTTTTACCGGAGAACTGGGTACGCTTTATCTGCAGCAGGGCTGGTTGAACCGGCCTTTTGCCGTCACGGTCAGCGAGATTGGAAGGGAGCATGATGCGTCATTTAGTCTGGTTCAGGAGTGATCTCAGGGTGGCGGATAACCCCGCCCTGTACGAAGCAACCGCCGGTGGCGCCAGGGTTGAGGCCATCTATATCGACTGTCCGGGCCAGTGGCAACAACACGGCAGGGCGCCGATACAGCGTGATTTTCTGTCCCGCAACCTGCAGGCACTGAACGAGCAGCTGGCGCATCTGGGTATTTCATTGACGGTGCTGACCGTTGATCGCTTTGCCGAGGTGCCGGCCCTGCTGGCCGAGTGGCTGAAAGAACGACAATTCGATGCCCTTTATGCCAATCGGGAACTCGGCATCGACGAGCGTCGTCGCGACAAGGCGGTACAGCAGGCCCTGACGATTCCCTGTCGCGTGTACAACGGCGATTGCGTGGTTGATCACGGTAGCCTGACTACGCGCAGCGGCGACATGTACAAGGTGTTTACTCCCTTCGCCAAAAGCTGGCTGGCTAGCGTGCGCGCCAGTGGCTATCGGTTTTTGCCGATGCCGGCGGCGCAGGGCGAGTCGGTGTCCTGCACGCCGCTGAATCTGAGTGGCGAGCGGGTGTCGAGTGAACAGTGGCCGGCGGGAGAAGCCGCCGCCGCCGAACGGCTGGCGCAGTTCTGTCAGTCGTCGTTGCGAGACTATGGCGAGCAACGGGATTTTCCGGCCGTGAACGGCACCAGCAGTCTGTCGCCCTATCTGGCGCTGGGGGTTCTGTCGCCCAACCAGTGTCTGGCAGCGATGGAATACGAGCTTGAGCAGTTGCCGTTCAGTCGGGGCGAGCCGGGGTTTGTCTGGCTCAATGAATTGATCTGGCGGGAGTTTTATCGCCACCTGCTGGTGGCGTTTCCTCAGTTGTCGATGGAGCGGGCCTTCAAGCCGGACACCGAAGCACTGCAATGGAGTCAGGACAACGAAGGATTTCAGGCCTGGTGTGCGGGGCAGACCGGTTACCCCATTGTCGATGCGGCCATGCGCTGCCTGCAGCAGACCGGCTGGATGCACAACCGGCTGCGGATGATAGTGGCCAGCTTTCTGACCAAGGATCTGCACATCGACTGGCGGCGGGGCGAGGCCTGGTTCATGTCGAAGCTGATTGACGGTGAACTGGCGGCCAACAACGGCGGCTGGCAATGGGCCGCCGGCACCGGCGCCGATGCCGCGCCCTATTTCCGGGTCTTCAATCCCAGCACGCAGGGCGAGCGCTTCGATGCAAACGGCGACTTTATTCGCCGCTGGGTGCCGGAGCTGGCCGGAGTGCCGGCGAAGGTGATTCATGCACCGCACGACTGGCTGGATACGCATCAGCCAGGACACAGTTACCCCAAACCGATGGTCGATCATGCCAAAGCCCGCTTGCATGCCATCTCCATGTTCGATGCGCTGAAAGACCGGGAACCGGTATGAGCCCGGCGCTGGAGGTGTTCTGCCGCGAATACCAGCGATTGTCGCCGAATCATCTTGAGGCGCTGTACGACATCTATGCGCCGGACATTCGGTTTTGCGATCCGGCTCATGAGATTCAGGGCATCGTCTTTTTGGTGGAATATTTCGAAAGATTGTTTACGCAAGTGACGGCGTGCCGTTTCGATATCCAGCAGGTGATGGAGCAGGACGGCGAGGCGCTGGTACGCTGGCACATGGTTTTTTGCCATCCGCGCCTGAATGGCGGCAAGGAAGTCACGGTTCCCGGCGTCAGCCATCTGCGCTTTGCCGAACAGGTTTATGAGCACACCGATTATTTCGATATGGGCGCCATGCTGTATGAGCAGTTGCCACTGCTGGGTGGCGTGATCCGGGCATTGAAACGGAGGCTTAACCAATGAAACGGGTATTGATTACCGGTGCCAGCTCCGGCATCGGGCTGCAGCTGGCGCGGGATTATCGCGCCGATGGCTGGCAGTTGGTGGCCTGCGGCCGCAACCGGGAAAAGCTGGAACAGGCACTGGCGGGCATCGACTGCGAATTCTGCGTGTTCGACATGCTGCAGCTCGAGTCCATGCAGCAGGCGGTGAGCGAGCTGGCGCCACTGGATCTGGTAATCCTCAATGCGGGCAATTGCGAATACATCGACGATGCCAGCCGCTTTGATGCCGAACTGTTCGCCCGGGTCGTAAATGCCAATCTGCTTGGCACCGCCAACTGCCTGTCTTTAATGATACCCAGGGTCAAGCGGGGCGGGCGGATAGCGGTGGTCAGCTCTTCGGTGACCTTTCTGCCGCTGACCCGGGCCGAGGCCTACGGCGCTTCCAAGGCCGGACTGGATTATCTGACCCGCACGCTGGCCATCGATCTGGCGCCGCATCATATCGCGGTCAGCCTGATCCGCCCCGGCTTTGTCGACACCCCGCTGACCCGCAAAAACGACTTTCCCATGCCCGGCCGGGTATCACCCGAACAGGCCAGTGCAGCGATTCGCAAGGGGCTTTCCAAAGGCAAGTCCGAGATCTGTTTTCCCTTTGGTTTCATCACGATATTACGTCTGCTGTCCTGGTTGCCACACCGGCTCTGGGCCTGGCTGGCACGACGCACGGTAAGGAGTGAACAATGAGTAGCATTGCCGTCATTGGCAGCGGTATTTCCGGCCTGACCAGTGCCTGGTTGCTGAGTGATCAGCACGAAATCAGTGTATTCGAAGCCAACGACTACCTCGGTGGTCATACCGCCACCGTCGATGTGCAGCTGGGCGGTAGACAGCACGCGATCGATACCGGTTTTATCGTGTTCAATGACAGAACCTATCCGAATTTTCAGCGGCTGCTAGCCCGTATCGGCATCAAGGCTCAGCCCACCGAAATGAGCTTCAGTGTGCATCAGGCCCAGACCGGGCTTGAATACAACGGCCATACCCTTGGATCCATGTTTGCCCAGCGCGCCAACCTGTGGCAGCCGCGTTTTTACGGCTTTCTGGCCGAAATAGTGCGCTTCAATCTGCTGTGCAAAAAGAACATCAAGGACGGCATCCTGAGTGACAGTGAAACCCTGGGCGATTTTCTGGATCGCTACGGCTTCTCCGACTTCTTCAGCGGGCACTACATACTGCCGATGGTGGCGGCTATCTGGTCTTCGTCGCTGGCCGACAGCCGGGATTTTCCGCTGGCCTTCTTTCTGCGTTTTTTCAATCACCACGGCCTGCTCAACCTGGTGGACCGACCCCAGTGGTACGTGGTGCAAGGCGGCTCGCGCAGCTATATTCCAGCGCTGACCGCTTCGCTCAAGGACATTCGGCTCAATACGCCGGTGTTGTCCGTGCGTCGGCATTCGAACGGGGTGAGTATCGAAACCGCCAATGGCGTCGAGCACTTCGACGAGGTGATCTTCGCCTGTCATTCGGATCAGGCGCTGAGGTTGCTGGGTGATGCCACCGAGGCCGAGCGGCAGGTGCTGGGCGGGTTGGCGTATCGCGATAACGAGGTGGTGCTGCATACCGACACTCGGCTGCTGCCGCGCGAGCCCCGGGCCTGGGCCAGCTGGAACTACTGGCTGGACGGCGGCGAGGACGCGCTGCCGGCGGTCACCTACAACATGAACATTCTGCAGGGCCTGGACGCGCAAGAGACCTTCTGTGTCACCCTCAATCGCAGCCACGCCATCGATCCGGACAAGATACTGCGCCGTTTCACCTATGCCCATCCGGTGTATAACCGCGAGGCCATTAACGCCCAGCACCGACGCGGCGAAATTTGCGGACAACAGCACACCCACTTCTGCGGTGCCTACTGGTACAACGGCTTTCATGAAGATGGCGTCAGAAGTGCGCTCGATGTCTGTGCCCGCTTCGGAATCAGCCTATGACCTCGCACAGCGCCATCTATCAGGGTCAGGTACGCCACCGTCGTTATGCTCCACGTGAGCACAGCTTCAGCTACGGCCTCTATATGCTGGCGCTGGATCTGGATGAGCTGGAGCAATTGGCGAGCCGCAGCCGATTATTCGCCTGCGAACGCTTTGCGCCCCTGAGCTTTCGCCGCAGCGATTATCTGGGTGATCCGGCCCTGCCATTGAAAACGGCGGTGCTGCAGGAGGTCGAGCGCCTCGGCGGCGACACCAGTGAACTGGAACGGGTGGTGCTGCTGGGGCAGGTGCGCTGCTTCGGGCTCTATTTCAGCCCGGTAAACCTGTTTTTCTGTTATCGCGGTGAGCAGGCTCGTTACCTGCTGGCGGAGGTACACAACACGCCCTGGAATCAGCGGCACTGTTACCTGGTGGATCTGGAAAGCACGACCCCCACCGACAAAGACTTTCATGTATCGCCCTTCATGAGTCTGGATATGCAATATCACTGGCGAATAAAACCACCGGCACAGCGTGCGCTGGTACATATCGAAAACCGGGACCCGGCGCTGCTGTTTGATGCCACCCTGAGTCTGCGGCGGCATCCCTTTGACCGGGCCGTGCTGAAAGCGGCCTTGCTGCAATGGCCGATGATGACCCTGACCATAGTGCGCGGCATCTACTGGCAGGCGATACGGCTGTTTTTAAAACGCATTCCCTACCATTCACATTATTGAAGGAAGCCAAGATGGAAACGACGTTCAACAGGTCGGAACCCAGGCTGCTGGAACGCTGGACGCGCAGTCTGGCATTTTCCCTGCTGGCCGGGCTGAAAGACGCGGGGCTGACCATAGAGGAAGGCCAGGAAACTTTTCAATTTGGTGACCGGGATGCGCTATTGCAGGCCCGGGTTCGGGTACTCGATCCCAGCGCCTACCGGCGCTTGATGTTTGGCGGCAGCATAGGGGCGGCCGAAGCCTGGGTCGATGGCTGCTGGCACAGCCCGGATCTGACGGCGGTGGTGCAATTGTTTGCCCGCAATATTCCGGTGCTCGACCGGCTGGAACGACGCCTGGGCTGGTTGACCTCGCCCTGGCACAAGCTCAAGCATCGCTTCAATCGTAACTCGCTGACCGGCAGTCGGGCCAATATTGCCGCCCACTACGATCTGGGCAACGACATGTATCGGCTTTTTCTGGATCCCCTGATGCAGTATTCCTCGGCGGTGTTTCCCTCCACGGATGCCAGCCTGGAAGCGGCACAGGAACACAAACTGCGGCTGATTTGCGACCGGCTCGAGCTCAAGCCCGATGATCACCTGCTGGAAATCGGCACCGGCTGGGGCGGACTGGCCTGTTTTGCCGCCCGTCATTACGGCTGCCGGGTCACCACTACCACCCTGTCGGCCGAACAGCTCAAGCATGCCCGCGAACGGGTGGAGCAGGAAGGATTGGGCGAGCGGGTGACGCTGCTGTTGAAAGACTATCGAGATCTCGAGGGGCAATACGACAAGCTGGTGTCGGTAGAGATGATTGAGGCGGTGGGGCATGAGTACCTGCCAACCTACTTCGAGTCGCTCAATCGTCTGCTCAAGCCCGAAGGCAAGCTGCTGATCCAGGCCATTACCATGACCGATCAGCGTTATGAGCCCTACCGCAAGGGCGTGGATTTTATTCAGCGTTATATCTTTCCCGGTGGCTGTCTGCCCTCGGTCAGCGAAATGTGCCGGCATCTGAAAGAGCAGACCGACATGACTCTGACCCGACTGCAGGATTATGGTCACCATTACGCCGAAACCCTGAGAATCTGGGCCGAGCGTTTTCATCAGCTGGAGCCGGCGCTGAGACGTCTGGGCTACAGCCAGGATTTTCATCGGCTGTGGGCCTTTTACTTCGCCTACTGCGAGGGCGGTTTTCGCGAGGGCACCATAGGGCTGGTGCATTTTGAGGCGGCCAAGCCGGGAGCACGCAGATGTCTAAATGGCAATGGACTCAACTGCTAGCCTTTGAAGGCTTCTGGCTGCTGGCGGTGGCGGGACAAAACCGCTGGAGCCTGCTGACTGCACTTCTGCTTGGAGTACATTTTATGTTTACTCCCAGTCGCCGGGCCGATGTGCGGGTGTTGTGGCTGGCGCTGCTGGGCATGTCAGTCGACTTGCTCCTGACCTTGACGGGGGTGTTCGCTTTCGATCACTGGCCGCTGTGGCTGGGGTTGCTGTGGGTTGGTTTTGTGCTGACCCTGGGACACAGCCTGCACTGGATGAGGCGCTTCTCGCTCTGGCTGTTGATGATAACCGGCGCGCTGGCCGGTGCCGGATCCTATCTGGCCGGCTGGCAACTGGGGGCGGTAAGCCTGCCGCTGGGATTCTGGCCCAGCGCGGTGATCCTGGCATTGTTATGGTCGGCCCTGTTGCCGCTGTTGGTACGGCTCGATCAGCGTTTGCGGAGGGAAGCATGATGAAAAAAGTTCTGTTGATACTGTGGCTGTTGGCCATGCCGTTACCACTGTGGGCGACCCCGACGTCCGATTTGAATCAGATAGGCCAGGGGAGCATGCGCTGGCTGTTCTGGGAGCTGTATCAGGCCCGTTTTTACAGCGCAGACGGACAGTACCGTGCCGGTGACTTCCCCCAGGCGCTGGCGTTGCGTTACCGGCGGAATATCGGCAAGGAGGACTTGCTCGATGCCACCGTGACCGAGTGGCAGCGCCTGGGCATCGACTGGAAACCCCAATGGCGCAGTCAGCTGGATGCCTTATGGCCCTCGGTCAGCAAGGGCGATGAGTTGATAGTGCGGGTGGAGCCGACGGGTGTCAGCCGCTTCTACTTCAACTGGCAGTCACTGGGGGAGGTATCCGACCCCGCCTTTGGCCCCGCGTTTCTGGCTATCTGGCTGTCGCCCAACAGCCGGGATCCCGGTTTGACCCGACAATTGAAAGGAAACTGATATGCGAATGCTGTTACTGAGCCTGTCCCTTTGCACCAGTCTGCTGCTGATGTCGTGCAGCAACGATATTCATGATTATGCGGATAGCACACCGACGTTCGAGCTGGATCGCTTCTTCAACGGCGAGCTGGTGGCCCACGGCATGGTACAAGACAGATCCGGTCGAGTGCTGCGCCGTTTTTCGGTGGAGATGATCGGCCGCTGGGACGGTAATAAAGGCGTACTGGAAGAGGATTTCGTCTACGACGATGGCGAGCGGCAGCGGCGAGTCTGGCGCCTGGAAAAAGGGCCCGACGGCCAGTATAGCGGTACCGCCGATGATGTGGTGGTGCCGGCCACCGGCCAGACTCAGGGATTTGCGCTGAACTGGCGTTATACCCTGGCGGTGCCGGTCGACGGCAAGATCTGGAATATAGACTTCAACGACTGGATGTATCTGCTCGATGACAACCGGGTACTCAACCGTGCCGAAATGACCAAATGGGGCTTCAAGGTCGGCGAAGTCACCCTGTGGATAGAGCGTAAAATCTAGTACCAAGCCTGTCTCTTGGTCACATGGTTTTGTTGGTCTTAATGATGTCATCAGTCAAAGCGCACTGCTCAACCGACACGCCGTAAACCCCTCCATGGGGGCTCAAACCGCGCCATCCTTGGCGCGGATGGTCGGCTGAGCAGATCCCTTTGCCCTCCCTGATGCCAGGGAGTGGTCTGTTGGTGTCGTCTGCAGGCAACTCGGCGCTCAGGAAGAGGCAACAGAGATGACCTCCCACGACCGTGAAATGCCATGGTCAGCAAAGGCTCCTGCAATGCAGACACTCCCACCATCCATGGCGGTCAGATGGTATTTCCGAGCCCTCAGGGACGAGTTTATGGCGTGTCGTAGGAGGCGGCTGTGTTGCCTCTGAGTTCGAGTTTGAAAAAGATCAGATCTTTATTCAAATAGGTATGGGGGAAGCTGGTCTGCCTCTCCCCTTACATTTTACGCTTCACACCTCATGAATTAGAATTCCGGGCTGGATATTTCGTCCAGCGACAGTGAAAAACTGGGCACGAACACCTCGAGAAAATAGCGGATTTCATCGTTCATGCGTGCTTCCAGCATTTCGGTGAGCCGCTTCTTGGCTGGCGCAAATTCCCGATTTCCGGCGCTGATTTCTTCCTCGCATTTCAGATAGGCACAGAGAATGTCTGCCGATTTTACCAGTCGGCTGTAGTCGTCCTGCCCGTGGCCGCAGAGCAGGGGGGCATAGGTTGCCTGCAGTTCGGGGGGCAGCATTCTGAGCAGGCTTTGCTCGGCGTTGCGCTCGATGTCTTTGTAGGCCCGGGCTATGTCTTCGTTGAAGTATTTGACCGGGGTGGGCAGGTCGCCGGTCAGCACTTCGCTGGCATCGTGAAACAGTGCCTGCATGGCCGCCTGGGCCGGATCCAGGGTGCCGTTGAAATTGGTGTTTCTGATCACCGCCAGCGCGTGAGCCACCATGGCCACCTGCAGGCTGTGCTCGGCGACGTTTTCCTGCTCTATGCTGCGCATCAGCGGCCAGCGCTGGATAAGCTTCATGCGGGCCATGTGGGCGAAGAAGTGACTGCGTTTCATGGGCGTGCCTGTGTTGTGAAGGGCGATATCGTTATAATGGCACTAACCGACCCCAATGGAGAAGACAACATGGACAAGCAAACCCAGACCGAACTGGAAGCCGCCGCCTTTCGTACCCTGCTGGCGCATCTGGACAAGCGCAAGGATGTACAGAATATCGATCTGATGAACCTGGCCGGCTTCTGCCGCAACTGCCTGAGCAAGTGGTATCTGGCCGCCGCCGACGCGCAGGGGGTGGAGATGAATTACGACGAGGCGCGGGAGCGGGTCTATGGCATGCCTTACGACGAGTGGAAGGCGAAATACCAGCAGGAAGCAACGGCCGAGCAGAAGGCCGCCTTCGTCCGAACCCACAAGCACGACTGAATAAAAAATGGGAAGCCTTGGCTTCCCGTTTTTATATTACCTGCAGGCCTGATGTTAGAGGGGCAGAGTTACTTGAACACCACCGTCTTGTTGCCGTAGACGAACACCTTTTCTTCCAGCACCAGGTTGAGCGCCCGGCTCAGTACCGATTTTTCCACGTCCCGGCCAGCCTTGGCCATGTCCTGGGCGTTGAAGGTGTGATTTACATGGGTGACGTCTTGCTCGATGATCGGGCCTTCGTCCAGATCGTCAGTCACGAAATGGGCGGTGGCGCCGATCATTTTCACTCCCCGTTCATAAGCCTGACGATAGGGGCTGGCGCCGACGAAAGCGGGCAGGAAGGAGTGGTGGATATTGATCAGCCGCTGGCGATAGCGGGCCACGAATTCGGGGCTGAGAATCCGCATGTACTTGGCCAGCACCACATAATCGGGCTGATAGCGGTCGATGATCTCGGCCAGCTGCAGTTCGTGCTCGGCCCGATTCATGCCTTCGTGCGACACGGTGTGATAGGGAATGTCGAACTTTTCGGTCAGCCCGGCCAGAGTGTCGTAGTTGCCGATCACGGCCTGGATGTCGATGTTCATGGCACCGGCGAAGCGCTTCATCAGAATGTCACCCAGGCAGTGGGCTTCCTTGGTCACCATGATCACCACCCGTTTGTTACCGGCAGGCACCAGTCGGCGCTGACTGCCGCTAGGCAGGGCATCGTCCAGGTCGGCAAGCAGGGTATGATCGTTGAAATAGCCTTCCAGCTCGGTACGCATGAAGAAATGACCGTTATCGTAGTCCACGAATTCGTCATTGCGCATGATGTTGAGCTGGTGCTTGTAACAGATATTGGTGATCTTAGAGATCAGCCCTTTGGCATCGGGGCAGTGGGTCAGCAGTATTTTTCGTTCCATGATAAGGCGTCTGTCAGCTAGTTGGGTGAAGGGTGGTTCAGTGTCTGGCGCAGCACTGTTTGTATTTTTTTCCGCTGCTGCAGGGGCAGGGCTGATTGGCACCAATTTTGGGCGGGTTGAGCTGACCGGAGTGATACATCCAGCAGCCTGCTACCGAGACAAAACGGGAGCGTTCGTGCAGCGTCACTACCCGGCTGTTTTCCCGGTAGCGAACCTTGAACTCCACTTCTCCCTCTGTGTCGGCAGGGGTGCCACGAGCGAAGATGATGGTCAGATCCAGCCAGTCGGTGTCGAGTCCGGTTTGTGACAGCTCATCCGCGGTCAGTGCACCTTGAGTATCCGGGTGCCAGCTTTGCAGCAGATAGTCGCCCAGGCCCAGCACAAAAGCCGTGTAGCGGGAGCGCATCAGGGCCAGGGGCGTCGGGGCGGTAGAAACGCCCTGCAGATAGGGATGACAGCACTCTTCAAAGGGCTGCTGGCTGTGACAATGGCAACGCATGGGAAGGCAAGTCCGGAATAAAAAGAAAAACAGTATGCCATGACCGCAGTAAGGTAAAAAATAAAAAACGGCTCCGAGGAGCCGTTTTTGCGGTCAGGTGTTCAATCGATATTACTCGATGATTTCAACCTGAATAGTGGCCTGAGCCTTGGCATCTACGCGACGGTCGCGCTGACGCTCGGCTTCGGTCACGCCTTCGGCCAGTTCACTGCCGTACCAGGCAGTCTGGATGTTCTGGGCGGCAACGCCACGCTGAACCAGGTAGTCCTTGGCGGCCAGGGCACGACGCTCGGACAACTTGCGGTTGTACTCGGCGCTACCCAGACGGTCGGCATAACCGGCCAGTTCAACCTGGTGATCCGGGTTCTCTTGAGCAAAGCGGGCCACTTCGTCCAGAGTGGCACGAGAGTCGCCAGACAGGTCGGACTTGTCGAAGGCGAAGTAGATGGAGCCATCGGCGGTGACGGTGCGGGTTTCATAGGTCACTTCGGGAGCCGGCTGAGGAGCTACCGGGGCAACCGGCG
>JAAEZO010000253.1 GCA_018222825.1 Gammaproteobacteria bacterium
CGCTGGGCATCATCGAAATAGGCCGGCACTGTGATCACGGCACCCTGAATCGGGTTGCCCAGACTGTGCTCGGCTCTTTGTGCCAGATTCTTCAGGATCTCGGCCGACACCTGCACCGGGTTGACCGCACCCAAAGGGGTGTTCAGCTCGATGACGCCGGTGCCGGTTTCCCTGAACGAGTAAGGCAGACGATGGCGGGGAATATCCGCCAATGCCTTGCCCATCAAGCGTTTCACCGAGGCAATGGTGTACTGCGGGTCAAACTCGGCTTCGTGCTTGGCGTCATGGCCAACCCGCAAGCCGTCCGGGGTGTAATGCACCACAGAAGGCAGCAGATCGCGCCCCTGCTCATCGGTCAGGGTTTCGGGCAGGCCGCTGCGAACCACGGCAACCAGGGAGTTGGTGGTACCGAGATCGATACCGACCGCCCACTTGTGTTCATGCGGAGCCGCGCTCTGGCCCGGCTCGGAAATTTGTAATAATGCCATGAGGTTCAGAATTCCTGCTGCGCATCTTCCAAACGTTCGAGTTCGGCATGCAGCTTGGTCATGAATTTAAGTTTGCGTACCGTATCGGCAGCATCCGGCCAGCGGGACGAGACAAGCTGTTGCTCGAGCTCGGCATAAAAGTCGGCAGACGCCTGTTGCAGTTCCCGATCAAACGCCATGATGGCGCCAAACACATCCTGAGCGCCGGCAATATCTTCCAGCTGCTCGCGCCATTCCATCTGTTGCATCAGAAACAACGGATCCTTCAGGGTCTGTTGCTCGGCGCGTATGTCGACGCCCTGCAAGGACAGCAGATATTCGGCACGGTTCAGGGGGTGTTTGAGGGTGGTGAATGCATCATTGATATGGGCGGCACGCTGTACCGCCTGAAGGCGCTCCCGCTCGGGGCGGGAGGCAAACTTGTCGGGATGGAACTGCATCTGCAGCTGGCGATAGGTGTCGGCCAGTGTCTGGCTGTCGAGGGCAAACTCTGCCGGTAAGCCAAACAGCTCGAAGTAGTTCATGCCGGGGTCCTTAAACGTTAAAGCTTTCGCCGCAACCACATTCCCCGTTGATATTGGGGTTGTTGAATTTAAAGCCCTCGTTCAGGCCTTCCTTCGCGAAATCGAGTTCGGTGCCGTCCAGATACACCAGGCTTTTGCTGTCGACGATCACCTTGACCTCGCCATGCTCGAACACCTGGTCGCCTTCGGACAATTCGTCGACGAATTCCAGCACATAGGCCAGGCCGGAGCAACCGGAAGTCTTGACCCCCAGCCGTAGTCCCAGGCCCTTGCCTCTGTTGTTCAGAAAAGTCTGCACCCGTTGTGCAGCTGCATCGGTAATGGTGATCGCCATGGTGTCTCCGTCTTACGCCAGGTTTTTCTTCTTCTTGTAATCGTCAATCGCTGCCTTGATAGCATCCTCTGCCAGAATGGAGCAGTGGATTTTAACCGGCGGCAGGGCCAACTCTTCCGCAATCTGGGTGTTCTTGATGCTGGCCGCTTCGTCCAGATTCTTGCCTTTCACCCATTCGGTGATCAGCGAGCTGGAGGCAATGGCAGAGCCACAGCCATAAGTCTTGAATTTGGCGTCTTCGATGATGCCTTCGTCGCTGATTTTCAGCTGCAGCTTCATCACGTCACCACAGGCTGGTGCACCCACCATGCCGGTTGCTACGTTCGGGTCGTTCTTGTCGAAACCACCGACATTGCGGGGGTTTTCATAGTGATCTATTACTTTTTCGCTGTAAGCCATGATTTAGTTCCTCAGCCATGCTTCAATGATTCAGACACCTTAGTGGTGTGCCCATTCAACCTGATCCAGATCTATCCCGTCCTTGAACATTTCCCACAGCGGAGACATGTCGCGCAGACGACCGATGGCCTCGTTGACCAGACGCACGGCGTAGTCAATCTGTTCTTCGGTGGTAAAACGGCCGATGCTGAAACGGATGGAGCTGTGTGCCAGCTCGTCGTTCAGTCCCAGGGCACGTAATACATAAGACGGCTCCAGGCTGGCAGAGGTACAGGCCGAGCCGGAAGAGACCGCCAGATCCTTCAGTGCCATGATCAGTGACTCACCTTCTACATAGGCGAAACTGATGTTGAATATGCCGGGTACCCGCTGTTCCAGGTCGCCGTTGACATAGACTTCTTCGATATCCTTTACGCCGTCATACAGACGGTTGCGCAGCGCCAGAATCCGCTCGCCTTCGGCGTGCATTTCTTCCTTGGCGATGCGGAAGGCTTCACCCATGCCAACAATCTGGTGGGTGGCCAGGGTGCCGGAGCGCATGCCGCGCTCGTGGCCGCCACCGTGCATCTGGGCTTCCAGACGAACGCGCGGCTTGCGGCATACGTAAAGTGCGCCGATGCCCTTGGGGCCGTAAATCTTGTGGGCAGACAGCGACAGCAGATCGATGTTCATGTCCTGCACGTCGATGTCGGTCTTGCCGGCACTCTGGGCGGCATCCACATGGAACATGATCTTGCGGCTACGGCACAGTTCGCCGATGGCCTTGACGTCCTGGATCACGCCGGTTTCGTTGTTCACGTGCATGATGCTCACCAGAATGGTGTCATCGCGCATGGCATTTTCGATTTGTGCCAGGGTGAACAGACCGTTGGGCTGAGGCTCGAGATAAGTAACCTCGAAACCTTCACGCTCCAGCTGACGGCAGGGATCCAGCACCGCTTTATGCTCGGTCTTGGA
>JAAEZO010000254.1 GCA_018222825.1 Gammaproteobacteria bacterium
CGCGCAATGACGCCGGTTGCACAAGAGGTGTCCATCTCATCATCCTTGTAGGCTCAACCGCGCCATCCGTGGCGCGGATGGTCGGCCGAGCAGATCCCTTGGTCCTCCTTGAAGCTTTGGCGTCGCCTGCTGGTGATGCCGGCAGCTAACTCGGACGTCAAGAAGAGGCGGCGGGGATTGCCTCATGCGACCGTCACATGACAGGGATGTCATGTGCTGAGCGTTACATGGATGTACTTGAAGCGTGTCGAATGAGGCAACCCTGTTGCCTCTTTATTCCGCAAGCCGATTGGTGACCAAAGACAGGCTTACAGCTGATTAGCTTTCCAGGTAATCCATCACCACCTGATGGTGATCCTTGGTCTTGAACTTGTCGAACACCTTGGCCACGGTGCCGGACTCGTCAATCAGAAAGCTGATGCGGTGAATACCGTCGTATTCCTTGCCCATGAATTTTTTCAGACCCCAGACTCCGAAGGCGTCGGCCACGGCGTGGTCTTCGTCGGACAGCAGGGTAAAGTTAAGCGCGTCTTTTTCTTCAAACTTTTTCAGCCGAGCCACCGGATCCGGGCTGATGCCCAGCACGACTACATTTTTCTGCTCAAGTTCGGCCTGGCTGTCGCGCAGGCCGCAGGCCTGTACCTTGCAACCCGGGGTCATCGCCTTGGGATAAAAATATACCAGTACCTTTTTGCCGCTGAAGTCGGCCAGACTGACCGGCTTGTCGTTCTGATCGTGCAGGGTAAAAGAAGGGGCGGGGCTGCCTGCGGGTAAATAGGTCATCGACGGACTCCTAGAGGTTATTTGCGTTTAAGACGAAGGCTGTGTCGCTCGCATTCCAGCTCGCGGCACAAGCGGTCGACGGCGTCTTCGACGTCACCGTCGGTCAGTTGTTCGGGCAGGTTAAGCTGAAAATGCGCCTGAAACTGGCCGGATTCGATGCCGGAAAGAGTCTGACTCTGCATCGCCTGAATATCCCAGCCACGGTCGCTGAAAAACTGGGTGCAGCGGTTGACGATGCCGGGGCGATCGGTCACCACCAGCTCCACGTCGGCGCTCAGGGCATAGCTCGGCTGGCTCAGCACCTGGGTGCGCTTCATCATGGTGATCAGCGCCTGGCTCTGGCCAAACAGCGGCAGTGTGGTCTCGAGTCGGGTGATCTGGTTCCAGCTGCCGGACAGCAACAGGATAAAGGTGAACTCGTTGCCGAAGATACCGAGACGGCTGTCGACGATATTGCAACCGCAGTCGGTGACCTGGCGCGCCACTTCGTTCACGATGCCGGCTCTGTTTTCACCAATGGCGGTGACCACAAGATGATGAGTCATCTGGCTATCCGAAAAGGTCGGTGGAAGAGGGCGCCATGGTAGCACAAATTGCAAGGGGCTCCAGCGCCTCTCTTGTATTCCGAAGGGGGCGCCACTACCATAGCCGCTCTTGATCCTTAACGGAATTTACTATGTTCAGCGGTAGCATAGTGGCACTGATTACGCCGATGACGGCGGCGGGCGAGGTCGATAACGACAGCCTGAAGCGACTGGTGGATTATCATGTGGCCAGCGGTACGGCGGCCATCGTTGCCATGGGTACCACCGGCGAGTCGCCGACCCTGAGTACCGATGAACACCTTGAGGTGGTGCGTCGGGTGCTCGAATTTGCCAATGGCCGTATTCCGGTGATTGGAGGCTGTGGTTCCAACAATACCCGTCAGGCCATTCGGTTGAGCCAGGCCATGAAGGCAATGGGCGTGGCGGCGGGACTGTCGGTGACGCCCTACTACAACAAACCTTCACAGGCCGGTTTGCTGGCGCATTATTCTGCCATTACCGATGCCTGTGATTTGCCGCAGATTCTTTACAATGTGCCCGGCCGTACCGGCTGCGATCTACTGCCGGAAACGGCGGGAAAACTGGCCGAACTGGGGCCGGTTATCGGCATCAAGGATGCCAGTGGGCGTCTCGACCGGGTCAGTGAACTCAAGCATTATTGCGGTGACGATTTTCTGTTGTTCAGTGGTGACGATTATCTGGCGCTCGACTTCGTTCGCCTTGGTGGTCATGGCGTGATTTCGGTGACCGCCAACGTGGCGGCGGCCGACATGGCGACCCTGTTTCGTGCGGCGTTGGCCGGCGACTGGGCGCAGGCAGCAGCGATCAACCAGCGTCTGTTGCCACTGCATCAGCATTTGTTTTGTGATAGCAATCCCATACCGGTGAAGTGGGCCTGTGCCGAACTCGGGCTCATCGACACCTCAATGCCGCGTTTGCCCTTGATCCCCCTGAATGCTTCGGGGCGGGAACAGGTGAGGGAAGCGTTACTTAAAGCGGAGTTAACAGCGCGTGGATAAATCTTTGAATGCAAAAAAAATAGTATTAAGCCTGCTGACCATGAGTGTACTGGCCGGCTGCAGCAATCCCGAAACTCGAGCACAGGCCAATCGGGGATTTGATTATGAAGACGCTACGCTGAGAACCACCCCCTTGCTGATCCCGGACGGACTGGAAGCGCCGGACTTCAACGGCGAATACGTGATTCCGGCGCCGACCCAGGGCGTCATCGGCGGCGTGACCGGCAAGGCGGTAGACGTGCGCCCGCCGACCCAGGTGCTGCCACTGGTACGTGGTACCGAAGCGATGGACAGCGACATCGGTAGTGGTCTCTGGTTTTATCAGCAACGGCTGGATCAGCCTCTGGA
>JAAEZO010000041.1 GCA_018222825.1 Gammaproteobacteria bacterium
CGGATCTGCAGCGGCTGGCCGACTGGCACCATATTCCCTTTTACCACCTGCCGGTAACCGCCGAGACCAAGGCCGAGCAAGAGGCCCAGATCTGGCAAATCGTGCAGGAATCGCAGGCGGATCTGGTGGTGCTGGCGCGCTACATGCAGGTGTTGAGCCCACAACTGTGCAACCAGCTGGCGGGCTGGGCCATCAACATTCACCACTCGCTGCTGCCCGGTTTCAAGGGCGCCCAGCCTTATCACCAGGCCTATGCCAAGGGGGTGAAGCTGGTGGGGGCCACGGCCCATTACATCAACAACGAGCTGGATGAAGGCCCCATCATCACCCAGGGCATTCAGACGGTGGATCACAGCCATTATCCGGAAGACCTGGTTGCCAAGGGGCGCGATGTGGAGTGCATCACCCTGGCCCGGGCCATTCAGTATCACATCGAAAAACGGGTGTTCATGTACCAGGGCAAAACGGTGGTGCTGGGCAGCTGACCCCGGTTGGCAGCAACAGCTAATACAGGAAAAAACGGCCGGATGTCGCCGTTTTATACAAGCAACGACAAGGAGATATGATGTCTGACAAGATCACGGTGCTGCGCGATACCCAGCCCGAAGTACTGCTCGATGCCACCCAGTGGGAAAAGCTGTCGGGTGACCCCCATACCGTTAATCTGAACGCCTACAAGTCGGATGACGGCAGCAAGCTGATGGGCACCTGGATGTGTACCCCCGGCAAGTGGGCGGTGAATTATACCAAGTGGGAATATTGCGATTTCCGTGAAGGCTACTGCATTCTCACCCCCGAAGGCGGTGAGCCCATTCACCTGAAAGCCGGCGACATTTTCGTGGTCGAACCCGGTTTCCAGGGCACCTGGGAAGTGGTAGAAACGGTACGCAAGTACTTCGTGTTTGCCTGATAAACGACCATCGGCCTGCGCAATGCGCAGGCCGATTTTGTTTTTACTGACCGTAACACTCCGGGCAAAGGGCCAGCTCCGCCGACTCGCCGTAAACCCATCCATGGGGGCTCCGCCGCGCCCTCCCTGGCGCGGAGGGTCGGCTGAGCAGATCCCTTTGCCCTCCCTGACGTTTGGCATCGTCTGCTCATAGCTCCCGGTAGCTGCCACTTTAGTCGGCAGGCCGTGTGCAACACGGCAAAACAACCCAAAGCCGTTCGACAGGATGAAGGCAGAATCAAAGCATCGACACACCTTCAATTTCTATGACCGAACTGGCATCGGCACGCTCGATAATTTTTACCAGGGCAGATTGAATCACCTCGTTTTCCCTCACATCCGTCTCACCGGCAAACCGTTCTTCCTGAACCTGTGCACCTTCTTCCAGGGTAAAGCGAATAGCCACTTCCGTCGCACAATCAGCACTGTGACCAAAATACTCCAGAGTAATCTGTGGGTAGCCTTTAAAGCCTTTCTTGACCTGTTTTGCGATTCGTTTTTTAGCTTTATCTACATGCATACAAAATCCTTGTAAGTGCTGACACTAAAATGAACCGATAAGATCGAGAGCGTTGCTGATCATGCCGTTCCCGGTGAGAGCAGACTCTCTGTGTTGGTCCATTGAACGTCAACCACCGGTCGAAGGCAAGGACTGGCGATCGAGCAGGTTCGATCCATCACCTGTAGCTGCCACTTCAGTCGGCAGGCCCAGCGAAGCAGAGCAATACAAGCTTTGTTTGGATTTTCAGAAGCCGGAAGATCAGAGGTAACAGGGTTACCTCTTCCTGAGCACCGAGTGACCTGTTGGTAAGACAGGCCACGCCGAAATAGACGGAAGGACAAAGGGATCTGCTCGGCCGATCTTCTGTTTCAGGGATGAAACAGAGAGCGTACATGGATGTATTTACAGCGTGTCGGCAGAGCTGGCCCTTTGTCCGACGGGTATCGCAGCTATCGTGCAATGTTCTTGGTCGATTACTCTCAGCACTAAACAGCGACCCTACACAAGATCGCGGAGTATGTGGAAACGAGACCCGGTTTATCCTCTGTGCGTCCTGATTTTCTGCTCGTTATTGTGATGAATGCTGGTCTGGGCTTTCCGCCCGGCTGCCCTTGCTATGCTGAAAACAGCAGGCGGAGCCGGGGGAAAGAATGAGCGGATTATGGTTGCTGATGGCGTTAATGCTGACGAGTCCTGCTCCGCTGCAAGAGGCGCTGGCAAGGTTCGAACAACTCGAAGGTTACCGGCTGCAACTGCGCAGCGAAGGGCCGGGCGGTAATCAGCAACTGCGTTATGCCTATCGTAAACCCGGTTTGGTGCGAATGGATGTGCAATCCCCCTATGCGGGGGCGGTGCTGATTTACCGGCCGCTGAGTCAGCAGGTCCGGCTCTGGCCCTTTGGTTTGAGCTGGCCGTCGGTTGGGCTCAGTCCCGAACATCCGCTGGTGACCAGCTCGCGTGGCCACCGAGTCGACCAGTCCGATGTGGGGGTGCTGCTTCGCCGGGTGTTGCAGCTGCAGCAGGCGGGCGCGCTGGCGTTACAGGAGTCGGCCACCTTTCGCGGCCGGGCGGTGTGGCATCTGGTGATTACGGGGCCGGCGGGGCCGAATGGAGTGGCACGTTACGAGTTATGGCTCGATCAGCCGTCGCTGTTTCCGCTCAAGGTGATCAGCAGCGATGAAAGGGGCAACCGGCTGGAAACCGTCTGGCTGGAGCAGATTGAACTCGATCCCGTCTTTCCCGACAACTTCTTCTCCCCCTGAGTGGCGCCATGGCGAATTATGACTTGATCACCTGCTGGCAACTGGCGGCCCCGATCGATCTCGTGTATCGGGCCATCAGTCAGCCATTGTTGTGGCCGCGCTGGTGGCAGGGGTTGCGTCGGGTCGAATTGCTGGACGCCGGCGCAGAGCAGGGCTGCCAGGCCGGTATCGGTCGTATATATCGCTACCACTGGCGCAGCCGGCTGGGTTATTCGCTGTGCTTCGATATTCGAGTGGCTCGGCTGAACGCCCCCTGGTTGATCGTAGGGCAGGCCAGCGGCGACGTGGAAGGCTGGGGTTGCTGGCAATTGACCGAAGTGGCGGGTGGCACCCGGGTGCGTTATCGGTGGCGGGTTTGTACCCGCCGCCGCTGGATGAACCTGGCCGCGCCCCTGGCACGGCCGCTGTTTGTGTGGAGCCATGACGCCATGATGGAAAACGGCGCCAGGGGGTTGTCGCGGTTGTTGCAAACAGCCCGGTCCTGAGCCGGCAGGCTGCGTTATGCCGGCTGCCGTGTGGCCCGGTATCGCTGATAGCTGAACCGCTCTCCCTGCTCTATGTGAGTGAGTTCCAGTTGCAGCGAGCCGTTCACAAAGCAGGGGGCCTGGGTCACCAGGGTATGAAACTCGCCGTTTTCGCCGCAAGGGTCCACCCCTTGCGGCAAACGGTCGATAAAGTCCCGGCTGTACCAGTGGCCGCAATAGTCCGGCGTTAATGCGGTGCCGTCGGTGGTGACCACCAGCGTCTTGATGCCACGGTCCAGAATTTCTTCGGCCAGCGCACGGCTGTCCTGCCCCAGCAGGGGAAACACACATTCCCAGCCCGCCGGCTCTATGTAGCTCTTGCGATATTCCACTATGCCGTTGCAGAACATGTCGCCAAAGGCGACCGCATCAATCTTTAGCTCGCATTGGCGCAGGGCGGCAATCACGGTGGACTGATACACCTCGCTACCCGGAAATACCGCCGGCAGCGCTATCTTGATCACCGGCAAGCCAAGTAACTGCGCCTGCCAGTCGATGACCTGCAGCGAGGTGCCCTGAAAGGGCACCTCGTCCTTCACATAGGTGGTACAAAGACCGACCACGCGATAGTGATCGTTTTCCAGCAGGCGCTCCAGCGCGAGGGTAGAGTCTTTGCCGCTGGACCAGCTGACGATGACATTTTTCTGCATAGGGGTGCGCTATTTCTTGTGCTTGCCGATGCCGTAATCCTTGAGCTTGTTGGCGATGGCGGTGTGGGAAATGTTGAGTCGCTTGGCCAGCTGGCGGGTAGAGGGATATTCGGGATAAAGCCGCTCCAGCAGAATACGCTCGAACCCTTTTACCGCCTCTTCCAGCGAGCCTTCGCACAGGGTATCCAGCCCCTGCAGGCTGTTCTGCTCGGGCAGGGCCAGCTCGGTCAGGCTCAGTTCGTCCCCTTCCAGCAGGCTGATGGCCCGATACAGGCTGTGGCGCAGCTGGCGCACGTTGCCCGGCCAGGGGTAATGCTGCAGGTAATCGCTCAGGCTGGCGGCCAGGCGGGGGCGGGGGCGTTCCAGCTCGGCGGCAAAGCGAATGCAGAAGTGCTGGGCCAGCGGCAGTATGTCTTTTTGCCGTTCGCGCAGCGGCGGTATGCGCAGGTTGAGCACGTTGAGCCGGTAGAACAGATCCTGGCGGAACTGGCCGCCCTGCACCAGAGTGGCCAGGTCTTGCTGGGTGGTGCAAATGACCCGAATATCGACCTTTACTTCCTGCTCGTCGCCGAGGCGGCGAAACACGCCGTCCTGCAGCACGCGCAGCAGCTTCATCTGCATCAGCGGCGACATCTCGCCAATTTCATCCAGTGCCAGGGTGCCGCCGTTGGCCTGATCCAGCACACCGCGTTTGCCCTGGGTGTTGTTGCCAAAGGCGCCGGGGGCGTAGCCGAACAGTTCGTTTTCGGCGGCATCGTCGGGGATGGCGGCGCAGTTGAGCAGAATAAAGGGGCCTTCACCGCGCAGGCTGGCCTGATGGCAGGCGCGGGCCAGCAGATCCTTGCCGGTGCCGGTTTCGCCCTGTATCAACAGCGGGGCGTCTAGGGTGGCGAGCCGGCGGGCTTCGCGAATCAGCTTTTCCATCGCCGGGCTCTGGGCGATAAAGCCGTCGAAGTGGCCGCTGTCGCGGCTGCGCATCACCTTGAAGTGCTGGCCGATACGATAGGCGGACTTGAACACCACCACGGCGCCGGCCAGGCTTTGCTCGCCGGATTCTTCGGTCACCCAGATGGGCAAAAAGTCGGCCAGATAGGGTTCGCCGTCGAGGGTGACTTTTTCACTCAGCGGCTGGGGCGAGGGCTGCTCCAGCCAGCGCGCCACATGCACGCCCTTCAGCAACGGGCCCATGGGTTGCTGCACCAGTTGCTGCGAGCTCTGGTTCAGCAGGGCGCAGGCGGCGTCGTTGGCCAGGGTGATTCGGCCCTGAGTGTCCAGCGCCACCACCGCATCGGGCAACGCCTTGAGTAGCGCCATAATGGCGTTATGCTCTTGCTCCGAGGGCATGCAGGCGATGGTTTTTACATCAAATACCCCGGGAATACGACGAATGGCCGGCATCAGGTGCTGCAGGGCGGCAAAGTCGAGGGTGGGGAAGTTGAGATAAATGATGCCGCTGATATCGATTTCGATACCGCGCAAATCAATCTGGTGTTCTACCAGTATGTCCAGCAGTTCCCGGGTTAGCCCCAGGCGGTCTTCACAGGTTACTTTTAAACGCATGGTAATGTCTTGCACCTCATAGAGGTGTAAATAATACCTTACACCCGCCGGTGATACGAGCCTGTACCGGGATGACCTGTGCCACAGTCTGCAAAAAAGTCGTTATTTTTAGGCCACAAATGGTTTACGACGGGGGGCGGGTCATACATCCTTAGCGCCGTCATCCGGCCCGGTGCCGGTAACGTAACCAACAGTCTATTCAGTAAAGCTAATTTTCAGGTGAAGTAATGAGCGAAGTGGTTTTTAGAACGGTTAAATCGTCGCAGGTGATCCTCAAGGAACTGATGGTGCCTTCTTATGCCAATTTCGGCGGCAAGGTGCATGGAGGCATCATTTTGTCGTTAATGGACAAAATCGCCTATACCTGTGCAGCCACTCATGCCAAGGGCTATTGTGTCACCGCCTCGGTCGACTCGGTCGACTTCGTCAATCCGGTGGAAGTGGGCGAGCTGCTCACCCTGTATGCGTCGGTCAACTACGTGGGCAAAAGCTCGATGGAAGTGGGCATCAAGGTGGTGTCGGAAGACTTCAAACAGGGCATCGTCAAGCACACCAATACTTCTTACTTCACCATGGTGGCGCTGGACGAAGAAACCCGCAAACCTACCCAGGTGGCCGGTTTGCAGCTGGAAGATGAAGAAGAAATGCGCCGGTTCGTGATGGGCAAGCTGCGCAAGCAGTTGCGCCGCGCGCACCAGAAGGAAATTAACGATATTCGCCAGGCTCTGGATCAGGATCTGAACCAGGCGATGGCCGAGCTGGAAGGCGAAAACTGCCTGTTGCCCAAGGGTTAAGCGTTTGCCGTTATGAGCCGTTACGAGCAGCTGGCCCAACAGCTGCGTGAGCAGATCCGTACCGGGGTCTGGCAAGAGGGCGACAAGTTGCCCTCGCTGCGCGAAACGGTACGGCGGTCGGGACTGAGCCTGATGACGGTGCTCAGTGCCTATCAACTGCTCGAAAGCCAGGGCTGGGTGCGATCCCGTCCCCAGTCCGGCTATTTTGTCGCTCCCGCCCGTGAAGCGACCCGTTATTCACTCCCGCAACAGCCGCTGCAGCCGGCAGAAACGGTAGACATCAACGCCTTTATCTTCAGCGTATTGCAGGCCGGTAACAATCCCGACTGCGTGGCGCTGGGCTCTGCCTTTCCCGATCCGTCGCTGTTTCCCCAGCATCAGTTTTCCCGCTCGTTAATTCGCGTGGCGCGCCAGTTGCTGCCCGAAAGTGCGGGGGCCACCCTGCCGCCGGGCTGTGCCGATTTGCGCCGCAGCATCGCCCAGCGTTATGCCGCACGGGGCATGGAGATTTCGCCCGACGAAATCGTGATCACCTCGGGCGCATTGGAGGCGCTGAATCTCGGCCTGCAGGCCCTGACCCAACCCGGCGACTGGGTGGTGGTGGAGTCACCGGCGTTTTACGGTGCCCTGCAGGCGATAGAACGGCATCATCTTAAGGCGGTGGCGGTCGCTACCGACCCGCAGCAGGGCATGGATCTGGATGCGCTGGCTCAGGCGTTGCGGCAATATCCGGTCAAGGCCTGCTGGCTGATGAGTCATTGCCAGAATCCGTTGGGCGGCACCATGCCCGATGCCAACAAGCAGCGGCTGCTGGCGCTGCTGGCCGAGCACCAGGTCAGCCTGATTGAAGACGACGTTTACGGCGAGCTGTATGCGGGGCTGACGCCACCGCGCCCGGCCAAGGCCTGGGACACGCAAGGCCGGGTGCTGCACTGTGGCTCCTTTTCCAAGACCCTGGCCAGCGGCTTTCGCATCGGCTGGGTGGCGGCGGGGCAGCAGGCCGAGGCCATTCAGCGGCTGCAACTGATGAGCACGCTGTCCACCAGCGCGCCCATGCAGCTGGCGCTGGCCGATTATTTGTCTTCGCACCGTTACGACAAGCACCTGCATACCCTGCGCCGCACCCTGGAACAGCGCAAACACATTTTTTACCGGGCCATCCAGCGGGAGTTTCCCGCCTCGGTGCGGGTGTATTACGCCGAAGGCAGCTACTTTCTGTGGCTGGAATTGCCGGCGCATTGCTGTGCCACCCAACTATACTGGCGGGCGCTCAAGGCGGGCATCACCATAGCGCCGGGGCGCATGTTTGCCGCTGGCGAGCAGTACCGGCACTGCTTTCGGCTCAATGCCTCGCTGCCCTGGAATGCCCGCAGCGAAGCGGCCATCAAGCAGCTGGCGGCCCTGATTGCCGAGCATATTGCCTTGGGCTGACCGGCTGGCACCGACGGCACTGTTATAGCTGTAGGCGCCATAAATCACACTGTTATAGTCGATTTCATCACAACTGTTTATGTTGCCGCCTGGCCGGCCATGCTCTACTGCGCGGGTCGTCGCAGGGGTACCGGCCGGTACGCCCTGCCTTTGTCATAACCAGCAGTGTGAGCCTTATGGAAAACCCTTCTTCCCGGATTGACGTTGTTAATGTGTGTACCGAGCCCCGGCCCATCGATCAGGGCCATGTCTATGTGCGGGCCCAGTCGGGTCGCTGGCAGCGGCTGCGCCGGCTGATTGGCTGGGGCCTGATGTTGTTGTTTCTGGTGGGGCCCTGGTTGCGCTGGAACGGCCGGCAGGCGCTGCTGCTGGATTTGGAACAGCAGCGTTTTCATCTGTTCGGCATCACCATCTGGCCGCAGGATCTGACCCTGCTGGCGCTGTTTCTGATGGTGGCGGCTTTCGGCCTGTTTTTCATTACCGCCTTTCTGGGGCGGGTCTGGTGCGGTTATCTCTGCCCGCAAACGGTGTGGACCTTCTGGTTTATCTGGATAGAAGAAAAACTGGAAGGCAGCGCCAACAAGCGCCGTCAGCTGAACAAGGCGCCCTGGAGCCTGAACAAGCTGGCCCGCAAGGGCGGCAAGCACCTGCTGTGGTGGCTGGTCTCCCTGCTGAGCGGCTTTACCTTTATCGCCTATTTTATACCGGCCGCCGAGCTGGGCAGGGGCCTGCTGCAGTGGTCTGCCGGGGTATTGCCTACCTTTTGGGTGGCCTTCTTCGCCCTTTGTACCTATCTCAACGCGGGCTGGATGCGGGCCATCATGTGTACTCACATGTGCCCTTATTCCCGTTTTCAGTCGGCGATGTTCGATCGGGACACCTACAGCATCGCTTACGACGCCACCCGGGGTGAACGTCGCGGGCCGCGCTCGCGCAAGGCCGATGTGGCCAGCCTGAAACTGGGCGATTGCATCGACTGCAAGCTGTGTGTGCAGGTGTGCCCCACCGGCATCGATATTCGCGATGGTCTGCAGTACGAGTGCATCAACTGCGGCGCCTGTGCCGATGCCTGTGACCAGACCATGAACCAGATGGGGTATAACACCGGGCTGATCCGCTATGCCAGCGAAAGCCAACTGGCCGGCGGCAAGACCCGGCTGTGGCGGCCCAAGCTGATTGGCTATGGCATCATGCTGCTGTTGATGCTGGCGACACTGGTCTATGCCGCCGCCACCCGGGTGCCGATGGCGCTGGACGTGCAGCGGGATCGCAACCAGCTGTTTCGGGAAACCTCGGAAGGCTGGGTAGAAAACACCTATACCTTAAAGCTGTCGAACCGGACCCAGCAGCCCCAGCAGTACCGGGTACGGGTAGAAGGGCTGGACCATGCCGTTTGGCGGGGCGCCGACGAGGTGTGGGTACCGGCAGGAGAAATCGTCAACCTGCCCATCAGCCTGGCCATCGACCCCTACCTGTTGCCCGGCAGCATACATCCGCTGCGCTTCGTGGCCGGTAACCAGGAGGCCGAAGTCGGCGCCGACAGTCAGTTCTTCAGCGCGGGTCGGTAAGAGATAACCCCGTCACTCCCGCGCAGGCGGGAGTCCACCAGCCGACGCTGAAATAACGGCATGATGCGATGGTTCAGCGTGTCGCGGTCGACAATATCCATCGTAAGCGGGTCTGTGCCATATGCCCTGGATTCCCGCCTTCGCGGGAATGACCTGTCAGGAACGCGGTGCAGAGCCCAAAACTATTATCCCAGCAGCCTTACACCGTGACTCCCGGGCTCCAACCCCGTCACTCCCGCGGCCTAACTCCGTCACTCCCGCGCAGGCGGGAGTCCACCAGCCGACACGCTGAAATAACGGTATGATGTGATGGTTCAGCGTGTATCGGCCGGAGCGGTGCCTTGAAGTCACGGCGGGGTGTACAAATCATATGGAATACAGGAGCGAGAAATGATGATTCACTGGCCGGCCATTCTGGCCTGTGGCGAAGAACAGGGATACGCCTGGGTGGCAGGTCCGGATGACGTTGAAGCGCAGCGACCTGTCCCCGGCGATCGGCTGTTCGACAGTCAGGGTCATCAGCACCTTCTGTCGCAGGCCGCCTCGGGTGCGCTGTACTGGCAGCCCGATCTGCGGTTAATATCGCCGGCTGAACTCAATGCCGGGCTCAGGGCCTATGCCGCCAGCCTGGGTATTTGCTGCACCAGCAAGCTGGTGGTGCACACCATGGCCGAGGCCATTTCCCTCGTTGCCTGGCTTGAACGGCAATAACCTAAGTGAAAGAGGTAGCGCAGATGAGACTTCACAAGCGGTGGCTGGGGCTGCTGCCGGCACTGATGCTGGTACAGTCCTGCAGTATCGATCCCATTTCCTCGGCCGTTGCTTCACCGGGGGGCGAAACCCGGGGCATGGCGTCCTATTACGGCGATCCGCATCATGGCCGTAAAACTGCCAGTGGCGAGCGCTTCAACAAACACGAACTGACCGCCGCCCATCGTACATTGCCCTTTGGCTGTCGGGTACGGGTCACCAACCTGAACAATCAGCAATCGGTTATCGTGCGCATCAATGATCGGGGTCCTTATGCCAAGGGACGGATCATCGATGTGTCCGAACAGGCGGCCGGCGAGCTGAACATGCTCAGATCCGGGGTTGTGCCGGTGAAGGTGGAGCGGCTGCAATAGCCAGTGTGCAACGCTGCCGATAGGCCACCGGATGTGGCCAGTCTGCGGCGTGGGCAGGGATGCCCTGACCGGTATCGAGCAGGCGGGCGGCATTGATCCAGCCCGCATGCCCTACCGCCAGCTGTGGCGTGGCGGGAAGACTCGATAGCCAGCCTTCAACCCGGGCAAACAGTTGCCTCAGGGTTTCACCACCGCCGGGCGCATGGCCGGCAAAGTCTGCACACCAGGCGTCTATCTCGGCCCTGGGTATATTCGGCCAGGGGCGACCGTCCCAGCTACCAAAATCCACTTCCGCCAGCTCCGCCACTACCCGGCATTGCCAGCCGCGCCGCGCCAGTATCTTGCCCACGGCCAGTGAACGCTGCAACGGGCTGACCCACACTACGTTGGGCAGGCGATGGCGACGGGCGAAGCCCTGTATCTGATTGGCCAGCCGGCGCAGCTTGCGTTTATCTACCCCCAGATCGGTCTGCCCCAGGCAAAGACCGGCGGCATTAAGCGGTTTGGGGTGGCGCCAGATATAAAGCGTCATCGGGTGTCCTTACACAAGAGCGGCCAGGCCGGCATAAATGGCCAGCTCGCTCAGCTGCTGGGTGGCGCCCAGCCCATCGCCGGTGTAGCCGCCGAGGCGGCGTTTCATCAGCCGACGCATGTAATCGGTGGCCACCAAGGTCATGGCCAGCGGTACCAGCCAGTGCCACAGGGTCAGTGTGATTCCTGCCATCGGCAGCCAGAGCCACACCAACAGCAGCGACAGCAATACCCAGCCGGCACCCATCAGCCCCTGAGCCGGGGTGAGTTGCTGGGCCATGGGTTTGGCCTTGGCGTGTTCGATATCACCGCCATAGGGCAGCAGGGCGAGCAGGCTGATGCACATCAGGCGCGAGCCGCTGTGGCCGACGATCAGCGCCGCCAGTGCCAGCGAAAGGGGCATGGCTGCCAGCAGGCTGACTTTCAACAGCAGTGCCATCACCAGCCCCAAGGTGCCAAAGGTGCCCAGGCGCGAGTCTTTCATGATGGTCAGCGCCCGCTCTTTGGTGAGGCCGCCGCCCAGGCCATCGCAGGTATCGGCCAGGCCGTCTTCGTGAAAGGCGCCGGTCAGCTTGATGCCGAAGGCGGTGCTGGCCACCGCCGCCACCAGCGGGCTGAACAGCAGGCTGGCCAGCCAGAACACCCCGGCACACAGCAGCCCCACCAGCAGGCCGACCGCCGGAAAGTGACGGCTGCTCTGGTGCAGCCAGTCGGGTTGATAGTCGGCAAGCTGGGGCACCGGCAGCCGGGTAAGAAACTGGGTGGCCACCAGCAACAGCCGCCCTTCGTGGCGCAGTCGTTGGCTTGCTGGAATGCAGCTTTGCTCATGCGCCTTATGCTGCGACATGGTCATGGTGCCGCATCGCCACTGGAGGCACTGATACCGGCATCGGCGAAGCTGGCCATTTCATTGAGAAAGGCGCAGGCCGACTGCAACAGCGGGTAGGCCAGCACGGCGCCGCTGCCTTCGCCCAGGCGCATCTGCAGATTGAGCAGCGGCTCGGCATCCAGCAGGCGCAGCAGATGATCATGACCCGGCTCGGCAGAGTGGTGGGCAAACACCGCATACTGGCGCACGCCCGGCGCCAGTTGCTCGGCCACCAGCAGGGCGACCCCGGCGATAAAGCCGTCCATCAGCAGAATGCGGCGCTGGCTGGCGGCCTTGATCAGGGCGCCGACCATCATGGCGATTTCCAGTCCGCCCAGTGCCGCCAGGGCGGCCAGCGGCGTGGTGGCCGCATCATGACGCTGTAACACCTGCGCCAGAATCTGTTGTTTGTGACGCAAGCCTTCGTCGTCCAGTCCGGTGCCCCGGCCAACGCAGCCGGCAAGCGGAAGTTGACCTAGCCGGCTCAGCAGCAGGCTGGCGGCGGAGGTATTGCCGATGCCCATTTCTCCCACAATCAGCAAGTTGCCGGGCAGTTGCTCGACCAGCGCCATGCCCTGCTCAATCGCCTCCCGGCATTCGGCGTCGGTCATGGCAGGCTCGCTCAGGGCATCCCGGCTGCCCCGGCGCACCTTGCAGTTCAGTAGCGCCGGATGATAGTCAAACTCCGCATCCACGCCCGCATCCACCACCTGCAGGCCGAGGCCGTGCTGGCGGGCAAAGACGTTGATGGCGGCGCCGCCCCGCAGAAAGTTGTGCACCATCTGGGCGGTCACATCGCTGGGATAGGCCGAGGTGCCGTGGCGGGTCAGGCCGTGATCGGCGGCAAACACGCGGATCTGCGGTTGGGTGATGACCGGATGCACACAGCCCTGGATCAGGCCCAACTGCAAGGCAAGGGTTTCTAGTCGACCCAGGGCGCCGAGAGGCTTGGTTTTTTGATCGATCACTCGGTGCAGCTGTCGGGCCAGTTCGGCGTTGGCCGATTGGGGAATGACAGGCACTATAAGGGCATCGGGTACAAAAGGATCCTGGGTCATGACGCTCGCCGGTAAAAGGTAAGACTCGTATGCTATCAGACTATCAGCTCGACCGGGATTCTGCCGCTCAACCTTTTCAGCCTGCAGGGGGATTACCTTAGATGGACTCACTTTCTCAAATGAGCCTGGGCGCAGCCGTGGGTGTCGCGGTTATGGGCAAGCGGGCCGGGGTGGGCAAGGCGGCGCTGATCGGCGCATTTTTCGGCACCCTGCCGGATCTGGATGTGTTGATCGACTACGGTGACCCAATCAGCAACATGACCTATCACCGGGGCGACAGTCATTCCCTGTTCTACCTCAGCCTGCTGTCGCCACTGTTTGCCTGGCTGCTCTGCCGGTTGCCCGGCCAGCAAAGGCACTGGAAGCGGTGGACGCTGACACTCGGGCTTATCCTCATCACCCATGTACTGCTCGACAACATGACAGTGTATGGCACCCAGCTGGCGCGGCCGTTTACCGATCATCCGTTCGGTCTCGGCAGCATCTTCATCATAGATCCGCTCTATACACTGCCGTTGCTGCTGGGGCTGACGGTGGCCCTGTTCCGGCGTGGCAGCAGGGGGCTTGCGGCCAACCGCCTGGGGTTGGGGCTGAGTACCCTGTATTTGTGCTGGAGCCTGGTTGCCCAGTGGCAGGTAGGGCAAACGGCGGATCGAGTGCTGGCGGAACAGGGAGTAGAAGTCGAGCGACGGCTGATCACGCCCACCGCCTTCAATACCCTGTTGTGGCGGGTGCTGGTGATCACCCCGAATGGGTATGCTGAAGGCTTTATTTCGTTGCTGGATCGGGAGCCGCCGCTGTTTATCCGTCACGAGCAGGGGCGCGAGCTGTACCTGCAATGGCGGCATCATCCACAGGTGGCGCGCCTGGCCTGGTTCAGCAAGGGCTTTTTCAGCATGAGCGAGCGCCAGGGGCAGCTGTTGATCACCGATTTGCGCATGGGCCAGGAGCCCAGTTACACCTTCAGCTTTGCGGTGGCCGAACGGGGGCCAACACAGCAATGGCAGGCGCTGAACATTCCCCGTCAGCTCAGTGAACGACCACCGATGCGGCTGGCGTTTAACTGGCTGTGGCGGCGGGCACTGGGTGAGCCGTTGCCACCGCTGCACCGTTGGCTGGACGACTCGCATTATCATGCCGGGCCGGTTTCGGCTCCTGCTCAATAAGCTCGGCGGCCTCGGCCAGTTGTGTTTGGCAGCCGCTTCGGCTGCCCGGTTGCAGGTAGGGACGCAATATCGGCTCCATGCCCTTGAGCACCTGCACCGGCAGCGCCGAGGTAAAGTTGAACTTGTCCGACGCCTGCCCCGGTACATAGGCGGTGAGGGTGCCGAAATGGTGCTCGCCGAGAAAGAACACAAAGGTGGCGGTGCGGTTGCGGGCCAGAGATTTGATCACCTGACCGTAACGGGTGACGGTTTCGATACGGTTGTCGCCGGTGCCGGTTTTGCCGCCCAATACCAGCGGGCTGCCGTCCGGCAGGGTAAAGCTGCCCTGCAGGCGGCGCGCGGTGCCGCTTTCCACCACCTGTGACAGGGCATCGCGCAGCACCAGGGCCACTTCTTTGGCCATCACTCGTTGGGCCTGTTGCGGCTGGCGCACCAGCCGGGTTTCATAGGGGGTGTCGACCGCAAACTGCAGCCTGTCCAGGCGCCGGGTGGGCAGGCGTACGCCCTCATTCAGAATAATGCCCACCAGCTCCGCCAGCGCGACGGGCTTGTCGCCCGAACTGCCGATGGCGGTGGCCAGTGACGGCACCAGATGATCGAACGGAAACCCCAGCCGCTGCCAGCGCTGATGAATATCGCTGAATGCCTCGACTTCCAGCATGGTGCGGATTCGGCTGTCGCGGGCGCTGCGATGGCGGGTTTTGAACAGCCAGCCATACACCTGCTGGCGTTGTTCTTGGCTGGCATCGGCGGCATCGGCAAAGCCGGCGTCGGGCATCTGCTGCAAATAGCCGAGCAGCCACAGCTCCAGCGGATGCACCCGGGCGATGTAACCCTGATCCGGCAGACTATAGGCGCCGGGGCCATAGCGGGTATACAGCTCGTTCAGGCGCTTGTCGCTCAGGCGGGTAGTGGGCAGCCGTTGCTGCAGAAAGTCGGTAAATTCACGCATGCTGGCATTCGGCAGCAGATAGCGGTGCACCGCCGCCAGCCGCACCGAGGTGGGGCGCAGGCCATCGAAAAAGCTGTCCAGCCGTTGTTCGGGGGTCTTGTCCTGATATTTGCGCCAGAAACGCAGCAGAAACACCCGGCCTTCCCGGTCGGCGAAGCGACTCAGGTATTCCTGCCGGCGGGGATCCTTGTCGTTTTTCAGTAGCTGGGCGCGGTCTTCGTTTTGATAAATGCTGTAACGCACTATGTCGCGCATCAGTCGAATAAAGGGCAGGTTGATCGACTCGCGCAAGGCGTCAATCAGCATGGGGCGGCGGCCATTGTCCTCTCGGCGAAAGTTGTTGAAGGTATGCAGGCCGCCGCCGGTAAAGAACCGCTCCCCGGTGCCGGCGGAATAGCGTTGCTGCAGCGCGGCGGTCAGCATGGGCGGCAGGGCGTGATCCGGGTAGCGCAGCAGGTAGTCGATAGCCCAGTGGCTGAGCCGATCGTTTCGCTCGGGGGAAAGCTCGCGCAGTGCCCGGGGAGACAAGCCGGCGTAACGCTGGTGCAGCTCGGCGATAATTTCCAGGTAGGTGGCCAGCACCCGCAGCTTGGCGGTAGAGCCCAGCTCCAGCTTGCTGCCTTCATTGATGTCGAACGGCTGCCGGGTGTTGTCGGTTTGTACCCGTACCTCAAAGCCTTCGGTGCCGCGTTCAAAAAGGGTAAAGCTGTAACGTACCTCGGCGGTTTTTTCCGGTGACAACAACCGTTTGCCATAAAGGCCGATGGCTTCGGCCACCTGCGGGTCGGCCAGCCGATACAGGTAGTCGGTGACCTCTTGCTGCAAGTCGGCGTTGAGGGTGGTACGGGCCGACATGTCGAGTCGGTCCAGCTCATAGAGTGACAGCCCCAGCAAACCGGCCAGCCGGCCTCGGGTGACCAGCAGGGTTTTGCTGTTTTCGACATATTGTGTGACCGGTGCTTTGCCAAAATCGCGAAAGACGAGTCGCTGCGCCAATGCGGCGTCACGCAGGGCCGGGCTTATCATGCCGGCCGTTGCCTGCAGTCGCAGGTAGCTGTCGGTCAGGCGGTGTAAATCGTCCCGCCCCCGATACAGATAATAAGAGGGGCGGCGCTGGGCAATCATCAGCGCCATCACCTGGCGCAGGGCCAGCCCTTGTTCGGCCAGTGATACGGGGTTGTCGGGGTGGTTGTCCAGCACGCGGTTAACCTCATCCAGCTCGGCACCAAACCAGATCCAGAGACCGTCACCCAGGCCGTGAATTTCTCCGTGGCCGGGGGCGGCGGCCAGGGGCACCGAATTAAGGTAGGCCAGGGCGATGTGCTGGCGAGCGGCCAATGTTTGAGGCCCCTGTTGATAGGCGCGTACGCTGGCCGAGAACATCTGGCGCAGCTTTTCGCCGACCGAGGTAGTCCTGCCCCCCGGCGAGTGACGGTATTTTTCTATCTGGGTGGCCAGGGTGCTGCCGCCGGCCGAGTCGTCCTGTATCTCCAGTGCCCGTCCCAGCTGTGACAGCGCGGCCTTGGTAAAGCGTGGCCAGTCTACCGCCGGGTTGATTTGCGGTTGCTCCTGGCTGAGCAGTTCCCGGTTTTCGATAAACAGCAGGGTGCCGAGCACCAGCGGGGCTATGCGGTTAAAATCCGGGTAATGACGTTGCGGATAGCGATAGTCGTAAACCGGCTCATTGCGACAATCGCCGATAAAGAGTCCGGCCTGGGTTTTTTCCTGATAGGGCACAAAGAGGCCATGGTGGCTGTATTGCTGCAGCGCCGGCGAAAACTGCACCTGCTGTTCGATCACAAACTGTCGTTGCTGGAGCTGAGCAAGCATCGTCGGCAGTCGGGTGTAGCCGAGTCGTTGATCGAAGGGGCCGTGAGCGGGATAGCGAATGGCCGAGCTGGGGCCGGGCTCGAGCCGGTAAGACAGGGTCTGGGCATAGCGGCTGATCTCGCGCGACTGCAGCCAGGAGGTTTGGGTCTCAAAGGCAATCAAGGCGCCTGCCGCCGCCAGCATCAGCAGCACCAGCAACCACAGCAGCAGGCGCCAGATACGTCGACCGGCGCGCGGTGTCGCCGCCGCAGGTGACGGCGGTGGGTAAGCATCAAGATCGGTGTGTTCGACCGGTTGATCCGCATCCATTTTCTACCCCTTGGTGTCAGCCCTGACAATAGGGTTTTTATAGTAAAAGCGTAGTCTGACGACCCTGTTTCGGGACGGGATAAGCCAATTATTTATCGGATAAGCAGGGTGTTGGGGGAGATATCAGGACTGCTCGGCCAGCTCGACCTGGCGAGCCTGTTGTTGCAGTTGATACATGGCGCGGTAACGGCCCTCGGGCAGGCTCATCAGCTGGCGATGAGTGCCGGACTCGACCAGCTCGCCGTGTGCCATGACCAGAATACGGTCGGCGGTGTTGATGGTGGACAAACGGTGGGCCACCACGATCAGGGTGACCTTGCCGTGCAGGGCCTGCAGCGCCCGTTGCACCACCTGCTCGGTTTCGCTGTCGACGTTGGCGGTGGCTTCGTCCAGCAGCAGAATACGGGGGGCGGCGGCCAGAGCCCGGGCGATCACTAGCTGCTGGCGCTGGCCGGTAGACAGCCGGCCACCACGTTCGCCGAGGCGAGTGTCAAAGCCGTGCTCCAGGCCGTTAATCGTCTCCAGCAGATGCGCCTGCCGGGCGGCGGTTTCTATCCGGGCGCGGGGCAGCTTGCGGCCCATGTCGATATTGTCATAAATGCTGCCCGCCAGAATAAAGGGCTCCTGCGGAATCAGCCCTATGCCCTGACGCAGCACCTGCTTGCCATAACTACTCAGGGGCTGCCCGTCGATGCTGATGTCGCCCGCATCCACCGCATAGAAGTTGAGCAGCAGGTTCAGCAGGGTACTCTTGCCACTGCCGGTGTGACCCACCACCCCGATAAAGGCACCGGCGGGAATATCGAGGCTCAGTTGTTTGAACACCGGCTGATCGGGCCGGTAGCCGAAATCGACCCCATTAAAGGCAATGGCCCCCTGGTCAATGGTGTTGTGGCTGTTGCCGTAGTGTTGTGGCGGCTGCTGCATCAGCTGATGCACCCGGTCTCCTGCCACCATGGCCTGTTGATAGAGGTTGAAGCGCTGGGTGATTTCGGCCAGCGGCTCGGTAAAGCGGCCCATGAAGTTGAGAAAGGCATACAGTACGCCGACTTCCACCACACCATTAACCTGCTGCCAGCCGAACACTCGGAGAATGCCGAGCAATACCAGCACGCTAAGCAGATCGATGGCGGGTCGCAGCAGCGCGGCCCCGATGTTGATGGTGCGCATGCGGGCCCGGTAGTAACGCCGGTTGAGGCGCTCGAAGCGCTCAGCGGAGCTTTGTTGCAGGCCACAGGCCTGCAACACCGCCATGCCGGAGATGGACTCGCCCAGCGTGCCATTGATGTCGGAGCGCAGCTGACGGCTGTCGGCCACCGCCGCGCCGCTCAGTTTCTGGTACAGATAAATCACCCCGACCACCGCCGGGATCAGCAGCAGCGCCACCAGCATCAGCTGCACATTCAGCACCGCCATGGCGATGATAATGCCCACCAGCAGCACCACATTGGTCAGCACCACCGACAGAAACTGCACATAGAGATCCTTGATGGCCTCGGTGTCGTTGGTGATCCGGCTCACCAGCTGGCCGGTCATGGCCCGGTCGAAAAAAGCCATCGGCAGTTGCTGTACATGGGCAAACACCTGCCGGCGAATATCCAGTACCGCGGCCAGTGCCATGTCGGTAAAACGCAGGGTCTGCCGGTAACGAAACCAGGCGGCGGCCAGTTGGGTGACTACATAGCCGAGGGCCAGCCCGGTTACCGGCCATAGCGGTAAGTGCCCGGCCAGCAGGTAGTCGTCGATAAACACCTTGGCCAGCAGCGGGCCCGCCACATCGGCGGCGGTGGCCAGCAGCAACAGCAGCAGTACCTTGATCAGCAGCGGCTTGTCCCGGTAGACATAGGTCAGTAACAGGCCGAAGGTGCCCTTGCCCTGTATTTGGGTTTGTTCGGCCGGAGAAGCTTCGTCCGGGGAGTGATGGCGCGGCGCGTCTTCAGTCTTCATCGAGGCGGGCCTCCAGTTGCTGATAGGTCCACATGCGGCTGTACCAGCCGTCCTGTTTAATCAGTTCGGCGTGAGGGCCCGACTGTTGCAGCCGACCATGCTGCAGCACCAGGGTGTTGTCCGCATGTTCCAGCGCCGACAGCCGATGGCTGACGATGATGCAGCTCTGGCCCCGGCGACGGCGCAACTGCTGCAGTATGCGTTGTTCGGTATGCACGTCTACCGCCGACAGCGCATCATCCAGGATCAGGATCGGCGCTTCACTGATCAGAGCCCGGGCGATGGCCAGCCGCTGGCGCTGGCCGCCGGACAGGCTCATGCCTCGCTCGCCTACCTGGGCGTCATAACCGCCGGGCAGACGCAGAATGTCGTCATGTACACAGGCCTGGCGGGCCGCGTCCATGATTTGTTCCCGATGGGCGCCGGGCCGGCCGAAGGCGATGTTGTCGGCAATGCTGGCGCTGAACAAAAAGGCGTCTTGCGGCACATAGGCAAACTGGCGGCGCAGGGCACTTAGCCTGCACTCGGCCAGAGGCACATTTCCCAGGGTTATCTGTCCGCCGGTGGGCTCCCAGTAGCGCATCAGCAGCTGCAGCAGGGTGCTTTTTCCGGCACCGGTGGGGCCGGCGATGCCCAGTACCCGACCCGGCGCCAGCGTTAGCGAGACCTGTTGCAGAGCCGGCTGCTGGCTGTCGGGATAACTGAAGCTCAGCGCCTTCACCCGAAGTTCGGCTCCTTGCGGCTCGCGGGTACCGTGGTCGGGTACGCTGTCGGGAACGGCGAGCAGGGTCTCGACCCGGATCAGGGCCGCGCTGCCGCGTTCGACGATATTGAGCAGCCAGCCAAAGGCGAACATCGGCCAGATCAACTGGGCCAGATACAGGGTAAAGCTGGTCAGTTGACCCACGCTGAGCTGTTCGTGCCAGATAAGCCAGGCGCCAAAGCCCAGGGTCAGCAGCAGGGCGGCAGACATCGACAGAAACACCACCGGCTCGTAAAGGGCCTCGGCCCGGGCCACCTGATAGTTGCGTTCGGTAGCCGCCTCGGCAATGGCGCCAAACTGACGGCTTTCTATCGACTCCCGTCCCATGGACTTGACCAGCCGAATGCCGGCGATGGCTTCCTGGGCCTTGTCGTTGAGTACGGAAAACTGTTCCAGCGCCGCCCTGAAATGATGATGAATGCGGTTGGAAATACGATAAAACGCCAGCCCCATCAGCGGAAAGGGCAGCAGGGCCACCAGTGCCAGCCGCCAGTCGATAAAGCCGAACATGATGATCAGCACCAGCAGCAGAGTCAGCAGGCCGTCGAAGCCGGACAACACCCCTTCACCGGCGGCGATTTCGATGGCGTCGATGTCGTTGGTGGCGCGGGCCATCAGATCGCCGGTATTGTGGCGACTGTAAAAGGCCTGACCCTGGTGAGTGAGCCGTTCGAAGAAGCGACGGCGCAGCAGGTTGCCTAGCTGATATGAGGTGCCGAACAGCAGGCGACGCCAGCCCAGACGCAGGCCATACACTGCAAGCCCCAGCGCCAGGATCAACAGCAGCAGGTGGCCGTCGGCTTCACCGTTCGGCGAGGCAACCAGCTGATCGACGGTGAGGCCGATCAGGTAGGGAATGGTCATGTTCATCCCCGTCACGGTGGCCAGCATGAGCAGCGCCAGGCTGTAGGTGCGCCAGTGAGCCTTGAAAAACCAGGCCAGTTGCCCGAATAGTTGCATGGGTGATCCTGAGGTTAAGCCTTACTGTTGCTCCAGATCGGCCAGAAAGGCGCGGATGCGTTCGGCGTTGGCGCCTAGGTCGCTTTTGCCGACCCGGGAGGCGGAGCGCATGTCGACTCTGGTATGAACGTCGGTGTCACTGTCGGACTCGGTGTCTACGGGGGTCAGGCGAATGGCTACGTCGTCGCGAAAGCCGAACAAACGGCTGCTGACCACGGCTTCCAGTTGTTGCT
>JAAEZO010000255.1 GCA_018222825.1 Gammaproteobacteria bacterium
TGGTAATAGGGCTCTACATGAGAGCCGGTGAATACCTCTTCACCCGCGACGATGGTTTTCTCGACGGCCACATCCCGCAGCCGCATGGGATCGATGGTTAACGGATCTTCCGCCAGCACTATCATGTCGGCCACCTTGCCTTCTTCAATTGAGCCACGTTCATGTTCATCGAAGGTCAGGTAGGCGGGGCCCTGGGTATAGGCGCGAATGGCTTCTTCAACCTTGAGGGCTTCTTCGGCACCATACACCTTGCCATCGTAACCGGTGCGGGTGGTGGCAGCCCAGATGCCGAGTAAAGGACCGTGCGGCAGGCCATCCGACCCGTAGGCTATTTTGATGCCGTGATCCAGCAGCGAGCGCTGGGGGTTTTGCCGTTCCAGTCGTTCACCGCTAACGGCGGCCAGCATAAAGGCGTTGTTGTAGTAGGTGTAGTTGGGCTGGGTATCGACAATGATATCCAGCTCGGCGATCTTGGCCAGGGTGGCTTCGGGGGGGCGAATGGTCAGGTGATGCAGGTGATGGCGATGGTCTTTTTTGGGGCTTTCGGTGAGAATTTGCTCCAGCACCTCTACCGCCTGCACCGCGGCGGCATCACCAATGGTGTGAATGCCCAGCTGCCAGCCCAGATCATGGGCACGTTTGCCAACCTTGTACAGGCTGTCTTGAGGGATGACGGTGACACCGTCAAAGTGACCGTCGTGATTTTCCCAGGGGCCGTGTTCGTCAAAGCTGACCTGGCTGTCGTAAGGTTCAATGGTCTTGAAATCGGGCACGGCAATGGCACCATCCATCGCCATCTTGATGGCGCCCAGCTTCAGCCGCTGATCCCCGATGCCCGAGCGAAAGCCAAGGCCTTCTATTTCGGCCAGGCTGGTTTCAACATGGTCATAACCGGGAAACATGAAAATCTGCAGGGTGGCGCGAGGTAGTTCATCTCCCCAGCGGGCATAGACATCCTGGATCAGGCGCAGCTCATTGGGCCGAACGCCGGCAACGTTAACACTGGTGACGCCCATGGGCGGAAACTTCTTCAGCTGGGCACGCAGGTTTTCTCGGGCTTGCTCATCACTGAGCGCAGGCTTGGGAATCACACTCAGGGCATAACTCCGGGCGCCCATGGTCAACACACCCTGGGGTTCGCCCTGATCATCACGGACGATCAGGCCATCTTTTGGCTCGGGGGTGTCTTTGCTCAGGCCGGCCATGCCGATGGCTTGAGAGTTTAATGTCAGCTTCAGTACCCCGCAGGCCAGCATGACCGGGTGATCGGGTACTATGGCATCCAGCTCCCAGCGGTTCGGCATTTTCATATGGCAGTAAGGACGGTTCATCACGCCGACCAGCCATTCACCGGCCGGTACTTTGGCAGCCTGCTCGGTCAGCACATCACCGAGTTGATCCGGGGTGGGAACATTGAAGGTGGCGCCAAACGGCCGGCCACTCGTGCCCACATGAATATGACCATCGTAAAAGCCGGGCAGCAGGGTCTTGCCGTGCAGGTCGACCAGTTTGGTATCGGTTGAGGCCAGTGCCTGGATTTGGCTGTTACTGCCGACCGCCATGATATGGCCGTTTTTCACCGCCACCGCCTCGGCAATCTCGAAGCTGTCATTAACGGTCACAACCTTGGCATTGTGATAAATGGTTTCGGCAGTGCCATCCTGGCTGGCGGCGGTGCCGAACGCCATCAGCGGTGCCATGGCCAGAGCCAGGCAAGACACCTTACGCAATACATTTTCCATATCCATATGTTCCTTTTGTATACATCTGTTCAAGGCTTGATCGGTTGAGCAGTAACTGGCAATCAGTCATGGTCGACAGGATTTACAAGTTACACATTGCTAACAATAAATTACAAAATGTTAGCAATTCGCCCATCAGATATGATTCGAATGGGAGGGGATAGTGCCAGTGATGAAGTGCTATTGGCTCCAGAGCTTGGTTTTCAATCCGCAGTCGGCAAGAAGGGGTCGTGTCGCCAGGAGTTGGCTTTGAATATTAGCCGTACGGGAAAGCAGGGCTGCATAGCGCTACGGCAGGGGCTGCATGCTGGCAAGTCGGCGGGGTCGCTCTCTTTATCCATCTGTTACTCCTGCCGTTGCTCGTATCTTCAATCGTCATTCCCGCGAAGGCGGGAATCCAGCTCTTATGTCCCCGGTGCTTCACTTTTAGGAGCCAGGCGCCACACCGAACCCTCCAATGCTTTCAATCTGCAACCCTTGCCCCGTATAATGAAGGGCTTCATTCGAGTTCTATGCAAATGCCGGCAGCAGCGCCTCACAACAAACAGGGAAGGGAGAGGCCAGATCGCCCGCAAGGTTCGGGCGGTAGCGTGGGCAAAGCAAATAATATGCTGTTTTATACAGCATATTTTCGGATTCAAGAGCTCGGTGCGCACTATCAACAACGCATGCGCGTGTACAGTAAACCGGGCGTTAAAAACGCTCATGATCTGAGCAGGTTACGGCAGGGCTTCGTGGATAGTGCGCACGCTATTGTTGATATCGCGCATGCGTGTTTTTGCACGTCACCTTATATGGCTGACGAGTATAAATTATTTTACTATCAAAAGCTTATAGGTGAAAAATGTGCTAGTGCGATGGAAGAAATATGCGCACTATTAAAAATGTTATGCGTAGAAATGGAGGATTGAATGCCCAAAGAATTGTTTTCCCCTGTTA
>JAAEZO010000256.1 GCA_018222825.1 Gammaproteobacteria bacterium
GAGAGCACCAGGTGGCCGGTCAGTGCCGACTGCACGCAGATGCGGGCGGTTTCCAGGTCGCGCATTTCGCCCACCATAATGACATCCGGATCCTGGCGCACGATGGCGCGCAGGGCGCTGGCAAAGGTCAGGCCGATGGCGGGTTTGACATGGATCTGGTTGATGCCTTCCATCTGGTATTCTACCGGGTCTTCTACCGTGATCAGCTTGCGCTCGGTGGTATTGAGTCGGTTGAGGGCGGTATAGAGAGTGGTGGTTTTACCGCTGCCGGTGGGGCCGGTGACCAGCAGCACGCCGTGAGGAATTTTCAGTACCTCTTGCAGCCGTTGTCGAGTGTCGACAGCAAAGCCAAGGGCGTCAAAGTCGAGCACTACGTTTTCCCGGTTGAGCAGACGCATCACCAGGCTTTCGCCATGCATGGTAGGCACGGTAGACACCCGGATATCCAGATCCTGGCCCTGAACCCGGAGCTCGATGCGACCGTCCTGAGGCAGGCGGCGCTCTGCGATATTGAGCCGGGCCAGGATCTTGATGCGTGAGATAATGGCCGGGGTCATGTTGACCGGCGGCGCCTCGCCCTGTTGCAGCACGCCATCGATGCGGTAGCGAATGTTGAGCCGGTTTTCGAATGGCTCGACATGAATATCCGATGCTCTCAGCTCAACCGCCTTCTGAATAAGCAGGCTAACCAGCCTGATCACCGGCGCTTCGCTGGCCATGTCCTTGAGCTGGGCGATGCGCTCCTCGGTTTCTTCCTCTTCCTGTACCGCCGACAGAATATCACCCATCTTGCTCTGGCCTTCGCCGTAGAGCCGCTCAATGGCTGCGTCTATTTCGGAGCTGGCACCCACCTGGGCCCTTACCGGCTGGCCACACAGCATGGTCATGGCTTGCAGGGCAAAGTCATCGGCCGGATCCGCCATGGCCAGCACCAGGGCATTTTCTTCCCGGTGCAGAGGAACCAGATGGTGTTCCTTGAGAAAACGGTAGGGCAATGGCTGTTCAAGCGGGGGTGCAAGAGGATAGTGGTCGTTTTCGGTAAGCGGCAGCTTGTGCTGTTCGGCCAGGGTGCGGGCCAGCTCTCGCTCCGACATCATGCCCAGGTTAAGCAGTAGCCGGGGCAGGGGAGCCGCCTCTTGCTGACCCTGCTGCATACGCTCCAGCCGACTCAGCTCTTTCTCGGTGAGTTGTCCTTGCTCGATGAGCTTTTGGCCGAGAGCTTTATCCCGCACCGACCAGGATTCAATAGTATCCATTTGCTTTTCTCCCTGTCCCTCGAATCAAGCATAGACTGCTTTAAGCGATCGTCGGTCAGGTGAATTGCGCCGAAATAAGCACCAGGAAAG
Source organism: Gammaproteobacteria bacterium (assembly GCA_018222825.1). GTDB lineage: Bacteria > Pseudomonadota > Gammaproteobacteria > Enterobacterales > Aeromonadaceae > Oceanimonas. Next base: position 1,347 of record JAAEZO010000256.1, read on the forward strand.
AATAAATATTCTGTCTTTTATTTGCTTCGTGCCATTGACCGAATATGTCATCCATATTTCAATAGCGTCGGGTCTCCATGTGTACCCGGGAGAAAGTTTTACCAAAATAACAAGGAAGATATCGTGACGTATATTCATGACACCATTGCCAAGCTCAAGAAAACCAGCCCGGCTCAGGCAGAGTTCTATCAGGCGGTGGAGGAAGTGCTGGACTCGCTGCAGCCCATCCTGGAAACCAGCGAAAAGTATCAGCTGCATTCCATCATCGAGCGGATGATCGAGCCCGAGCGCCAGATCATGTTCCGTGTTCCCTGGGTTGATGATCAAGGCAAGGTGCAGGTCAACAAGGGTTATCGTGTCGAGTTCAACTCGGCCCTGGGTCCTTATAAAGGCGGTTTGCGCTTTCACCCCAGTGTAAACGCCGGCATCATCAAATTTCTCGGTTTCGAGCAAATCTTCAAGAATGCCCTGACCGGTCTGCCGATTGGCGGCGGCAAGGGCGGTGCCAACTTCGATCCCAAGGGCAAGTCGGACGGCGAAATCATGCGTTTCTGCCAGTCCTTCATCAACGAACTGTACCGGCACATCGGCCCGACCACCGACGTACCCGCCGGTGATATCGGCGTGGGTGCCCGTGAAATCGGCTACATGTTTGGCCAGTACAAGCGTCTGACCGGCAACTACGACGGTGTTTTCACCGGCAAGAGCCTGTTGTGGGGCGGTTCTCTGGTTCGCAAGGAAGCGACCGGTTACGGCTGTGTCTATTTTGCCCAGTACATGCTGGAAGCCAAGGGCGACACGTTGTCTGGCAAGCGCTGCCTGGTGTCTGGCGCCGGTAACGTGGCCATCTATACCATCGAGAAGTTGTATCAGCTGGGCGCGGTTCCGGTGAGCTGCTCCGACTCCAGCGGCACCATCTATCACGAAGCCGGTGTGAATCTGGATACCCTGAAAGAGCTGAAGGAAGTGCGTAAGGTCCGTCTGAACGAATACCTGACCGCGCATCCGGATGCCCGCTTTGTTCCGATCGCCGACTATCCGGCCGATGGCAACGCGGTATGGCGTTTGCCTGCGGATCTGGCGTTCCCCTGTGCCACCCAGAACGAGCTGAGTGAAGCCGATGCCAAGGTGCTGATCGCTAACGGTGTCATGGGTGTGTCCGAAGGGGCCAACATGCCTTCTACCCAGGAAGCGGTAGAAGTGTTCCTGGCCGCCGGAATTCATTACGGACCGGGCAAGGCAGCCAATGCCGGCGGCGTGGCGACCAGTCAGCTGGAAATGGCGCAGAATGCCAGCATGCAGCGTTGGAGCTTCGAGGAAGT
>JAAEZO010000257.1 GCA_018222825.1 Gammaproteobacteria bacterium
GGGGCTTGAGCTGCTCGGCCAGGAAGTTGTCGGCCTCGCCCTGATCCACCAGCATCGGCAACTTGCAGCCACGCTCTTTCAGCAGCAGGCTGGCATCAAACTGTTCCCAACTCTGTCGATCCTTACCCAGGTAGGCACCCAGCGCCTTGTGGCCCCAGGGACAAGCAACCGGGTTGGAAATGGGCGCAAAGGCCGAGACCGACACAAACCGCTCGGGGTTGCGCAGCGCCAGCACCAGGGCGCCGTGTCCCCCCATGGAGTGACCGCTGATGGCGCGGCGGCCGTTAAGCGGCAACTCTGCCTCGACCAGTGCCGGCAGCTCGCTCAGCACGTAGTCGTACATTCGGTAATGTTTTTTCCAGGGTTCCTGGGTGGCGTTGACGTAGAAGCCGGCCCCCAGCCCCAGATCGTAGGCGCCGTTGTCATCATCGGCCACCCCTTCGCCACGAGGGCTGGTATCGGGAATGATCAGCGCCAGGCCCAGTTCGGCCGCTACCCGCTGGGCACCCGCCTTGCTGGAAAAATTCTCGTCGCTGCAGGTCAGGCCCGACAGCCAGTAAACGGCCGGCACCGGGCCCAGCTCCGCCTGTGGCGGCAGAAATACCGAAAACTGCATGCGGCAGTTAAGAGTACTGGAGTCGTGCTGATAGCGGATTTGACGACCGCTAAAGCACTTCTGTTCTTGAATCAGTTGCATGGAGATCCTTCCGGTCGATATGCGTTTTCATACAAGACATGGATATGAGAAAAGGAGGTCATCCTCGCGAAGGCGGGGATCCAGTTGCCTGACATCACCCTGATACCCGCCGCATCGTCACTCCCGCCTGCGCAGGAGTGACGATGCGGCGGCATTCCCATACAGACGAAGGAGCGAGAAAACCCGCTCCTGTTAAAGCTTCAAGCTCACGACTTGATGCTTTATTTTACTTGTCGAAATGGATCACCGAGCGGATCGACTTGCCTTCATGCATCAGGTCGAAGGCATGGTTGATGTCTTCCAGACCCATGGTGTGGGTAATGAAGGTATCCAGCTCGAAGTCGCCGTTCAGATACTGCTCGACGATGCCCGGCAGCTGAGAGCGGCCTTTAACGCCACCGAAGGCACTGCCGCGCCATACACGACCGGTCACCAGCTGGAACGGACGGGTAGAGATCTCCTGGCCGGCACCGGCTACGCCGATGATGACCGACTCGCCCCAGCCCTTGTGGCAGCATTCCAGCGCCGAACGCATCACCTTGACGTTGCCGATACACTCGAAGGAGTAATCCACACCACCGTCGGTCAGCTCGACAATCACGTCCTGAATCGGCTTGTCGTAGTCGTTGGGGTTGATGCAGTCGGTGGCACCCAGCTTGCGCGCGATGTCGAACTTGTCTTCATTGATGTCGATGGCAATGATGCGGCTGGCCTTGGCCATAACGGCACCGATGATGACGGCCAGACCGATACCGCCCAAACCGAATACCGCAACCGTATCGCCTTCCTGCACATTGGCGGTGTTCTTGACCGCACCCATGCCGGTAGTCACACCACAACCCAGCAGGCACACCTTCTCCAGCGGGGCTTCCTTGCTGATTTTGGCGAGGGAGATTTCCGGCACCACGGTACGCTCGGCAAAGGTGGAGCAACCCATGTAATGGAAGATCGGCTTGCCGTCCTTGAAGAAACGGGTAGTGCCGTCGGGCATCAGACCCTGGCCCTGAGTCGCGCGTACCGCCTGGCACAGGTTGGTTTTGCCGGATTTGCAGAACTTGCACTCGCCACACTCGGCGGTGTACAGCGGAATCACGTGATCGCCCACTTCCAGGGTGGTCACGCCCTCACCTACCGCCTCGACAATACCGCCGCCTTCGTGGCCGAGGATCGCCGGAAAGATACCTTCGGGATCATCACCAGACAGGGTAAAGGCGTCGGTATGACACACACCGGTGGCGATAATACGTACCAATACTTCGCCTTTTTGCGGCGGCATCAAATCCACTTCTTCGATGCTCAGCGGTTTGCCGGCTTCCCAGGCAACGGCGGCACGGGTTTTGATCATGTCCATAAGGTTCTCCAGTGAAATGCAGTGCGATAACTGACTCAGTATAACGGGCAGACAAAACACCGCCGTTACAACATCTGTCGCCATTGTATCTACCTCTGAGACCAGTGAGAATGGGGACAGAAGCAAATGATTTTTACAGCTGAGTAATAATATGCGCCAGGCTCAACTGTGCGCTGCATCATGCTACCAGTGGGCCGAGCTGCATTATGGTTCACCCCGGTGTAGAATTCGTGGCTGTACCGGCAACAACCTTTTTACAGACCACACCGCCACCAGCCCAAAGGAAAGTGAAATGTCTGCTTTCAAGCCCTTTGAAGTCATGGCTCTACCCACCGAAATGGCCCACCATCAGCATCACTATCACCAGATTGTCATCGGCCTCAATGGTCAGACCGACTTCGACATCGGTGGCCGCGGCAACCTGGTCGGTCCGGGTCAGGGATGCCTGGTGTCTTCACAGCTGAATCACGCCTTTGGCGGTCTGGGATCCAACCAAATACTGGTGCTCAACCTGTCGCCGACCCAGTCACCGGTACTGCCGGGACAGCAGGAACGCATTCATCATTTGTTTGAACAGCCCCGCTACTTCCAGCT
>JAAEZO010000258.1 GCA_018222825.1 Gammaproteobacteria bacterium
TCACCGCGACGGGCTTTCTTGTACAGGCCCTTCACGTCACGCTCTTCGGCCACGTTCAGCGGGGTGTCGACAAACACCTCGATGAACTCGCCCTCGGCCAGTGACTCGCGCGCCATGCGGCGTTCGGCACGGAACGGCGAGATGAAGGCGGTGAGCACGATCAGGCCCGCATCCACCATCAGCTTCGATACTTCCGCCACCCGGCGAATGTTCTCTACCCGGTCGGCGTCGGTAAAGCCCAGATCCTTGTTCAGACCGTGGCGCACGTTGTCGCCGTCCAGCAGGTAGGTGTGGCCACCCAGGGCGTGCAGCTTCTTCTCGACCAGGTTGGCGATGGTCGACTTGCCGGCACCGGACAAACCGGTAAACCACAGCACGCTCGGCTGCTGGCCCTTGGTCATTGCACGGGCTTCCTTGTTTACATCCACGTGCTGCATGTGAATGTTCTGGCTGCGGCGCAGGGCAAAGTGCAGCATGCCGGCGGCCACCGTGGTGTTGCTCAGGCGGTCGATCAGAATAAAGCCGCCGGTGTCCTTGTTGGTCTGGTAGTCATCGAAGGCGATGGCCCGATCCAGACTCAGGTTACAGACACCGATGCCGTTCAGCTCCAGCTGCTTGGCGGCGGTGTGCTCCAGGGTATTCACGTTCACCTGATACTTGATGTCGGTGACGCTGGCCGTCACGGTCTGGGTGCCGATTTTCAGCAGATAGGGGCGACCGGGCAGCAGGGCGTCGTCGTGCATCCACACCAGGGTGCTTTCAAACTGATCGGCGGTTTCGGCCGGGGCCTCGGCGATGGAAATCACGTCACCGCGGGAGATATCGATTTCATCGGCCAGGGTCAGGGTCACCGACTGGCCGGCTACCGCCTGCTGCAGATCGCCGCTGTAGGTCACGATGCGATCAACCGTGCTTTCCTTGCCCGACGGCTGCACGCGAATGCGGTCACCGGGCTTGATCACGCCGCTGGTGATGGAGCCGGAGAAACCACGGAAGTCCAGGTTGGGGCGGTTGACCCACTGCACCGGCAGACGGAACGGCGCGCGCTGCATGCGGGTGTCGTCCACTTCCACCGTTTCCAGAAAGCCCATCAGGGTGGTGCCGTGATACCAGGGCATTCTGGGGCTGGGCTCAACGATGTTGTCGCCCTTGAACGCCGACATCGGAATATAGGTGATGTTGCTCAGGCCCAGCTGCTCGGCAAACTGGCCGTATTCTTCCACGATCTCGTTGAACCGCTGCTCGGAATAGTCGACCAGATCCATCTTGTTGATGGCCACCACAATCTGGCGAATGCCCAGCAGCGACATCAGATAGCTGTGACGACGGGTCTGGGTCAGAATGCCTTTACGGGCATCGACCATCAGAATGGCGGCGTCGGCGGTAGAGGCACCGGTGACCATGTTGCGGGTGTACTGCTCGTGCCCCGGGGTGTCGGCCACGATGAACTTGCGCTTGTCGGTGGAGAAAAAGCGGTAGGCCACGTCGATGGTAATGCCCTGTTCACGCTCGGCGGCCAGGCCGTCGACCAGCAGCGCAAAGTCGATGTTTTCCCCTTGAGTGCCCCATTTCTTGGAGTCGGCCTCCATCGCAGCCAATTGATCTTCAAACAGCATCTTGGATTCAAACAACAGGCGACCAATCAGGGTGCTCTTGCCGTCGTCCACGCTGCCGCAGGTAATAAAGCGCAGCAGACTCTTGTGCTCGTGGGCCTGCAGATATTGCTCGATATCGGAGGAGATGAGGTCGGATACGTGCGCCATTAGAAGTAGCCCTCTTGTTTTTTCTTTTCCATGGAAGCGGCGGAGTCGTGGTCGATCATGCGGCCCTGACGTTCGGACGTTTTGGTGAGCAGCATTTCCTGAATAATGGCGGGCAGGGTGTCGGCTTGTGACTCCACGGCGCCGGTGAGCGGATAACAGCCAAGAGTACGGAAGCGCACGTTCTTCATCATCGGCACTTCACCGTCTTTCAGCGGCATGCGCTCGTCATCCACCATGATCAGGGTGCCGTCGCGCTCCACTACCGGGCGCTGGGCCGCGTAATACAGCGGCACGATGGGAATGTTTTCCAGGTGGATGTACTGCCAGATATCCAGCTCGGTCCAGTTGGACAGCGGGAATACCCGAATCGACTCGCCCTTTTGCTTGCGGGCGTTATACAGCTTCCACAGCTCCGGACGCTGGTTCTTGGGGTCCCAGCGGTGCTGCGCGGTACGGAACGAGAAAATACGCTCCTTGGCGCGGGATTTTTCTTCATCGCGGCGGGCACCACCAAAGGCGGCGTCGAAGCCGTACTGGTCCAGCGCCTGCTTCAGGCCCTCGGTCTTGGTAATGTCGGTATGAATGGCGGAGCCGTGGGTGAAGGGGTTGATGTCTTTTTCTACCGCTTCCGGGTTAACGTGCACCAGCAAGTCCATGCCCAGCTTTTCCACCATCTGGTCGCGAAACTCGTACATTTCGCGAAACTTCCAGCGGGTGTCCACATGCAGCAGCGGGAAGGGGGGAAGGGACGGGTAAAAGGCTTTCATGGCCAAATGCAGCATCACGGCGCTGTCTTTACCAATGGAGTAGAGCATGACCGGATTGTCGGCCTCTGCCACTACTTCCCGCATGATGTGGATACTTTCGGCTTC
>JAAEZO010000259.1 GCA_018222825.1 Gammaproteobacteria bacterium
CCGACCCCGCACCCTTGGTGCGGGGTCGGTACCTTGAACCGGAAAGCCCTGCTATAGGCAGGGCTTTTTACGTTGAGCATAAAAAAGACGGAGCAGGCATGGCCTGCTCCGCCGGTGTTCGGTGCCGTTCGTCACGGGGTTGGCGAACAGCGATCCTATAAGCGCTGCGTGCTATTTATCAGCAGCCTCGTTTCGGGTGGCATTTGCCACCACCGTCATCGCTGGTGCCGCCGCCATCGCCGTCATCACTCTGGCCCTTGGGGCTGATGTTGATGCTGAGCGTGGCGGTTGCGCTGTTGCCCTGACCATCGCTGATGGTGTAGGTCACGGTATCGCCACCGCGCTTGTTGCCACTGCTGTACACCAGCTGGTCACCGGCCGCCGACAGCGCGACCGAGCCCTTGCTGCCCTGGCTGAAGTCGCTGATGGTCAGCGCATCGTTGTCGGGGTCGCTGTCGTTGCCGAGCACATCAATGGTCAGCGAGCTGCTCAGCTGAACGCTGGCGCTGTCGTCCACTGCTACCGGCGGCTGGTTGACCGCTGTCACGGTCACGGCCACCGTGGCCGGAGCTGAGCTGGCCATGCCGTCGGTCGCGGTATAGGTGAAGCTGTCGCTGCCGCTGAAGCCGGACGACGGCGTGTACACCAGGCTATTGCCGCTCTGGCTGACGCTGCCGTTACCGGCCTGCCCAAAGCCGTCGATCGACAGGATGTCACCGTTCGCATCGGTGTCGTTGGCCAGCACGGCGATGGTGACCGCCTGACCCTGGTTGGTCTCGGAGCTGTCATTCATCGCAACCGGCGTCTGGTTGCCCTCGGTGGTGGCCGAACGCACCGCCGACAGGGCGGTTTCGTTGCCGGCCAAATCTCTGGCCTTCACCTGAAAGCTGTAGCCGGTGCCGGCCTGCAGTCCGATGGCGCTGTAACCGGTGCCGGTCTGCCAGCCACTGTTGCCGCAGCCGGTGCCACCGGCGACACACAGGAAGTGGTACTGTACCGCGCCGGAGTCGTCGGTGGCCGGATTCACCGCCATGTCGATTTGAGTTGCGCCTTGCGCCGTGGGCGGGGTGGCCCACCAGCCGGCCGGATTCGGGGTCGGCGCCGTGGTGTCACCCTGTGCCGGCAGCAGGGTACCGGAGATGAAATACATGCCCAGGCTGCCGTAGTCGCTGTAGGGCGTCACGTTGTTGCCAACACCGGTGACGTCGAGGTAATAACGGCCGGCCGGCAGGGTTTGATCGATTCGCGCCATGGTTTCATTCTGCGGGTCGACGCTGATCACCAGGTTACCCCGGGCATCGTACAGGCTGGCCTGAATGTCGAGATTGGCGCCGCGCCGGTTGTCGTTATAAAAGCTTTCCCAGGCCGGATTGATGGTCAGGGACACGTTACCTGCGGCGGTGTCGAACCAGAACAGGTCGTGGTCGTGTTGAGTTTCGATCACCCCCTTGTTGGCCGGTACCAGATTGCCGGGGTCGATTTCCGGCGAGGTTGAATGGATGTTGCCGCCGGCATCGGCCACCAGCGGGGTGGCGCCGGCCGGGTCGTTGCCGTGGTCATCGGCGCGAATGCCCAGCTGGTTGCCGATGATCTGTATATCGTCCTGACTATTGTTGGCGTCGGCGTATTCGCCCTTGCTCCACTGGGTGACCTGGGTGTAGTAGCCCACGCCCATGATCGGACCCCAGGAAGTGAAACCGGCGCCGTGGCCGCCGTAGTAACTCTGCGTGGAGGTGCCGTCATGGCTGAGTCCGAGGTTGTGCCCGAATTCGTGCGTCGCCGCCTCGGCTACCCAGGGCGCCACGTAGGGACCCAGATTGTTGGCGTAGACCAGCGCCGGCGAGTAGTACTCATAGTTGCTGCGATCCCAGACGCCTACATAAGCGACCCCGCCGGCACCCGATGCCGGCATGGGCGTGCCGAACTCGTCGGTATCTTCGGTGATCAGTACATGGCCGACGTTGGGTCCGAACGCACCGGGATCCTCGGTGGTAACGTCGATATCAAACGGCGCCATATCCTCGGCGATACGGTGCCAGATCTCGGCGATGCGGCCGCGCTCGGTGTCGCTGAAGCTGACCGGACTGCCGTCGGTATCGTAAGGTCGGGCATGGAAGGTGGCTCCATTACTCCAGGCTGTTCCGCTGATCACATGGCCGTCGAAGTCGAGGAATACCACCTTGCCGGCGCCGGGGCGGCTGTGCAGAAAGAAGGTGTCTTCCGGCGCGACCGCCAGCGGCTCACCCACCTCGTCTGTTATGTCGTCATCGGAGTGCTCCGGCAGTACGGTATCCTCGTAAAAGATGGCACCGTCCTGATCGGCCCGCAGAAATTCGAAGTCCTGGGCCGGAATATTGAATTGCTCAAGCCATTCCAGGGCCCGTTGCTGGGCGGGGTAGGGCAGTTTTTCGATCTGGGTTTTCAACCGACCGGGGGGCAGGTTGTCGGGGTCGCCGTCGAATTTGGGCGCGGCCTGGGCGGCAAATATCACCAGCAGCGACATCAGACACCCGGCAAGGGGAATGTTCGGTTTGAAGTTCATCCTGAGGTTTCCTTGTTCGCCCGACCATCGAGTGGCGGGAGCGCTGCTATGGTGCAATCCTGCTTCATGTTCTTCCCGATTGCCGA
>JAAEZO010000042.1 GCA_018222825.1 Gammaproteobacteria bacterium
GGCGAGCAAGCCTGGGTTATCGGTCATATCGACACTGCAGCCGACGGCGAAGAGCAGGTCGAGATCAAATGAAGCGTATCGTCGTCCTGATTTCCGGCAACGGAAGCAATCTGCAGGCATTGCTGGATCAGTCAGCCGCCGGCCTGCTGGGCGGCGAAGTGGTGGCCGTCGTCAGCAACAAGGCCGACGCCTATGGTCTGGAACGTGCCCGCATCGCGGGCACCGCCACGGCGGTGTTGCCCAGCAAGGACTATGCGGATCGGGACAGCTTCGATGCGGCGTTAATGACGCAAATCGACAGCTATGCGCCCGATCTGATCGTGCTGGCCGGCTTTATGCGTATTCTCACTCCCGGTTTTGTGCGTCATTATCAGGGGCGAATGATCAATATTCATCCTTCCCTGTTGCCCAAATACCAGGGGCTGCATACCCACCAACGGGCCATCGAAGCCGGTGACAGCGAGCACGGCTGCAGTGTGCACTTTGTTACCGAAGAGCTGGACGGTGGCCCGGTGGCATTGCAGGCCAGGGTGCCGATCTTTGACGGTGATGACGAAACTGCCGTTGCCGAGCGGGTACAGGTGCAGGAGCACGCTATTTATCCGTTGGTGGTGCGCTGGTTCTGTGAAGGTCGCCTGGTGATGCAGCAAGGTAACGCCCTGCTGGATGGCGTCTTGCTGCCGGAACAGGGACACGCCGGAGACTGATACTCTTCCGCTACTGAAAAAGCGCGCTGGTGGTGACACAGGCGCGCTTTTTTGTTTTTTAATACAACTACATACCGAATCATATCCCCGGCCAGATCACGCGGCGAGGTGGAACATGACGGATGACGCCGCACGCCTTTTCACTTAAAATAGCCCGCTACTTTTATCCCCCATTCACATCAACACGTCTTTAGCTGTTACACCGCGCGCCCGTTCCGCGCTGTTTGTCGTTGCTTCGATTTATTTGTGTGTTAAATGTCCACCTTGAAGGTTTTTTATGACGACAGATGTAACCTCGGTATCTGGTCAAGCTAACAGAATGTCCATTTTAATGGTGTTGGCACTCGGTACATTCATTTTAGGATTGGCTGAATTTTCAATGATGCCGATGCTCCCGCTCATCAGCGAAACCTTCAATTCCACACCGTCACAAAGTGGTTACGCCATTAGCGCCTATGCCATGGGCGTGGTCGCCGGCGCCCCCGTGTTCATGCTGGCAACCGCCAACATGAAAAAGCGCACCGCGCTGCTGATATTCTTGAGCATGATGTGCATTTCGAACACCTTGAGCGCCTTTGCAACCTCGCTTGAACAACTGGTGTTATTCCGGTTCTTTAGCGGCCTGCCGCATGGTGCCTATTTTGGTGCGGCGATTCTATTGGCCTCGGATATTGCACCTGCCGGCAAACGCGCGAGTTTTATGTCGAAGGTGTTTATGGGGTTGACCATTGCCACCATCGTCGGCGTTCCCATCGTGACACTGGTCGGGCAATACCTTAGCTGGCGTTATTGTCTGGCCGGTGCCGGCGGCCTGGCGTTCATTGCCTTTATTTGCGTGTATAAGGTGGTGCCAAACGTTAAAAATGCGCAACCCTCCAATTTAATCAACGAGTTTGGGGTACTAAAAAACAAACTGGTTTGGTCTATTCTGGGCATTGCCATCATTGGTTTTGGCGGGGTGTTTTGTATTTACACCTACATTGCCGACACTATTCTGGTCACTACCGAAACTCCAGCCTATACCATTTCAATTGCCATGATCATGTTTGGCATCGGCTCGACGCTTGGTAATTACCTGTTGGGTAAAGCCGCCGATAAATCGGCTATCAAGACTACCGGCCTGGTACTGGTGGGTACCATTGTATTTTCCATTGCCTATGTGTCGGCAAGCCATCATATTTGGCTACTTTATGCCGTGATATTCTTCATTGGCTGCAGCATCGGTCTGGCCCCCCTGATCCAGTCGTTATTGATGGAAGTATCGCCCGATGGCCACGCCATGATCGGGGCCCTGGTGCAATGTGCCTTTAATGTGGCCAATGCCATTGGCCCCTGGGTGGGCGGCATTGCCATTGCGCAAGGCGCTGCACCACATCAAACCGGCTATGTGGCAGCGGCTTTGTTTATCGGTGGCTTGATGATGTGGTTGCTCAGCTACCTGCAAATCGCTCAAAAACAGCCGGCAGCCGAGGCTTGTTAACCGAAATGAAATAGGTAGCGGCGACCCGATGGCACCTGCGCATCTTTGCCGGTGGTGACGAAGCGGCCGTTGCCGAGTGGGTAATGGTGCAGGAGCATGCTATTTATCCACTGGTGGTACGCTGTGAAGGCCGGCTGAACATGAAAAACGGAGAAGTCAGGCTGAGGCCTCCGGAAGGCCACGCCGGCGAATAAATTGCTCTGTAGTTCAAGTGTGAAAAGGATGCGAACGCATCCTTTTTTATGTTTTGGCCGGCAGCAACAGAATGGCATTGATGCCGGTGATGCTGTTGTCCGTCAGTCCGGGACTGTTGGCCCGAGCCAGCAACAGGCTGGCCCTGTCGGTGCCGGCGGCCAGCCAGGCGGCCAGTGACCAGTGCCGCAACGGCAGCACCGCCTCGTTCAGTCCCTTTTCTGCCAGCAGTGGTGCCAGAACATCACTCTGCGCCGCCGGCACCAGCACCCACAGCGGCCAGCGACTTCGGCCAGCCAGAGCGAGTCCCTGCTCCAGAAGCCCGGTGTCGTCCACACTTTCCAGTGCCACCAGCACCTGATTGAGAGGGCGAAAACCTTCTCCGAGCAGCAACAAGGGACGGCCAAGCCCGGGCAGCCACGATGGCAACGGCTCGCCTCCGCCCTGGATCAGAACAGCCATGTCGTCACCTGTGGCGCTCAGCAGCACCTCAAGTCGTCCCCGGGTCACTTCCCGACTCCATTCCAGCTCCCGTTGCCGAGCCATCGCCTCAAGTCGCAGCTCGGTCCGTTCCCGCCGGCGGCGCAGTTGCCACTCCAGTTGCCTGCTGCTGAGCGGCCGAACCCGCCCGGTAAGCAGACTGATCTCCCGACTGCAGGGCAGCTCGCCACAACGCAGCAGATACTCGTCTTCCACGAAGACGGTACGCAGACTCACTCCCTGACCGGCGGCGAAGTCCACCACTAACTCCAGTTGTTCAAGCTCCCGCCCGCTGAGCTCCAGATACCAGACCAGGCGTTGCATCATGACGCTTTCTCCTCGGAGTCGTCCTTGTCCTCATCGTGCAGGTGCAGCCGGCGTTGTATCTCCGCCAGCCGTTGCAGCCGTTGCTGCACCCGGCCATTGACCGAGTCCGCAGGATAGTCCCCCTGCTCATCGGCTTCGCCTATTTCCATGCCGGTGAGCAGGGCCAGCGCCTGATCCAGCCCGGACACCGCATACACGCAAAACTGCCCTGCGGCCACCGCGTCGCGCACCTCCCGGTTCAGCATCAGGTTGTCGGTGTTGGCGGCGGGTATAATCACCCCCTGGCCGGGCGCCAGCCCCCGAGCCCGGCATACCTCGAAAAAACCTTCAATTTTTTCGTTTACTCCACCGATGGGCTGCACATGGCCGAACTGGTTGATGGAGCCGGTCACCGCCAGCGCCTGATTGAGCGGCACTTCCCCAATGGCGGAGATCAGCGCGCAACACTCGGCCACCGAGGCGCTGTCTCCCTCTATCATGCCGTAAGACTGTTCAAAGGCCAGGCTCGCCGAGACCGCCATGGGGCCTTCGGCCGCGTAGCGGTGGCTCAGGAAGCGAGAAAGAATCAACATCGCCTTGGCGTGCACGGCACCGCTCAGTTTAACCTCCCGCTCGATATCGAGTACGGATCCGGTGCCCAGCCGAGCAGTAGCGGTGATGCGCGCCGGCTGGCCAAAACGGTAGTTGCCCATGTCCAGCACCGTCAGGCCATTCACCTGACCGATAACGGCACCTTGAGTGTCGATGAGCTTGCTGCCGCGCAGTATCGACTCCTCCATGCGCCTGTGTATACGCGCGGCCCGCCGTCGCCCCGCCGTCGCCCCGCCGCCAGCGCGCGTTCCACCACGTCACCGTTGATGTTGGTCTGGCCATCGCTCTCGGCCAGATAATTGGCCTCCTGCAGCACGTCTGCCAGATCTTCGGTCAGGGCCGAGAGCCGCTGCTGATCATCCGCCAGCCGGCCGGCCAGCTCTATCGTGCGCGCCACCCCGCAAAAGGTGAGCGGACGCAGTTCCTGCTGACGCGCCAGCAAGCCGATAAAACGGGCGTAACGCTGCAAATTTTCGGGGTTGATCTCGATGTCGTCGTTGTAGTCCGCCTGCACCTTGAACAACTTGCCAAAGTCCGGGTCATAGGCCGCCAGCAGGTAATAGAGCCGTCGGTCGCCAATCAGAATCACTTTCAGTTCAAGCAGCACCGGCTGGGGCTCCAGACTGACGGTACTGGCCAGGCTGTAAAAGCGCTCCAGAGATTCGATACGGATCTCCCGGGCATACAGCGCCCGCTTGAGTACCTCCCACACCATGGGCTGCTGCAGCAGCCGCTGCACATCGAGAAGAAGGTAACCGCCATTGGCCCTGTGCAGGGTGCCGGCGCAGATCAGGGTAAAATCGGTGATCAATGCCCCTTGCTCGACCTGATGCTCTACCCGGCCCAGCAGGCGAGTCAAATTGGGCCAGTCTTCGTAGATCACGGGAGCACCTTTCGTGTCGGCATTGTCTACCAGCAGATTCAGCCGGTAACGGGTCAGCAGCTGAGCCGGCAGTTCTCCTTCACTCATATGGCTCAGCAGCAGATTGACGTTATTGGCCAGATCCTGCTGAATTGCATCCAGATGATGAACCACCGGCTCGCAGCCGGCGTATTCCTTGCGCAGCTCGTCGATCAGATTACCGCCGGCAAACATCACCATTTCTTCGTTCAGCCACTGAATGTGCTGCTGGGTTTCCCGATTCCACAGCGGAAACTGCTGCAGCACCTCCTGCAGCCGTTGCTCTACCCGGGCAATCGCCTGCTCTATGCCAGTGCGCTCCGCCTCCGGCAGCTGGCCAAACTGTTTGGCATCAAGCACTTCATCGTCTTTCTTTGGCGCCAGCGTAAAACCGGTGGGCGTGCTGATCATCGTGACCCCCTCGGCCTGGGCCAGCGCCTTGACTTCGGCCATGGCCGAGCTCTGACGCTCGGCCAACTGCTGATTGAATTCTTCCAGCCGGTTCTGATACTCCTCGGTTTCAAAGATCGCCGGTATCGACAGCAACAGCTCTTCCACCAGCTTGTCGAGGCTGGCACGAAAGCGCCGCCCAACTCCCGCCGGCAGCAGCAGCCGTTCGGGCCGCATCGCTTCTTCAAAACCATGGACGTAGCACAGATCCGGCGGCACCGGCTCGTTTTCGGCTTTCCCGCTCAGAAAGCGGTGGATCAGGGTGTGCCGGTTACAGGTTTCCGGCGCCATCATGTAGATGTTAAAACCTTGACGGCGAATGCCGGTGCCGAATGACAGCGCCTCCAACAACTGTTCCTGCCCCACCAGGGCGCCGCTGTCGGTGAGTTCATCGGTGGTGGTAAAGGTGAACTGAGCCTCATCGCAGGCGCGATAAAGCCGATGGGTATTCAGGGGGGAAATAGCAGTCATGGCCAGCCTCGTGCAGACACTCTGCACCAAGCTTAGCCAACAAGTTGTACGGCAGGCGCCCTGCCATGCAAAGTAACGCGCGGATTACCTTCGCCGATACGCGTCAAGCCGATCCCGAAGGCGCTCGAAAATGCCGCATTTGGTGCCGGCTGCCAATTACTGCGGCAGCTTGACCAAACACCGGCGTTACCCGCTAAAGGATGAAAGCGCTTACTCTGTCCCGTTGCCGGCGATTCGCTCGCCGAGCCAGAACAGGTTGTATTCACCCGGCTGCATCTTGTGCCACTGCTCGTTGTTGGTCAGCGGCTGGGTGGCGATCACGGTCACGATATCGTTGGGCGTGGTTTCTTTCTGAAAGTCGATTTCCACTTCTTCGTCAATCAGCCGGGCCGGGCCGAACGGCGCGCGACGGGTGATCCAGTGCAGGTTGTTGCTGCAATAGGTCATCAGGTATTCGCCGTCGGTAAGCAACATGTTGAACACGCCCAGCGCGCGCAATTGATCGCACAGGCTGGCCACATAACGAAACATGGCCGTCATGTCATCGGGCCTGGTGGGGAACCGGCGCTCCATGGCATCCAGAATCCAGCAAAAGGCGAGTTCACTGTCGGTTTCACCCACCGGCTTGTGGCGCCCTGTTTCAAGATGATCGTAACCGCTCAGCTGGCCATTGTGGGCAAAGGTCCAGTAGCGGCCCCACAGCTCCCGGGTAAAGGGATGGGTATTTTCCAGCGCGATGCCGCCCCGGTTGGCCTGGCGAATATGGCTGACCACCGAGCAGCTCTTGATCGGATATTCCTGCACCAGCTTGGCGATGCGGGACTGGCTGGACGGCTGCGGATCCTTGAAGGTCCGCAAGCCCTTGCCTTCGTAAAACACGATACCCCAGCCATCCTTGTGGGGGCCGGTACGGCCGCCCCGCTGCATCAGACCGGTAAAGCTGAAGCAGATATCGGTGGGTACGTTGGCGCTCATCCCTAGCAATTCACACATGTCGCTTATCCCTGCTCCATTTCTTTTTCGACCAACTGAATCAGGATATGAATGATCTTGATGTGCACTTCCTGAATGCGATCCGCATAACCGAAGTGAGGGACGCGAATTTCCACATCCGCCAGACCGGCCATCTTGCCGCCGTCCTTGCCGGTCAGGGCAATGACCTGAATGCCCTTGGCCTTGGCCGCTTCGATGGCCTTGAGAATATTGCCGGAGTTACCGCTGGTAGAGAGGCCGAACAGAACGTCCCCTTCCCGCCCTACCGCTTCCAGATAGCGGGAAAACACGTATTCGTAACCGAAGTCGTTGGCCACGCAGGACAGATGGCTGGGATCGGAGATGGCAATGGCCGGATAACCCGGGCGATTTTCGCGGTAGCGTCCGGTCAGCTCTTCGGCAAAGTGCATGGCATCGCAATGAGAGCCGCCGTTTCCGCACGACAACACCTTGCCACCGGCCTTGAAGCTGTCGGCCAGCAATTTGGCCGCCTGTTCGATGGCCTTAATGTTGGCATCATCGGCCAGAAAGCGATTCAGCACTTCGGCGGCGTCGGTCAGTTCGCTACGGATCAGATCCTGATACATGAAATTGCCTCTCACTCACGATAAAAGGGCATTTTGGCATAAGTCACCCGCAGCGGGAAGCCGGGTACTCCCTGCCACCGGCTGTTGCCGCGGGAGTTTGGCTGAACCAGGCGGAATGACGCCCTTTTCTTTAACTTCTTCGCAGCTTGATTTAAACATTTGTATGAATTACAACTAGGAGCGATCAACAGGTCAGACCTTGCTGTTGCACTCATGCCGGTAAAAGGAGTTATTGATGATTACCCTGCTGCTACTGCTGATTTCCTGGGCCAGTCTGGCCTACCGCCGCGCCCGCTTGGTAACGACCACACTGATCAGCGCATTGGTACTGGCGATGGGCACCCTGTTGGGCGAGGTTCACCCCACACTCTGGCTGATGTTTGCCGTAGTAGCCGCGCTGCTTAACCTGACGCCGCTGCGATCCGGCCTGCTCAGTCGTCCGTTGTTCGGCTTGTATAAAGGGCTGATGCCCGACATGTCTTCCACCGAGCGCGAAGCCATCGAGGCCGGCACCACCTGGTGGGAGGCCGAGCTGTTTCGCGGCAAACCGGACTGGCACACCCTGCACCGGTATCCCCAACCGCAACTCAGTGCCGAAGAGCAGGCCTTCATGGACGGTCCGGTAGAACAAGTGTGCCGCATGACCAACGACTGGGAGGTAACCCACGAGCGCGCCGATCTGTCGCCCGAGGTGTGGGATTACCTGAAAAAGCAGGGCTTTTTCGCCATGATCATCGAAAAGCAGTATGGCGGCCTGGCGTTTTCTGCCTACGCCCAGTCCCGCATCCTGCAAAAACTGTGCAGCACCAGTGCGGTACTGGCCTCCACCGTCGGCGTGCCCAACTCGCTCGGCCCGGGCGAGCTGCTGCAGCATTACGGCACCGAAGAACAAAAAAATCACTACCTGCCCCGGCTGGCCCGCGGCGAAGAAATTCCCTGTTTTGCCCTGACCGGACCGGAAGCCGGCTCTGACGCCGGTGCCATTCCCGATGTGGGCGTGGTGTGCATGGGGGAATGGCAGGGCGAGCGAGTGCTGGGCATGCGCCTGACCTGGAACAAGCGCTACATCACCCTCGCTCCCATCGCCACCGTGCTCGGGCTGGCGTTCAAGCTGAAAGATCCGGAACGCTTGCTGGGTGGTAAGACCGATCTCGGCATTACCTGCGCCCTGATCCCCACCGCCACTCCCGGCGTAAAAATAGGGCGCCGGCATTTTCCGCTGAACGTGCCCTTTCAGAACGGACCTACCCAGGGGCAGGACGTATTCGTACCCATCGACTTTATCATCGGTGGTCAGCAAATGGCCGGTCAGGGCTGGCGCATGCTGATGGAATGCCTGTCGGTGGGCCGCGGCATCACACTGCCTTCCACCGGAACCGCAGGCACTCGGGTCTCGGCGCTGGCTTCCGGTGCCTACAGCCGTATTCGCCGCCAGTTTCGGCTGCCCATCGGCAGAATGGAAGGCATCGAAGAGCCGCTGGCCCGCCTCGGCGGTAACGCCTATCTGTCCGATGCGGCCAGCATGCTGACCGTGACCGGTATCGATCTGGGCGAAAAGCCCTCTGTCATTTCGGCCATCGTCAAATATCACCTCACCGATCGCAGCCAGCGCAGCATCATCGATGCCATGGACATTCACGGCGGCAAGGGTATCTGCATGGGGCCCAACAACTACCTGGCCCGCGGTTATCAGGGCGCCCCCATCGCCATCACGGTCGAAGGCGCCAACATCCTGACCCGCAGCATGATCATCTACGGTCAGGGGGCCATTCGTTGCCATCCTTATGTGCTGGCGGAGATGCTGTCGGCGCAGGAGCCCGATGTCGGCAAGGCGCTGGCGCAATTCGACCAGGCCCTGTTCGGCCATCTCGGTTTTGCCGTCGGTAACCTGGTGCGCAGCATCTGGTTTGGCTTTACCGGTGCGCGCTTCAGCCCGACGCCGGTTTCTGATGACACAGCACCTTATTACCGCCAGATGAACCGGCTAAGCGCCAATCTCAGCCTGTTGTCGGATGTGGCCATGGCCAGCCTCGGCGGCGAGCTCAAGCGCAAGGAGCGACTGTCGGCCCGCCTCGGTGATGTGCTGAGTCAGCTGTATCTGGTGTCTGCCACCCTGAAGCGCTTCAACGACGAAGGTCGCCAGGCCGAAGTATTGCCGCTGGTGCACTGGGCCTGTCAGGATGGCCTGTATCGGGCACAAGTGGCGTTGGTGGAGTTGCTCGACAACTTTCCCGCCCACGTGCTGGGCAAGACACTCAAGTTGCTGCTGATGCCCTATGGTGCCCCGTTCAAACGGCCTTCGGACCGGCTGGATCATCAGGTGGCCCGCGCCCTGCAAATGCCGGGAACGGTACGCCAGCGCATCGGCGACGGGCTCTATCTGGCCGCCGAGGATGGCAACCCGCTCGGGTTGCTGGAGCAGGCCTTCACCGACGTGCTGGCCGCCGAGCCGGTGTTCGACAAAATCACCCAAGTCCTCGGCCGCCGGTCCTTTACCCGGCTGGATCAGCTGGCTGCCGAGGCATTGAGTGCCGACATCATTGACCCACAAGAAGCCGCCCTGCTGCAGCAGGCGGAAGTCAGCCGCTTGCGCACCATCAACGTGGACGACTTCGATCCACAGGCGCTGGTGGCCAACAAGGCGCTGTTCAACGACGCCATGCTGAACAAGAGCACTTGATTGATGCTGGTCACCCGAGGCTTTTTGAGTACAATAATGATATACATTTAATACAATTAACTTACAGGTCTGGCACATGGTCGTAAAACCCCGTATCGCAGCATTAATCAACCATTTGCAGCAAGGGCTGCTGGAGCGGGACACGCCAGCCAGGCTGGCGTTGCTGGCGGCATTGTCCGGTGAACACCTGTTGTTGCTGGGCCCGCCGGGTACCGCCAAGAGTGAACTGGCCCGCCGCCTGCGCACTCTGGTGGACGACGGCCGCTACTTCGAACGGCTGCTGACCCGCTTTTCGGTACCGGAAGAACTGTTCGGCCCGCTGTCCATCAAGGCGCTGGAACAGGATCGCTATCTGCGCCAGACCAAGGGCTACCTGCCGGAAGCCGCCATCGCCTTTATCGACGAAATCTTCAAGGCCAACAGCGCCATCCTCAACAGCCTGCTGACCCTGCTCAACGAACGCCAGTTCGACAACGGCAGCGAACGGGTGCGAGTACCGCTGATTTCGGTGATCGCCGCCAGCAACGAGCTTCCCGACGGGGCCGAGCTGAACGCCCTCTACGACCGCTTTCTGCTGCGTTTTCAGGTGGCGCCGATACAGGACGACAGCTTTACCGCCCTGCTGACCCTGAATCACGAATATCAGCCGCCGTCACCCGAACAGTGCCTCAGCCAGGATGATCTGAGTGCCATTCGCGACGGCGCCGAGCAACTGCCGCTGGCCGATGCGTTGATCCGGCTGCTGCACAGCCTGCGAGCCTTTCTGGCCGAGCAGGATATTTCGGTGTCGGATCGTCGCTGGCGCAAGGTGGTCAAGCTGCTCAAGGTGTCCGCCTTCTGCAACAACGAGACCGAAGCCGGCCTGTTCGATGCCTGGCTGTTGCCCCACTGTCTGTGGCAGCAACCGGAACAGTTCGAGCTGTTGAACGACTGGCTGCACCGACACATCGCCGCCGATCCGGGCTTCAGCCCCGAACTGATCACCGAGCTGGTCGACAGCTGGCAGCAACGGCTGGAGCAGGATGCGGATCCGGTGCTGCCGGCATTGAACGAACAGGGCTATCAGCTGTATCTGGACGAGCAGGGCCAGCCGGTCACCGAAGCCCGGGGCCAGCGCCCGCGCCGCAATGCCAGGGGCGAGCCCCTCTTTCGTCAGCCCCGGTTGCCGGACGCCAGCTTTACCGCCGATGAAATTCGCAACCTCGGCGGCAGTCTGGATCAATACCAGCCACTGCTGGAAAGCTATCAGCGCCCCACCGCCCTGCAGCCCAAGGCCTGGCCGGCGGCGCACATCGCCTCGCGCCTGCGCCAGCTCGATGAACGCATCGACGAGCTGACCCATTATCTCGGCTGGCTGGGCCGGCAGCTGAACGGACTGAGCGAGCGCCTGCGCCAGCACCTGTGGCTGGAGCAGGATCTGGCCAATCAGGCGACGCGTCAGCTGGAGCGGCAACAACAGCAATTGCAACAACAACGGGAACGGTTACAACAGCTGCACCGTGACTTTGCCGCCCTGCCGGTAGAGGACTGACCCGTGAGCGCCCCTCTGCCGCCCGGACTGAGCCCACTGGCATTGATTCCGGAACACCTGTTTGCACTGGTGGTGACCCACCCCCTTGGCAGCCTGCTGCCTAGGGCCACCCAGGTGCAACAGATGCTGGAACGACTGGATCAGGGCAAACTGCCCCGGCCCGGTGCCTGGCTCAACAGCAGCACCGAGCGCCGACTTCGCCAGTTGCTGGTGCGATCCGGCGCGCTGGATTACTGCAAGCAAACCCCGGAAGTGGCCCAGGCTGTCGTGCAGGACATTCTGCTGGCGCTGGAGCTGGTAGAGCTAAGCTGGCCGGCTACCGCCACAGGGCTGAAGCTGCACGGAACACCGGCCAACCAGGCGGAGGCCTGTGCCCGGGCACGCCATACTCGCGCCGAGCTGAACAAGCTGGCCGAGCAATGGCAGCACAGGGTCAGCCTGTGGCAGTCGCTGGATCAGGTGGCGGAAGAGCTGGGCATAGCCCCGGCCATCGGCACCGATCAGAACAGCGGCCAGTTACGCGATCGCGCCTGGTTTGATCTGTTGCGGCTCAGTCAGTGGGTGGCACAGATTCAGCCATTGCAGCGCCTGCTGCAGTTGCTGGGCCAGCAAAGACCCAATCCGGAGCAAAGTGCCAGCCTGAGCCAACTGATGCAACAGATGAGTCCGAAGGAGCAAGGTCCGCAGGAGCGAAAAATACCCGGTGTTCCGATGGAAACCCAGGGCATTACCCGCTCCGACAACCTGGCCCGCATGCTGCCGCTGGAAGCGGCCTTCATGGGCCACGAGGTGCTGCACATGCTGTGGCATGCGCGCCGGGCCGAGCAGGGGTTGCTCAGCTATGCGGTCGCCGGGGTCATGCCCATCGATGCCGGCAACGACTGGCCCTCGCCCCGTTCCGGCAAGGGCGAAGGCGCCGGTCAGGGCCTGCAACAGGGGCCCATTATTCTGTGTCTGGATACCTCGGCCTCCATGCATGGCATGGCGGAGCAGGTCTCGAAGGCGCTGGTACTCGAAGCCCTGCGTCTGGCCAAGAAGCAGAACCGGAATTGTATTATCTATCTGTTTGGCGGTGCCGATGAACTGCTGACCCTGGACAATCAAACTCTGACCCTGCCCGAGCTGCTGGACATGCTGCGCGGCTCCTTCAGCGGCGGCACCGACGTCAATACGCCATTGCAGGCGGCGTTGCAGCGGCTGCAGCAGCAAGGCTGGCAGCAGGCGGATATTCTGCTGGTGAGCGACGGCGAGTTTCAGGTCGACGCCGCCCTGCGCCAGCAGGTAGACCAGGCCAAGGAAAAGCAGGGCGTGCGCCTGTTCGGGTTACAGCTCGGCTATGCCACCGCCCTGCACGCCATGAGCCAGCTGTGCGATCCGGTGCATCTGTTCAGCGACTGGAAAAGTCTGGAGCAGGCCGCTCGTCTGCAGTAACGGCCCCATTATCCCCGGCGCAGCAACACTTGCCGGGGTTCGCCAACACCGAAATAGTCCGGCTCCGATGTCTCGATCTCGAAGCCCAGCGCCCGATAAAGCCCGGCGGCGCCGTTGTCCGGATGCACCGTCAGCCTAAGCTCGGTACAGCCCGAATCCGCCAGGTCACGACACAGCCGCTGCAACAGCACCTTGCCGATACCCTGCCCACGCAGCTGTTCATCCACCGCCAGCGACAGAATCCAGCCCTGCTCTTTCGCCTCACCCATGCCGCCGAGGGCGTACCCCACAAGTTTCCCTTCGCTTTCCGCCACCAGCAGAAAATTCGGCCACAGCTCCAGCAGCTGACGAAACAGAAAATCCGGATAACCATGACTGCCAAATCCGGCCTGCTCCAGCCGAAAAACCTCTCCCAAATCGACCTTGGTCGCCGCTCTTATTATCATCTTTACTCCCGGGGCAGATATGCCGGCCAATACGCGTTACATGACGGCAAATGGTAAAACAAAGTGCGCTGTCGGCATAATGTGAATGAACCGCAAGGCGGTCAAATAACAACCAACTCGATGTCATGCACTAAGCTCTAATGAGTATCGAGTGGGAGCAGATCGGATGAACTGGCGTGGGCTGTTATTGTTGTTACTTATGCTCGGCTTACCGGCACTGGCGCAAGAGCGCTTTTGGCAGCTGGATATCAAGGGGGGCATAGGCCCCGGCACCTCCGACTTCATCGTCACCGAGCTGAATAGAGCCCAACTGGATAAACCCGCCTTCGTGCTGTTGACCATGGATACTCCCGGCGGCCTGTACAGCGCTACCCGCGACATCATCAGCGCCATGCTCGAATCACGCATCCCGGTGGTGGTTTATGTCTCTCCCGGAGGTGCCCGCGCCGCCTCGGCCGGCACCTATATCCTGTATGCCAGCCATGTGGCTGCCATGGCGCCCGGCTCTCACCTGGGAGCTGCCACCCCGGTGCAGATAGGCGGACCCGGACTGCCCTCACCCCCGTCCGATCCGGACGACAAGAACAACCAGGATTCAACTGACGGTGACGACACCAGCAGCCCGCCGGCGGCCGGCAGCACGGCGATGGAACGCAAGACTCTTAACGATGCCATCGCCTATATCCGCTCTCTGGCCCAGCTGCGCGGACGCAATGCCGACTGGGCCGAGCTGGCGGTGCGCGACGCCGCTACCCTCACCGCCACCGAGGCGCTGGAGCAGAATGTCATCGAGTTTATCGCCGACGATATACCGTCCTTGGTGCTGGCTTTGGATGGCCGAACACTGGAGCTGCACGGCAGCACCTATACGTTCGACAGCCAGAATCTGCTGGCAGAGTTGCGTGAACCCGACTGGCGTCAGCGCTTTATCATCACCATCAGCAATCCCAACATCGCCTACCTGCTGATGCTGGTCGGCATCTACGGCCTGCTGCTCGAGTTTTACAGCCCCGGCTTCGGTGTGGCCGGAGTCACCGGTGCCATTTGTTTGTTACTGGCATTACTGGCACTGCAAATGCTGCCCTTCAGCACCGCCGGCCTGGCCCTGCTGGGGCTGGGGCTGGCGCTGATGGTGGCCGAAGGGTTGGCTCCCAGTTTCGGCATTCTCGGCGGCGGCGGCCTGGTGGCCTTCGTCATCGGCTCGGTACTGCTGTTCGATACCCCGGATCAGGCCTTCCGGGTCGCCTGGCCCTTTATCGCCGCCTTTGCCCTGTTCTCACTGAGCCTGTTCGTCGTGGTGATCCGTCTGATCGTCAAACAACGCCGTTCGGCTCCCGTTTCCGGCGCAGTCGCCATGATTGGGGAGCAAGGCATTGCCCTGACCGTCATCGATCCCACCGGAACCGTCATGGTGCAGGGAGAACGCTGGCAGGCCCACAGCCGGCAA
The DNA here is from genome assembly GCA_018222825.1 of Gammaproteobacteria bacterium. Lineage (GTDB taxonomy): Bacteria > Pseudomonadota > Gammaproteobacteria > Enterobacterales > Aeromonadaceae > Oceanimonas. The sequence goes on from JAAEZO010000042.1 coordinate 14,715, forward strand.
CCCATTGCCGCCCACCAGTCCATAGTGGTGCTGGCGGTGGAAGACCTTACCCTTAACGTCGCTCCGGCGAAGGAGACCCCGTCATGATCATCGATTTTCTCTACTTCCAACTGCTGATAGTGATACTGGTGGTGATGCTGTTTGCCAGCATGTTCCGGATATTACGGGAATACGAACGGGGCGTGGTCTTTCTGCTGGGGCGTTTTTACAAAATCAAAGGGCCCGGTTTCATCATCCTGATCCCCTTCGTACAGCAAATGGTGCGTGTCGACCTGCGCATCGTCACCATGGACGTGCCGTCGCAGGATCTGATATCCAAAGACAACGTCACCGTTCGGGTCAATGCGGTGCTTTATTTCCGGGTGCTGGATCCGCAGAAGGCCATCATCAATGTCGAAAATTTTCTCGAAGCCACCAGCCAGCTGGCCCAGACCACCATGAGATCGGTGCTCGGTCAGCATGAGCTGGACGAAATCCTCTCGGCGCGGGATACCCTCAATGCGGACTTGCAACGCATTCTGGATCAAAGCACCGACAACTGGGGCATCAAGGTCACGGCGGTGGAGATCAAACATGTGGATCTGGACGAGTCGATGATCCGCGCCATCGCCCGCCAGGCCGAGGCCGAGCGTTCGCGCCGCGCCAAGGTCATCCACGCCACCGGTGAGCTGGAAGCCTCCAAGCAGTTGCTGGAAGCCGCCCGCATGCTGGGGCAACAGCCGGAAGCGATACAGTTGCGTTACCTGCAGACGCTGACCGAAATCAGCAACGACAACAGCAAGATCATCGTGTTTCCGTTGCCGATGGAGCTGGGGCAGATACTGCAGCCGCTGAACGCCCAATCCCGGCCGGCTTCGCCAGCAGATCCGGACTCACCTAGTGAAATCACCTGAACAGCAACCATAAAAAAAAAGAAGCGCCGATGGCGCTCCTTCTGTTTGGATTCCGTTGTTACTTTTGCTGGCCTGCCGGCTGCGGCACGCCGTTAGTCGGCGGTATCCAGCGGCTCGAAGCTTTTCACCAGCTCGTCCAGTGCCTTCAGCTGAGCCAGGAAGGGTTCCAGCTTGGCCAGCGGCAGGGCGCTGGGACCGTCACATTTAGCGTTAGCCGGATCTGGATGCGCCTCCAGGAAGAGTCCGGCCAGGCCGGTCGCCATGCCGGCGCGCGCCAGATCCACGATTTGCTCGCGACGGCCGCCGGAGGCTTCACCCAGCGGATCCCGGCACTGCAGGGCGTGGGTCACATCGAAGATGATGGGGACACCACCGGTAGCTTTTTTCATCACCCCAAAGCCGAGCATATCAACCACCAGGTTGTCGTAACCGAAGTTGGCACCGCGTTCGCACAGCATCAGCTGGTCGTTACCGCATTCGATAAACTTGTCGACGATGTTCTTCATCTGCCCCGGGCTCAGGAACTGGGGCTTCTTGATGTTGATCACCCGGCCGGTTCTGGCCATGGCTTCCACCAGATCGGTCTGCCGGGCGAGAAAAGCAGGCAGCTGGATCACGTCCGCTACCTCGGCCACGGTTGCCGCTTGGTGAGGTTCGTGCAGATCGGTGATCACCGGCACCTTGAAGGTATCTTTCACTTCCTGCAGCAGCTTCATGCCCTCTTCCAGGCCGGGGCCGCGATAGGAGTGAATGGAGGAGCGGTTTGCCTTGTCCCAGCTGGCCTTGAACACATAGGGAATGCCGAGCTTGTCGGTCACCTTGACATAATGCTCACAGGCCTGCATCGCCAGATCGCGCGACTCCAGTACGTTGATACCGCCGAACAGCACGAAGGGCTTGTCGTTGGCAACCGGGATATGATTGATATGAACGGTTTTCATCGCTACTCCTAGTGGAGGGTTTTGGGGCCCAGATCCAGGGCCACTATCTGGGCTTTGAGCACATCGGCCACCGGATCTTCCGGGCAGTGCTCAATAAAGAATTCAAAATCGTCGGCGGCAAACTGGTCGCAGTCGAGCTGCTCGAACAGAAACCCCCGATCGCGCCGTTCGAACGGACAGTCGGGTTTGAGCTTGAGCAACAGCTGGCTGCAGGCCAGGGCCTGGGAAAACTGCTTGTGATGAATAAACGACGCCTTGGTCACGTTCAGCAGTCGGGTCAGTATGTCCAGATTTTCGGCGGCCTTGAGATGATTGGGTTTGATGCGGGCCAGGTTACCCCGGGCACCACGCAGCAATTGCTCCATTTCATGACGAGACAGCTGACGGCCGGTGAAGGGGTCGATAACGGCGCCCTCCCCCTCAAACCAGACCCGCACCAGAAAATGCCCCGGAAAGCCGATACCTTCGGCCTTGATTCCGAAACGCTCGCACAGGTGCAGCAACAGAATGCCCAGGGTCACCGGAATGCCGCGACGACGACTCAGCACCCGATCCATCAGGCAATTATCGGTGGAGAAAAAGCGCTCCCAGTCACCCGCTAGGCCCAGGGGGCCGTATAGTGCCGACAGCAACTGCTGTGCCATTGGCGAGTCTTGCGGCTGATCCGGCATCTGCTCGGCCAGCTCCTGCTCCAGGGCAAAGAGGCTGACTTCTGCCTGATCTCGTGTCTTGAGCCCATAGAGGCTTTCCACTACATCCAGCGCCAGCATCATCAGACTACGAGGCTCGTCGCTTGACCAGCCATCACTGATGTTCGTTTTCAGCATTCAGCCTCCCGGGCCACTGGGCCAGCGTAATTCGTTCCTGACCACCATAATCGCGCAGAGTCTCTATCTGTTGATAGCCCTGAGCGAGAAAATCATTGCGTACCAGGGCTCCCTGCTGCCAGCCGTGCTCCAGCAGCAACCAGCCACCAGGCTCAAGATGCTCGCGAGACTGGCCAATTAAATAATGCAGATCCGCCATACCCTGCTGCTCTGCCACCAGCGCCGAGGCGGGCTCGAAGCGAACATCCCCCGATTGTAAATGAGGATCGGCGGCGTCGATATAGGGCGGGTTGGACAGGATCATGTCAAAACGCAGCCCTGCCAGCGGCTCGAACCAGCTGCCCTGGCGTACCTCGACATCCAGCTCCAGCCGGGTGGCGTTGCGCCGGGCCAGTGCCGCCGCCTCGGGGTTGTATTCCACCGCCAGCACCGTATCGGCCGGGCGTTCGCTTTTCAGCGCCAATGCAATGGCGCCGGTCCCTGTGCCCAAATCCACCAGGGTGGCCGGGCGGGCGGGCAAACGGGCCAGTGCCGCCTCTATGATGATTTCGGTATCGGGTCGAGGGATCAGGGTGGCAGGAGAGACTTCCAGCGCCAGCGACCAGAACTCCCGCTCGCCGGTCAGGTAAGCCACCGGCTCACCGGCCTTGCGGCGGGCCACCAGAGTAGTCAGCCGCTTACTCTCAGCCGATGTGGGCTCGTATTCCGGCCACGCCAGCAGAAAACTGCGCGGTTTGGCCAGCACGTGACACAGCAATACGTCTGCATCCACCGCCGGAGACTCGCCCCCCGCCAGCTGCTCTCGCAGCCACTGCCGCCATTGCGCCAGCGTCATTACTGCTCCGCCAGCGAGGCCAGCAGATCGGCCTGGTGTTCCTGCAATATCGGCTGGGTCAGCATATCGAGCTGGCCTTCCAGCACTTCGCTCAGCCGGTACAGGGTCAGGTTGATACGATGATCCGACACTCGCCCCTGCGGGTAGTTGTAGGTTCGAATGCGGTCGGAGCGATCGCCGGTGCCCAACAGATTGCGACGGGTGTTCTGCTCCTCCGCATGGCGCTTATCCTGCTCCATCTGCGCCAGCCGCGAGTTCAGCACCGCCATCGCCTTGGCCCGGTTTTTATGCTGCGAGCGTTCATCCTGACATTCCACCACCATGCCGGACGGCAGGTGGGTAATACGAATGGCGGAGTCGGTCTTGTTGACGTGCTGACCACCGGCGCCGGACGCCCGAAAGGTATCGATCTTGAGATCGGCAGGGTTGATGTCGATGGCTTCGGCTTCCGGCACCTCGGGCATCACCGCCACGGTACAGGCGGAGGTATGAATGCGGCCCTGAGACTCGGTCTCGGGCACCCGTTGCACCCGGTGGCCGCCCGACTCGAACTTGAGCTGACCGTAGACGCCGGTCCCTTCGATGCGGGCAATCAGCTCCTTGAAACCGCCGTGCTCGCCCTCGTTGGCGCTGATGATTTCCACCCGCCAGCGCTGCTGCTCGGCGTAGCGGCTGTACATACGAAACAGGTCGCCGGCGAAGATCGCGGCTTCGTCCCCGCCGGCACCGGCACGGATTTCCAGAAAGCAGTTGTTGTCGTCGTTGGGATCCTTCGGCAGCAGCAGTATCTGCAGCTCGACAGCAAGAGCCTCGATGGTGTCCTTGGCGGCGTCGATTTCTTCCTGCGCCATCAGTTTCATCTCGGCGTCGTCTTCGGCCAGCATTTCCTTCGCGGCAGCCAGGTCGGCTTCGGCCTGACGATAACGGCGAAAACAGCCGACCACGTCTTCGAGTTGGGAATATTCACGGGTCAGGGCCCGGTAGCGATCCTGATTATTGATGACAGAGGCTTCGCCCAGCAGCGCCTGCACTTCTTCGTAACGCTCCTGCAGGCCTTCCAGTTTCTTCAGTATGGATATGTTCATGATGTCTCGCCGCTGTGGCTCAATCAGCGCTGACCAAGCCTCAGGCTCTGGGCCAGAACGGCCAGGATTTCCTGATCGCCGTCTTTGCCCGCCTGGTTCAGCGCCTGAGTAGGAGTGTGGATCAGTTTGTTGGTAAGCCGACGCGCCAGCCGCTGCATGGTTTGAGCGGCGTCTTCGCCCTGAGCCAGCGCCCGTAGGGCATGGTCCAGTTCCTGCTGTTGTAACTGCTCGGCCTGGCTGCGGTAGTCGCGGATCAGGTTCACCGACTCGAGCGAGCGGAACCAGGCCATGAATTGATCCCGCTCATCCAGAATAATGAGTTCGGCCTGACCGGCGGCCCGTTTACGGCTCTCCAGATTCTGCTCGATGATGCCCTGTAAATCGTCCACCGTGTACAGATAGGCGTCGTTGAGTTCATCGACTTCGGGCTCGATATCCCTCGGCACGGCTATGTCTACCAGCAGAATGGGCTGCTGGCGACGCGCCTTGAGCGCCCGCTCCACCATGCCCTTGCCGATGATCGGCAGGGGGCTGGCGGTAGAGCTGATCACGATGTCGGCCTTGGGCAGATAATCGGGAATCTGCTCCAGGGTCATTACCTCGGCACCAAACTCCTGCGCCAGGTTCTGGGCCCGCTCCAGGGTACGGTTGGCCACCATCATATTGGTGACCGACTGCTCCTTGAGATGACGCGCCACCAGCTCGACGGTTTCGCCCGCCCCCACCAGCAACACCCGGGTACGGCTGAGATCGGAGAAGATTCGCTTGGCCAGGCTGACGGCGGCAAAGGCCACCGACACCGCACTGGCACCAATCTCGGTTTCGGTGCGCACGCGCTTGGCGACGGAAAAGGTTTTCTGGAACAACCGTTCCAGCACGCCCTTGAGGGTGCCGACCTGATGAGACTGACTATAGGCCTGCTTGATCTGGCCCAGGATCTGCGGCTCACCCAACACCAGGGAGTCCAGACCACAGGACACCCGCATCAGATGACGCACCGCTTCTTCGCCGCTGTGCTGATACAGACAGGCGGTGAGCTCGTCTTCATCCAGTCGATGAAAATGCTGCAGCCAGTGCCGCACCGATTCGCTGTCGCCATCGGGCTCCAGACAGCAATAAATCTCGGTGCGGTTACAGGTCGACAGTATCACCGCCTCGTTTACGCCTTGGGTATGCATCAGCTCCTGAAGTGCCTTGGGGGCAAGATCAGGTCCGAATGCCACCCGTTCGCGCAGGGCGACGGAAGCTGTCTTGTGATTAA